>CAMCSH010000238.1 GCA_945877655.1 Lentisphaera araneosa HTCC2155 | reverse complement strand
AACATCTTCTGCCGTATCTGCGAGGCCATGGCCTACGCCCATCAGCACGGCATCATCCATCTCGACCTCAAGCCGGCCAACATCGAGGTCAGCGCCCACGGCGAAGTCCTGGTCTGCGACTGGGGCCTCGCCCGCGTCCTCGACGAAGTCTGCGAAGACCCGGTCCTTAAGTAACAAGCGTGGCGTCATAGGATACCCGGACAATGACGCTGTTCCAAAGTCTTTGCCCGAGAAATCGGAAATTGGCTAGAGTTCAAGACCGCGACTGAAAAACTCTCCTCAAGGATTAACTTCGCCCTCAATTCCCTCAATCCGCAGGAGCCAGCCGATGTCCCGAAATCTCAATTACTTGGAAGGCCGAACCATCTGCGTCGTCTTCTGCAAGCTGCAAAACGAAGATGCCTTCGGCCGGACCCGCGACGAGGAAAATGCCCAGTTCGACTTCAAAACCCTCTTCGGTCGAGCCTCCATCGTCGATCCCGGCTACCTCGAAGTGATCGGCCAAGGCATGACCTTCCGCGTCCCCCCGAGCGCCTACAAGCACATCTTCCCCAACGACGGCACCGACATCATCGGCAAGGCCGAATTCTTCGTCATGATCAAAGTCTCCGGCATCGACCTGTGATCGCTCTCCTTGATCAGCTCCCCGCCTCCGGTCGCGCTGCCCTGCTCGCCGCCCGCGCCGCCGCCCGGCCCGCCGACCCCAAGCTGCTCCGCGCTCTCGAGGCCATCCCCGAATTGCGTTCGCCGCATTTCGATCTTGATGCCGACGCCGTGCGACTCGGCGCCGCCCCGGATCTGGATGAAGCGGCTCATGCCGGACTCATGGCTCACCTGAAGGAACTGCTGCCCTGGCGCAAAGGCCCCTTCTCGATCTGCGGCGACCTGATCGATGCCGAATGGCGCTCGAATTGGAAATGGGATCGCATCGCGCCCTTTCTTCCGCCTTTAAAAGACGCCTTGATCTGCGATGTCGGCTGCAACAACGGCTACACCCTCTTCCGCCTTGCCGCCGGCCAGCCACGCCTCGTCCTTGGCCTCGAACCCCATGCCCCCTATCGTCTCCAATACGAAGCTCTCGCCCGCCTCATTCCGCCTCTCCCCGTCCTCAACGAGCCTGCTGGTTTTGAAGCCCTGCCTGCCTTCCCCGAGTGCTTCGATCTGATCCTGTGCATGGGCATCCACTACCATCACGACGAGCCCCTCAGCCTCCTCAAACTGCTGCACAAGGCCCTGAAGCCCGGCGGCACGCTGATCTTTGAAGGCATCGGCATCGAGGGCGAAGGAACCAGCGCCTTTTTCCCGGAAGGCCCCTACGCCCGAATGAAAGGCTGCTCCTTCCTGCCCACCCGCGATTGCGCCCTCGCCTGGATGCGACGGACGCGCTTCCGCGACGCCACCCTGATCCACTGGACCCGTTGCACCGCCGAAGAACAGCGCAGCACCGAGTGGATGCCTTTCGCCTCCTTCCAGGACGCCATGGCACGCGATTTCTCCACCACGATCGAAGGGAACCCGGCTCCACACCGCTTCGTTCTCAAAGCGATCAAATAAGCCTGCCTCTAAAAACGACAAAACCACGGCTCCCCGTGGCTGACAAGCTTCACTCAGAAACGATGCTCAGCTCTTCTTCGCTGTCTGAGGCCCGAACTGCCGCTCGAACATGTCTGTGAAATATTGCAGCCCGGCGCCCTCAAGCACCAGCATCATCTCGAGACTGCGCCCACCCGCCGTCAGTCCGATTGGAGTGCAAAGCATGAGCTGAACATCACCGTCGCCGACGACTTGCAGCTCGACATCAAACACCGAGCAGTTGTTGTTGCGGAAATAGCGAGGCAGATCGAATTCCACACATAGGCCGAGAATGTTCATCACCGAGCCGATCAGATTCGAGTTCAAGATGTTTCCCATCTCCAGCAGAATGTCATTGCGGGATTCGACATCGACCGGCAACTCCTGCCCCGCCATGATCAACTCCACCCATTCGATCGGATCGACGCTAAAAACACAGATGCCCTCGCCGCTGAACGGGCCGCGGAATCTCTGCAGAATGCAACTGTGCCAACCCGGCGAGCACCCACCCAAAAGCTCTTGTAAACCCGCCGCGTAGACCACCTTCACCCGGTGCATCTGGATCTCGATCTTGCGGCTGGTCAGCATGCTCAAAGTCGACGCCGCCTGACCGACCCCGATGTTCATCGATTCCGCCAAAATGTCGACTTCGATCTCGGTCAGCGCGCGGCTCATACACTCACCAATGACTTGAGAAGCGCGGCAATCGCCGCGCTGTCCCCGGTCTTGTTGAGGAAGGCCATGCACTTCAGCTCCTCGGCCTCTTCCTTGATCTTGTTCTGGATGTTGGCGGTCACCATCACCACCGGCCGATCCGGATCAATCACCCGGATCTGACGCAGCGCTTGAATGCCATCCACCACCGGCATCAGGCAATCGAGGAAAACAATGTTGTATGGAGCGCTTTTCTCGACCGAGACGCGCACCATGTCGACCCCTTGCTGGCCGTTGCTGGCTTGGTCGATCACCGCGCCTGGCGCCGCCGCACTGATGTTCTTCATCAGTATCATCCGGCTCATCATGGAATCGTCGACAACGAGAATGCGCATAAATCCTCCTAAGAGTGGCGAGTTGACTGGGCGATTTCGCAGACTTCATGCCACTGTCCATTGATCGGCGCCGTCCAGCCCGGAGCTGGCCGCCTGTCGTTTTTTACGACAATCCACACAAAAAAAGCCCCCCGCAAAGGCGGAGGGCTTGTCGAGCAACGCTTCTAGCTTACTGGGCGAGAATGTTGTTCAGTTGGGCGACGATGCGCTCATCAGCTTTGAGGCTGAGGATTTCGCTGCCCGAGAAGTGGAAGTTCTTGCGATACATGGTGCGCTGGAAGTTCTTCCGGTCGCTCTGGAGGATGATCGTCCAGACGGTGCGGTTGTCGACTTCGCCGGCATTGCGAAGCTTCTTGTTGGTGCGGCGGTTGCGCAGGTTGAGAAGCAGAATGTGCTGGCCGTCGGTGTTGACGATTTCTTGCACTTTGCTCCAGGTCAGTCCCGCAGGGATAGTGGTGCCCATGGCGTTCTCTCCGATTTCTGGTTGTGTTGTTGTATCAAGGGGCCGCAAGTTTATCGCCGCTCCAAAGATCGTCAAGCGCCGGGTGAAATATTTAACTACGTCCCGAACCTCGTCATTCAGCGCTTGTCGAATTAATGTGGGGCCGCATCACCTCAAGGAGCCCACCACCATGCGCCTGCTACTCCTCCTGATTTCCTGCTTCTTCTGCCTCGATCTCGCCGCACAAGTCCAGCTCGGTGTCACCACCGAACGCGAAAACTACCTCCGCTACGAACCGGTCGGCGGCAAGATCACCATCGTCAACAACAGCGGCACCCAGCTGCGCTTCGATAAAAACACCCCGGGCGCCAAACTCCGCATCGTCGTCATCGACGAAAAGAAACAGCTGATCGAAGCCTTCAAAGACGACTTCAACCCCATCGCCGGACTCGTCCTCGCCTCAGGCGAAACCCGCACGCTCGACCTCAACATCAACGAACACTATCCGATGTCCAACACCGGCAAATACTCCCTGACCGCCGAGCTCTCCCACCCCGCCTTCAAACTCAAATTCGCCTCGGAAAGCTGCCTCATCGAAATCAGCCCCGGCATCTCCCTGTCAAAACGCGACTTCGGCATGACCGACCCGCTCGACACCCGCAAGGTGCTGCAGCGCTATTATGAACTGCTCATCTTCAAGCCCGCCCAGGGAGGCGCTGACGTCCTCTGCCTGAAAATCGCCGACGATAAATTCGTCTACGGCCTTCACCGCCTCGGCCCGCACGTCAACGGCGTCGACATCGGCCACGACGTCGACGGCTTCTCCTCCATCCACACTCTCGTCCAGGTCAAAGCCTCGCTCTTCGTCCACTCCGTCTTCTCCCCCTCCGGCGAACTAAAGCAGATCGTCGCCTACAGCGCCTCCTTCCAGGACTTTCCATCCCTCCGCCGCGATCCCTCGCTCGGCAAGATCTCGGTCGAAGGCGGCACCAAACTCACCGAAGGCGTCGATTACCGCCGCGATGGCAATATCATCACGCTCACCCCCCGTGCCGACAGCGCTCCCTGATCACATGTTGGAAGCCGAAGCAGAGGACGCCGCCCGCCGCGGCGAGCCTTGGGACAGCTCTCTCTCTCTCCCCTCGTGCTCCGCCCTCCCCGAAGCCGGATTCTGGCGCGACTGGCTACTCAGCCGCCGCCTCCCCGCCGCCGACCGTTTCCACTGGCAGCAACGCCTGGCGCAATCGCCCTCCGAGCTGCTTGAGCCGGAAGAGTTCCTCCCCGGCCGCCTGCCGCCGCCTCCCGGACGCGAAGCCCTCGAATTGACTGCCTGGAAACGCCTCGCTCTCGCCCGTTTCCTCCACCACCAGAGCCTCAGCAGCACTCCCTTGACTGCCGCCCTCCACTGCGTCTGGCTCGGCCGCCTCCTCGAATTCTCCTGGCGCTCGCCGCAACGCGTCCTTTTCCTCGACTTCTCGGACCGCACTCTGATGAACTTCTGCGCCAGCTTGGTCGCCAAGCCGCCGCCGACACCCGCCGAAACCTGCCGGGCCCGGCAAGCCTTGGCCGCTGCCGACGCCGGCGTCGCCTTCTTCAGCCAGCAGGGACAGATCCGCCCCGAACACGCCGCCCTCTGGCAGCGGATGATCGGTCATCTCGAGTCCCAGGTCCTCCTGTGGAATCCCGTTCCATGAGCCTGACGCCGGAACTCCTTGAATTAATCAATTCCCTCAGCGGCTATCAGCGACGCGAAGAACGCAGCAGCCGCGCCACCGCCGTCGAACGCCGCCGCGCCACTCCCGAAGAGCTCGCCCAGGATGGCGAAGTCATCTCCTCCGCCCGCCTCGAAGCCGGCCATCGCCAGGCGGTCTACCGCTGGGAAACCGGCGAAACCAAACTGCGCCGCGGCCAGCTCCTCGAAATCCTCGACCGCGCCGCACCCGAACGCGCGCCGCGCCGCGCCGCCATCCTCGCCTTCGACCCGCTCCTGCGCCGCCTCGAACTCGATATCGCAGCCGAAGGCCTGCCGCCCCTCGCCATCCTCATGCCCGCACCTTCCCATGTCGCCGACGCCGTCGACGAAGCGCTGCAATCCTTCTGCCGCCAGCCGGCAGCCTGGCCCGCCGCCCTCGCCCTGCTCAATCGCAGCGAAGCCCCGCCCGATCCCGGTGGCCCGCCGCCACGCCTCTCCGAAGGCGACAGCCGCTGCGACAGCATCGTCCGCCGCGCCCTCGCCCTCGACCGCGGCTGCCTCGCCGTGCAAGGCCCGCCAGGCACCGGCAAGACCTACGTCGGCGTCCGCATCGCCCTCGAAGCCATCCTCGACCGACGCCGCATCGGCCTCCTCGCGCCCTCCCACAAAGCCATCGGCAACTTCTGCTCCAGCTTGTCAAAACTGGTCGAATCCCGCCGCGTCCGCAACCTGTCGCTGGTCCGCTCCCGCGATCGAGAAGGACGCGATGTCATCCCGGGGGTCGAAATGGTCGACTCGCTCAGCCGCGACTTCAAGCGCCACCACCTCCTCGCCGGTACCATCTACCAGCTCTGCCGCCTGCCGCCCGGCGCCCTCGATCTGCTGATCATCGACGAAGCGGGCCAGATCCCCCTCGCCTGGGCCGCAGCCGCCGGACGACTGTCCAAAAACATCGTCATCCTCGGCGATCAGCGCCAGCTGCCGCAAGTATCGATGGCGCAACACCCCGGCGGCGGCTTGAGCTGCCTTGAACATTTCGCCAACGGTGAAGCGGTGATCTCCGCCCAACGCGGCGAATTCCTCGATCTGACCTGGCGGATGAACCCGGAAATCACCGCCTTCCTCAGCCACAGCGTCTATGCCGGACGCCTCAAAGCCCACCCCAGCACCGCCCTGCATCGGCTGCCTCAGACGGCGCCTCACGATCCCGCCCTCGGACCCGAAGGACTGGTCTGGCTCAGCCTGCCTCACGCCGGACGTTCGCAGTCCTGCCCCGAAGAAGCCGCCGAAGTCGAACGCCTCTGCCGACACCTCCTCGAGCGCGGCCTCGCCCCGGAACAGATGATGATCGTCGTCCCCTTCCGCGCCCAGGAAGCCCTGCTCCGCGCCCGCCTCCCCTCCTCCCTCAGCGACCAGATCGGCACCGTCGACCGCTTCCAGGGACGCGAAGCCGACGTCGTCCTCTTCTCGATGACCTGCAGCGATGCCGAATCGATGCCCCGCGACAGTGAATTCCTCTTCTCACTCGAACGCCTCAACGTCGCCATCTCCCGCGCCCGCTGCAAAGCC
>CAMCSH010000237.1 GCA_945877655.1 Lentisphaera araneosa HTCC2155 | reverse complement strand
CTTTGGGAAGCTGAGCCGCGAAGAGAGTGGCAAACGGCGCTTGCTGGAAGAGCTGACGCCAGAGATCGAGCGACTGATCCTTGTCGGTCGTCTGCGCGATGATGGAAGGCAGCACGGCCAACGCGGCTTCACTATCATGCGCCGCGAGCGGCACCAGCGCATCGCGACGAACGGGCGCAGAACGATCTGCTGCGACGAGTTTCTTCAACTCCTCAACGGTGCGAGGGCCGCCGATCAAACGCAGCGCAGCGAGTGATTCGCGGCGGAGAGTTTCGTCTTCTGCATGGCCTGCGAACTCTGCAAGCATGGCAATCGCAGCGCTCTGTTTCCATTCGCCGGCGAGCCGGACGCTGGCGTTGCGCAGTGAAGAGTCGCTGGATTTCACCAGCGGGAGCAAGGCTTTCAGATCACCCTGTGGGCGGAGACGACGAATCTTGGCGGCTTCGACGAGGGCGCTTGCAGCACGCAAACGGGCGGCCGGCTGGAGTTTGCCCTCGGCCAGGAATGCCTGCGCGAGGCTGTTCACCTCCGTTTGGCCACCGGATCTGCCGATGAGTTCGATCCACGGTCCACTGCCTGCGGCATCGACCTCACGCCCGGCGAAAAGCCGCTGCACGTAGGGTGCGGTGATGGTCGGGTCCGCGATGGCAGCGAGTGCGGTGAGTTGTTTTTCGCGCCCGACTATCTTGTCGGGATGGGTGGCAATTTCTTCAAGCCAAGGACGCGCGAGTTCGTTGACACTCATCCATGCCGCGAAGTCGAGGAAGTCGTCACTCGCATCTGCCGGGAGATTTTTCAAAACCACATCCGCACTTTCAAAGGTGCTCACTCGTGCAAGGGCGCGGAAGGCTTCAAGTCGCACGCGTGGATGCTGGCTTGCGTCCACAAAGGGTGCAATGGCGCTGATGTCGGTGCCGCCGAACTTGCCCAGCGTTTTGCCGAACTCACGCAGGGCGACCTGCACCGAGTCGCTCTCGCTTTGCTTCGACGCGAGCATGGCAGCGAGGTGCTTGGTATCGCTCGTGCGACCGCTCAACAGCCATGCGGCGTGTCGGCGTGTCGTTTCATCCTTCACCCAGGCCGTGAGAGCCTTCTGCAAATCAGCGACGGGCACTTTCGCAAGTTCGCGGCGTGCGGATTGGAACTCCCAGCGGTTCGGCGAGAGCAGTGAGTTGAGCAGTGCTTCGACCGGTTTGCCGCCGAGTGCTTCCCACGCGATCGGCTTGCTACCTTTCGGTGCGATGCGCCAGATGCGACCATGCTTCTTGTCGCGGCGCGGGTCGCGGAAATCCACCTCGCCGTGGTTGATGATCGGGTTTGTCCAGTCGGCCACGTAGAGTCCGCCATCGGGGCCCATGCTCAGCGCGACGGGGCGGAATGCCTCATCGCTGCTGCGCGCGACATCGGGCTCCACCCTGGTGACATAGCCGGACTTCTTTTCGGTCTTTGCGAGGTCGGTGAAGCCGAAGCGCACGATGCGATGGGCGCGGAAATCATTCGTGATGGCGTTGCCCTGCCACTCGGGGCCGAAGAGCGGGCTGTTCACAATTTCGAGTCCGCAGAACTTCGGATATGAGCCGGGGCTGATGCTGGAGATGGTGCGGCGTGCGCCTTCCGAGGGCGGCAGCACCGCGCCAGGGAAGCTCCAGCTGATGCCATTGCCATCGGCGCCGGAGGTGAGGAAGGTTTGACCGGCGGCGTCCTCCTGCTGGCCCCAGCAGTTCACGAGGCCTTTGGAGTGAACTTCCAGCCGCTCCGTGTT
Organism: Lentisphaera araneosa HTCC2155; assembly: GCA_945877655.1. Classification (GTDB taxonomy): domain Bacteria; phylum Verrucomicrobiota; class Lentisphaeria; order Lentisphaerales; family Lentisphaeraceae; genus CAMCSH01. The sequence continues at coordinate 4,569 of CAMCSH010000237.1, read as the reverse complement.
CGGATCGTAAGCGAAAGCGACGCCCGAGTTTGCGCGCACGAGGCCCCACGGTGTCTCGATGTGGGAGTGGATGTAAATCGTCTGCTGAAAGTAGAGCCGCCCATCAATGCCCCAATGCAGGCCGTGAAGAATGTGGTGCGTGTCCTCCGTGCCGAAGCCGCTGAGCACGATGCGCCGCTCGGAGAGCATGCCTTTTGCGTCCGGTTTGGTGAGCAGCAGCAGCTCGGTGCTGGCACCGACGAAGCAGCCGCCGCGGTCGTCTGGCGCTACTCCACAGGGGATGAGTAATTTGTCCGCAACCACGCGCGAGGCGTCCGCCACGCCGTCCTGGTTCGTGTCTTCGAGGACGATGATCCGGTCGTTGCCCGTGGAAGGGCCGAACTTCGTGGAGTTGCCTTCCATCTGCGCGAGGAGGTCATCGGGGTTGACCTGCGGATAGGTGTTCGACGATGCGACCCACAAGCGGCCCGCCGTGTCGAAGTTCATCCCAACGGGTTTTTCCATCAGCGGGTTTTCCGCGAATAGAGTCATTTGAAGACCGTCTCCGAGCGTGAACTCCGGGTGCGGCAGCGGCGGCACTGAGGGCAGCTTCGTGTCGCTCTCCGGCTCCGGCGCGAGCGTGCTTGGCTTGCCTGCGGAGATGCCGATCACGTTGGCCTCGGCCTTGTCTACGAGGAGATCGAACTTTGGAATCTCGACCGCATTGCGCCCCTGCTCACCTTTGCGGAAACCGAAGATGTAAGTGTAGTTCGCTGGCCGGCTGCGGTGAAAGAAGAGCGAGTTCTTTCGCAGAATGGCCTCCCGCAAGGTGAACTGCTGCGCTGATTCCGCGTCCCAGTCTGCCGCCTCGGCCTTCCAGCCGAGCTGCGCGCCAAAACTCTGTGCAAGAGCACGATAACCGCGCGGCGTGAGGTGGATGCCGTTGTCAGTGCCTTGCGCCAGATTCACGCCCGCGCCCTGCCATTCACCGCGCACAAAGGGTGATTTCCTCTCAGCGGCGAGCTGTTCGATGACTTTCTCATATTCCGAGAGCAGCGCATTATGCTCCGCCGGATCAGGCAGGCCGGGCCGTGTCGCCCGCAGATCCTCATGACGGACAGGGCCGACAAAGACGAATCGCACATTTCCGTCTGGGCTTGCCTTTGTGATGAGGTCCATGAGCGCTAGCAAGTCGCGGCGGAACTTCGCCGGACTGTGATCGAAGCCGTAGCGGACGGGATCGGGATTCAGCACGGGATCATTTTTGCGATAGGTGAGATCATCGAGACTCGCCGCCATGCCGTAACCGATGATGGCCACGGTCGGCTTCACCACCGCGAGCTGCTCGTTCAGATAGTTCACGCCCTTCGACTCGGAATCAAAACTCGCCCGCGACGCGCCGAGCGGACTGTCTCCGCTGTAGCCGAGGTTCCGGACCGCGAAGTTCTTTCCGGCAAACTCCCGCCGCATCCGCGCCTCAAGGTAGCCGTAGTTGTTCTCGCGCTCGATGAGCACGTCACCGATGAGCAGCACGCGGTCGCCGTCGCGGATGTCGAGTTTTTTTTCCTCGGCGTGCAGGGAACCGATGAGGAGTGTGGCCAGGATGAGGGTGCGATAGATCATGATGGGGGTCCTTGTTTGTCGTTTTATTTGGCGATGCTTGCGGGGACGTTGAAGGTTTCGTGGTCGAAGAGACGCCGGCTTCATCCGGTGAAAACCTCGTTCGAGTCGGCAGGCTTGGTCTAGACAGGCAGGCCGAGGGAGAGGAGGAATGGGATCAGGACTGCTTTCATGGTATGACCTCGGGGGTTGTTGTGTGATTAAGGGACTTGCCCTGCACTATTATGAACAGCAAACCTCCCGACAGTTGCACCGCCGAATGGAATGTCGACTTCAAATCTTATAACGATCACGGATTTAGATGAATTTTTACGAGTGCCGTGGCCTCAGCCGTGCCGACGCTTGAAGTCGACGCTGTGGACGATCGCGCCGAGGACGCGCAGCTCGAATTTGAGAAAGGATTCCTGGCCTTCAGGACGCAGGCTGACCGCCCGTTCATTTGCAGAGAGCGGTTAGTTGCCGTGATCTTATCTCCCGCAGGGGATAGGGGCGCCTCCACGATCGGCCGCTTCTCATAGCTTGCGTCAAGAACCAATGCCTTCTGTCCGTCTTCGGTTGCCGATTTGTCTTCAGCAGCGGGAGCCGAACTCATTGTTGCCAGTAGGGAGGCTGTGGCGCAGAGCATCATGCAACTGCGGAAACCGCGCGTTTTTTTCGTGGCGGCCAGCCGACTGCCAAGGTTCATTGTGGTCTGTTTCATGCTTGTTCTCCTAGTACGGTTAATGACTGAAGCTGCCATGACAGGCGCGACCGGGTTCTTAATCGGGGTCTGCCCCCCTGTTTCCAACAACCTGTCCGGAAGGAAGCGGAACAACTGGCCTCATGGCATTTCAGCAGTCTTCACTCCGAGGATGAGCTCGAGCTGGTTCTGGCGTTTCACTCGTTCGCGTTCGTCGTCGAGGACGGCGAGGCGGGCCTTGCGGGTGCCGCGCTCAATCTCGAGTTGGCGCATGATGTCGATCAGGCCGGCTTCGCGGCTCTTGCGGGCGTCGTCCTGGTTGAGCTGGACCTGCGGCAGGTTGGCACGGGCGAAGTCGAGCGAGGCACGGGCGGCGCGCAGGCAACGGGCCTGGCGATCGGCTTCGCTGAGCAGTTCGCCGAGACGGGTCTCGTAGTCGAGACGCAGACGGGTGCGCCGGGCCTCGGCGACGGCAATGCCCTGCTGATTGCGGTCGAAGATCGGCAAGTTGAGGCCGAGGGTCAAGGCGTAGTCGGTCTTGTGTTCGCCGGCCATGCCGTCGACACTGGTGCCGAGCTTCAGGTCGGGATATTGCAGCGCCACTTCGAGGCGGAGCTGGCGTTCCGCCACTTCGTATTCGGCGCGCAGGCTTGCCAATTCGGGGTTGTTGTTGGCGATCAAGGCCGGCCATTCGTCGCGTTTCGGCAGCACGGCGTCTGGCGGCGTACGCGGCGCGGCGCGGTCGAGGAGCCTCAAGGGCAGGCCGGTGAGGGTGGCGAGCTCGCCGGCGATGTCGGCGGCGGCGATTTCCGCGGCGGCGGCTTCGCGGCGGAGATTGCCGGCTTCGACCGCGTCGATGCCGGTGTCGAGGCGGGATCCGACGCCTTGCTCATTGGCGCGGCGTGCGGCGATCAAGGCCTGGGCGGCGGATTCGGCGAGCTCGAGTTTCAAGGTGACAGACTGGCGGGCAAGGGCGTGTTCGCGCCAGAGCCGGCGCAGCTCGAAGGCGACGCGTCGCTGGATCGCGAGGGCCTTGATCCGCAAAGCTTCGGCGGTGGCGGCATTGACTTCGTCCTGCAGCCCGAGCCGGCCGTTGAGGGGGATGCTGAACATCAGGCTGCCGAAGGCACCGATGCGACCACGAGTGCCGGGCTTGTCAGCGCCGGGACCGTAGGAAATCGACGGGGCCAGTTCCAACTCCGGATTGGGCCAGGGGGTCTTGATTCCCGCGAGCTTGGCGGCGGCTTCGTATTCGGCTTGCGCCCGTCGCAATTCCGGCGCGTTGATCGCGGCGAAACGGGCGACTTCAGGGTAGTGGAGAACCTTTTCCTCCAGCATCGGCGCCTGGCGGTTCTGATTGGCGACCAGTAGATCCGCATTGACCAGCGGCTGCGCTTCGTAAGAGGCGCAGGAGGCGAGCATGAGAAGGGCAAGGGGGGTGAGCTTTTTCATGGGGGAATCCCGGGGATGAAGAATGAGCTAGCCGATATCGCGATATCGAAAAAAACAGCGGAGAGCTTATTTGGCTGCCGCGGCCTTGGCTTTGCAGTCGGCACAATTGGGATCGCTGCATTCCGTCGTGGCTTTTGCGGCGGGCGCAGCGGCGGCGGGAGCCGTGGGGCTCGCGGCAGTGGCTTTGCCGCCGATCGAGGCGCGTTGAGCCGACTTGCCGGTGGCTTCGACTTCGATCCAGATGGCATCGCCGGGCTGAGCTGGCTTGGGGGCTTCGATGTCCAGGTGCTGATCGCCGGCAGTGAGTTTGCCCGAGGTCTTGGCCGTGTTGCTGGCTTTTTCGTCGCCATGCCAGATGCGCAGGACGCCATCAGTGGCGCCGGCTGTCACGTTGACGTGGGCGTGGAAAGAGCCGCTGCTCGGCAGCTTGGCCGGGCCTTCGACTTCAACCTTGATGCCGCCGATGTCGACGTTGCCGAGGATGACGCCTTCGTCATGGGCGCCATGGTCATGGTCGTCGTGATCATGGCCGCCGTGATCGTGGCCGTCGTGGTCGTGGTGTTCAGCGGTGGCGGCTTGCGGCTTGGCTTCTTCTTTGCAGGAGCAGAAGAGCAGGGCGAGGGCGGCGGGAAGGGCGAGGAATTTCATGGCGGCGTCCTTTTTGGTATTCGGGGTGAGAGCGAGTTTTTTGTGAAGATCGGTCGGTTCCGACTGATCGGACCGATCTTAAAATGGCTAATGCAACAGCTGATCTTCCTTGCCGCTTCGGGCCGGGGCGTCTTGCGGGCGGCGCGAATACAGCAGGTGGTAGGCGGCGGGAACGACATAGCAGTTCAGCA
>CAMCSH010000236.1 GCA_945877655.1 Lentisphaera araneosa HTCC2155 | reverse complement strand
TTGAACCTTTCAACCTTTGAACCTTTCAACCTTTGAACCTTTCAACCTTTGAACCTTTCAACCTTTGAACCTTTCAACCTTTCAACCTTTGAACCTTTCAACCTTTCAACTGCGGTTTTTAGGTTGAAGCCCGAGTCTTAAGTCATCTGGCCTTTCTTCTCTTCCAGATGTCGGATCACCTGATCTTCTAAGGCTTCCCCGCTGAGACGGCTGATCTCGCGGATGCAAGTCGGCGAGGTGACGTTGACCTCGATCAAATAACCGCCGATGACATCGATGCCGACGAAGTCGAGACCGAGTTTCTGCAGCCAGGGTTTGAGCTCCGAGCAGATGCTCAGATCATCGTCATCCAGCTCGCAGGGCACCGGCTTGCCGCCGGCACGAAAGTTGTTGCGGTGATCGCTGTCGCCGTGAACCCGCAGAAGTGCGCCGATGGGATTTCCGGCGAGCAGCAGGATGCGCTTGTCGCCGGTCTTGGCTCCTTCCAGAGCCGCCTGCAGGATGACCGGGCGCTTGCCGTTGCTCGACAAGGTTTCAAAAGCGACGGCGGCATTGCGGTCGCCGCGAAGAATCAGGAAGACGCCGCGGCCGGCGTGGCCATCGACCGGTTTGATCACGATGTCGCCGTGTTCAGCCCGGAAGTCGGCGAAGTCGGCGAAGTCGGCGGTGATCAAGGTCGGCGGCACCAGATGGGTGAAGCGCGGGCACCAGAGTTTTTCCGAGACATTGCGGATGCCCGCGGGCGAGTTGAGGAAGACGCAGGAGGGCGGCAGAAAATCGAGCAGCCAGGTATCGGTGAGATAATCCTGGTCGAAGGGCGGATCGCTGCGCATGCACAACGCTTCGATGTCGGCGCCTCGCAAGACCCGCTGTTCGACGACGCGGCAGGGATGAGCGGCTTCGTCGACGACTTCGAGACGGGAGGCCTTCATCAGCACCGTGCTATTTTCGAGGCTGAGGCCAGAGCGCTGGCAGTGCCAGACTTCGTGACCGCGGCGCTGCGCGGCTAGCATCAGTGCGAAGGAGGTGTCGCCGGCGGGGCGGATGCTGCTGAGCGGATCCATGAAGAAGACGATGCGCATCTGAGGGCTCCCGGGTGAATTTTCTGTTCCGCTCTATATTGCGGCCTTTCAAGCCAGACCGCAAGTGGAGAATTCATGTCCGAAGCCAGCAAGAGCGTCAATCAAGGGAAATTCAGCGTCTACAAACGCATGCTTTCCTACGCTCTGCGCTATCGCGGCCGCCTTCTCCTTGGCATCATCTGCGGACTGATCGCCGGCGGCTCGATTTTCGGAGTTCTCCGCGGCGTCACGGTGACCGTCAGCGCCCTCAAGGGGCCAGGAACTCCCGACGCTTTTGAACTGCAAGTCAAACGCGGCGACAAGACAATTAATGTGCCGGTTTCGACCAAGAAGAAGGACGGCGCCTCAAGCCCGATCCAGCTCGAACCCGGCGACCAAATCGTGGGTCGACGTGCGGTTGCCGCAGATGAGGAGATGCTTCACAAGGTCGAAGGCTACTACAAGGAGTACCCCCTCCTGCGCAAGATCGGCGAAGACTGGTTTGGCCTCCGTCTCGACAAGCCGGGCTTCCATCCGAGCGGTGTTCTCATGCTCATCGGCGTCATCTTCCTGATCCTCTTCTACGGGCTGAAATGCGGCGCCGATTACCTGACCAAATACAGCTTGCGTTGGGTCGGCAACAAGGTGGTCAACGACCTGCGTCGCGAGGTCTTCGGCCGCCTCGTCGCCCAGCCCCTCGGATGGCATGCCAGTAAAGATGTCGGTCGCCTGATGAGCCGGACCATGAACGACACCGCGATGATGCAGAATTCGGTGTCGGAAAACCTCGGTCAGTTGATCCGCTGCCCGATGCAAATTGTCGCCGTCGTCGGCTTCATCATCTGGATGGCGATCCACGAAAACATGCTGTCGCTGATGCTGATGCTGATCGTCGCCGTGCCCTGTTGCCTGTTGCCGATCTTCTGGGTCAATATCCGCCTCAAACGCCGCCTGAAAAAAACCATGGATGGCATCTCGGAAGTCAGCGGCCGTCTTCAGGAAAGTCTCTCCTGCATCCGCACCGTCAAAACTGCCGGTCGCGAAAACCTCGAGCAGCAGCGCTTCGATGATCGCAACCTGAGCTTCTTTCGCCAGTTGATGAAGTCGCTCCGCCTCGAACTGGTCATGGATCCCTTGATGGAATTCGTCTGCATCGGTCTCACCGGTGGCTTCCTAGTCTTCCTCGTCCTCAGCCGTCCTGAATTCAGCATTCTCGATCTGCTTCCGATCGGTCTCGCCGCTCAGATGGCCTATCAGCCGATAAAAGAAATGTCGAAGATCGCCAACAACATCACCAAGGGCATCGCCGCCGCTGAACGGGTCTTCGAGATCATCGACCTGCCGCATCAGCTTCCCGAGGCTCCGCAGGCCGTCGCCAAGACCAGTTTCGACCGCGAGCTCCGCCTTGATCAAGTCAGCCTCAGCTACGGCGACAAATGCGTCCTCAATCAAGTCAGCCTGGTCATCCCCAAGGGCAGTTTCGTCGCCTTCGTCGGCGAAGCCGGCTCGGGCAAGTCGACCCTGGTCAACCTTCTCGCCCGCCTCGCCGATCCGGATTCGGGACGGGTCGAGATGGACGGCATCGACCTGCGCCAGATGCGCGTCGCCGATCTCCGACGCCTGATGAGTTTCGTCGATCAGGTGACCACCTTGTTCAGCGACAGCGTGCGCTACAACATCGCCTACGGTGCCGAAGGCGCGAGCGAGGCGGACATCGTCGCCGCCGCCGAGCGTGCCGAAGTCAGCGGCTTCATCGCCGAAAAAAGCGAAGGCTTCGACTATCAGGTCGGAGCCAAAGGCGCCCTGCTTTCCGGTGGCCAGCGTCAGCGCGTCGCCATCGCTCGAGCTCTCTTGCAGAACGCTCCCATCCTGATCCTCGACGAAGCCACCAGCGCCCTGGACAACCTGACCGAGCAACTGGTGCAGCGCTCCCTTCTGCAGAATCGCGACGGACGCACCATCATCGCCATTGCCCACCGCCTGACCACGGTGAAAGATGCCGACTGCATCTTCGTCATGGATCAAGGCCGCATCGTCGAGCAGGGACGTCACGACGACCTTCTCGCCGCCGGCGGCCGCTACACCCGCCTGTGGAACAGCGCTTCTGACGACAACACCCAATCCTGAACCCCTGCGACACCGCCATGCTCAGCTTCATCCTCAGCCTCGCCATCCAGAGCACCGACAGCAATCTCGATCGCCTGCGCGACGAATTGGGCCGCACCGAAGCGCAGCTGCTCAGCGGCGAAGACGAACTCGGCCTGCGCCACCGTCGCCTTCTCAGTTTGCACAACAAGCTCGCCAGCCTGGTCGACGAGCAGCCCGGTGTCGCCGGTCTCGCCGCCCGCCTCGGCAAGACCATGGGGACTGAATCGCGAGCCCTGCTCGAACGCCAGCTCCATGACGCCCGATTGAAGGCTCTTCGGGAAGTCGACGAAATCGTCGAACTGGCCACCTTGATCCGCAAGGAACAGATCAACCTTCTTCGCGATCTCCGCAAACAACCGGCCGTGAAGAATCTGGAATACAAGATCCAGGCGGCGGAAGCGGCGCGGGGAGTCAAGACTCCTTGATGAGCTGCATTGCCGGGACCGCAGCACTCCGTGCTGTGTTTTTTCGGCCCAAGCAGCCCAGCCCAAAAAGCTGGAGCAGCCGACACCGCACGGAGTGCGGCGGGCCCAGCAACAATCAGCTGTAATTACTGGGCTTTGCGCAAGTAGATCATTTTTCTAGACATAAGCCGCCGTGTCACACGGCAATCTCCCTCGCCATTTTTCGCCCTTGCGCCTATACTCGGAGCAAGAAAGCAAAATACCGGAGTCTCCTACCGTGAAGAAGTCCTCGAAAGCCGCCTCACCCGCAGCCCCCGCCACCGGTCATGGTCTGTCAGACGCTCAACTCGAAGCTCTACTGTCTTGTCGCCTAGAAGATCCTCATCACCTCCTCGGCATGCACAGCGATGACAATGGACCTCTTCTCCGCGTTTTTGATCCCCATGCGACCTCCGTCGCCGCCGACTTCGGTCACGGCCCCGAAGAGCTCAGCAAGGTCCACCCCGATGGACTCTTCATCCTCTCCCGCCCGGCCGACAAAGCCAAAGAGATCAACTATGAGCTGATCTCCGGCTACGGTTCCACCAGCGTCCGCCGTCACGACCCCTATTCCTTCGCGCCCACTCTCAGCAGCTTCGATCTGCACCTGATCAACACCGCCGACCATCGTCGCCTCTACGACGTCCTCGGCGCCCGTCTCCATGAAGTCAAAGGCGTCAAAGGCGTCCGTTGCGTCCTTTGGGCCCCCAACGCCGCCCGCGTCTCGGTGATCGGCAACTTCAACTCCTGGGACGGCCGTCGCCACATGATGCGCAAGCTCATCGGCAGCCTCGGCCTGTGGGAGCTCTTCATCCCCGGTCTCGCCACCGGCGAATACTATAAATTCGAGATTCGCACCGCCGCCGGCCAAGTCATCCACAAGCAGGATCCCCTCGCCCTCGCCTGCGAGCTCCGCCCCGGCACCTCCGCCATCATCAGCGACCTGTCTAAGATCCGTTGGAACGACGACGAATGGATGACGGCCCGCGCCGCTTCCGAGCCGCTGAAATCGCCAGTCTCTATCTATGAAGTCCACCTCGGTTCCTGGGGCGGCCCCGGCGTCTCCTCTCGCCCCGGCGAATTCCCCGGCTACCGCGAACTCGGCCGCGCTCTCGCCCGCTACTGCCGCGACCAGGGCTTCACTCACATCGAACTGATGCCGATCACCGAACACCCCTTCGACTTGAGCTGGGGCTACCAGACCACCGGCTATTTCGCCCCGACCTCGCGCTTCGGCACTCCCGAGGACTTCGCCTGGTTCGTCGATCACCTCCACCAGAACGGCATCGGCGTCATTCTCGACTGGGTTCCCGCCCACTTCCCCACCGATGAATTCGCCCTCGGCAAGTTCGACGGCAGCTCGCTCTACGAGCACGACAACCCGGAAGAAGGTTACCACCCCGACTGGAATACCTACATCTTCAACTACGGCCGCGCCGAAGTCGCCAACTTCCTCCTCGCCTCCGCCCTCTTCTGGCTGAAGGAATACCACATCGACGGCCTGCGCGTCGACGCCGTCGCCTCGATGCTCTACCGCGACTACTCCCGTGAAAACGGCGCTTGGCGTCCCAATATCCACGGCGGCCGCGAGAACTACGAAGCCATCGCCTTCATGCGCCGTCTCAACGAAGTTTGCCACGGCGAAGCGCCGGGATGTATGGTCATCGCCGAAGAATCCACCGCCTTCGCCAAGGTGTCTCGCCCGGTCTACGACGGCGGCCTCGGCTACACCATGAAGTGGAACATGGGCTGGATGCACGACACCCTGAAATACTTCGGAATCGACCCGGTCTTCCGCAAGTATCACCAGAACCAAGTCACATTCTCCCTCGTCTACGCCTTCCACGAGAACTTCTGCCTCCCCCTGTCGCACGACGAAGTGGTGCACGGCAAAGGTTCCCTGATCAACCGCATGCCCGGCGACACCTGGCAGAAATTCGCCAACCTGCGATGCCTCTACGCCTACATGTTCGCCCACCCCGGCAAGAAGCTCCTCTTCATGGGCGCCGAGATCGCCCAGTGGCACGAATGGAACAGCCACACCAGCCTCGACTGGGCCACCTTGCGCAACGAGATGCACGCCGGCATCCACAAGCTCACCGCTGCCCTCAATGCCGTCTACAAGGCCGAACCCGCCCTCTACACCGAGGACTTCAGCCACGACGGCTTTGCCTGGATCGACTGCGCCGACTGGGAGAAGTCGATCATCTCCTTCCAACGCATCGCCACTGACGGCACTCCCTTGGTGTGCATCTGCAACCTGACCCCCGAACCGCGCCGCAATTATCGCCTCGGCCTGCCCGCCGCCGGCAACTGGAAGGTTCTACTCGACACCGACGAAGGCCGCTTCGGCGGCTCCGGCCACTGCGCCCACCAGAAATCGGTCCAGGCCGTCGCCACTCCCGAGCACGGCCTGCCCGCCTCCGGCGTGATGGATTTGCCGCCGCTGTCGGTGCTCTGGCTGAAGCGGGCTTGAGCTCGTAGTCAATTAAGAGTTGAGACTTGAGCGGAGGGCTGGTGAACCATGAATGACGCTTCCCCTCCGCTGCCCACGCGTATCCAAGACGCCTCATTCAACATGCAGGGAACCCCCGTGCAAGATTTTACGTTTTACACACGTCGTCCTGTTGCTCGACCCCTTGCGGGTCACACATGGTAGCCCAGTGGTCGAGCCGCATCGGCGATGACCCTGGGTTTGCGATCCC
>CAMCSH010000235.1 GCA_945877655.1 Lentisphaera araneosa HTCC2155 | reverse complement strand
GGTCGTCGGACATGGATTGGCTCCGTAAAATTGTTTCAAGTCGTTGTCTTTGACTTAGATACAATACATTCATGCGGAGAAATTTCAACATTTATAAGCTATAATTTATGCTATATTTCTTGGGCCCGGGAAGATTTCGGACGGGATCTACCAACCGGACTGAGGGAGCCTGCCATGATCTGCAAATGGATACTGTTTAAGACCCAGGAAGAAGCTGCGGCGGAATTCGCCGCCGCTCTCTCGGCTTTGTCGCCCGCCGCTTTTGACGAGGATGGCTGCCTCGGCTACGAAGCTTTTGATTTGGGCCGCGGGGTTTTTGCTGTCCTCGAAAGCTGGTGCAGCGAAGCTGCTGCCGAGGCGCATCATCAAGCTCCTCACACCCGGGAATTCAAAATCGCTTTGTCACGTCTGAATGTTGTCCGCGAAGATTTCTCGCTTCACCCCCTCGGTCATTGACCGCCGCAACTCTTCAATCTCCCCAAAAAACACAAAGGCCGCCACCATGTTCTTTCATCAAGTCTTCTTCTGGCTGAAGCCGGAACTCACTCCGGCGCAATCGGAACTCTTTCGCCAGAAACTGGATTCGCTAACCGAAATTCCTTCCAGCCACGGCATTCACATCGGCACGCCGATTCAGCCCCTCAGCCCAGTGGTCGATGCCAGCTACGACTTTTCCATCTGCTGCCTGTTCCGCGATCTGGCCGAACATGACATCTACGACAAGCACCCTTTACACGCCGAGTTCCTGGCTGCGTGCATTCCCTTGTGGGACCGCGTCGTCGTCTATGACTTCGTGGCGAAGACCTAAATCAAAACACCTCCGCCTTGACCTCAATCCGATAACCAGAAGAGCTCCATCCATGAATGGCATAATTTCACGCGACGAAAAAGCCCATGCCTCCAGCGTAAGCCTGGGCGGCAAGTGCGCTTCGGCCTTCGCCGCCATCATGATTCTGATCGGCTCACCCGGCTGCAAGAATCCGCCTCAAGACACGGCGCTTCCCGGACCGGAAGCAGGCCATTCACCGGCGGCACCCGCCTCGACTTCATTGCCTCAGCTCCCGGTGAGCGCCGACTACCTGCCGGCCCCGTTTGCAGCTCCCCACAGCCGTCCTTCCGCGGCCTTTGTCCACCCCGGCCTGCTCCACACCGAAGAAGACTTCGAGCGGATGCGGACCAAGCTGCGCGATAAAGCGGAGCCCTGGACCAGCGGCTTCAAGGAGCTGACCGACCATGGTTTTTCCCAAGCGTCCTTCGAGCCCCATCCCTTGACCAAAGTGCTCCGCGGCGGCGCCGGCCAGAACTTCGGCCGGATGGTCAACGAATGCCAGCGCGCCTACCTCTGCGCCCTGCGTTGGAAGATCACCGGCGACACCCAATACGCCGACACCAGCATCGGACTGCTCAAGGCCTGGTCTGGCACCATGACCGAGCTGGGCGGCAATTCCGACCGCTTCCTCGCCGCCGGCATCTACGGCTACATGTGGGCCAATGTCGGCGAGATCATGCGCAGCTATCCGGGCTGGAAACCGGAGGAGATCAAGCATTTCCAAGGCTGGCTTCTCGAGCACTACTACGCCAAGAGCCATGACTTCTTCCTGCGGCACAACGGCGCCGCCATCACCAACTACTGGGCCAACTGGGACCTCTGCAACCTCGCCGGCACCCTCTCCATCGGCGTCTTCTGCGACCGCCCCGACATCTTCCAGGAAGGCCTCGATTATCTCGCGCACGGCGCCGGCAACGGCGAGCTGCGCCGCGCCATCTATTACCTGCACCCGGGCAAGATGGGCCAATGGCAGGAAGCTGGTCGCGACCAGGGCCACGGCATCTTCGGTGTCGACATGCTCGGCGCCGTCTGCGAGACCGCCTGGAGCCAAGGCGTCGACCTCTACTCCGCCGCCGATTGCCGCTTCCTCGCCGGTGCCGAATACACCGCCAAATACAACCTCGGCCACGATGTCCCGTACCAGGCCTACTGCTGGGGCACCGGCCCCAAGGGGAAATGGGGCATCCAGCCCGTGATCAGCAGCATCGCCCGCGGCAACGGCGGCACCGGCTATGAGCTGGTCTACAATCACTACGTCAACCGCCTCGGCATCGCCGCACCCTGGTGCGAAGAACGGGTTCTGGGCCTGCGTCCGGAGTCCAACGGCCTCTACCTCGGCTGCGGCACTTTGACCTTCGCGCAAGACCCGGCGCCGAGCGCTCCGCCACGCCTCAGCATCCATGAGTTCGGCGGTCTTCCCCGCCTCGCCTGGTGGGGCTCTGCCCGCGCCAGCGGCTATGAAATTCTTCGCGCTGCCAGTCCCGCCGGCCCCTTCGCCAAGATCGCAACTCTGGGTCCCCGCGACTTCGGCTACGACGATGCCGACGCAGGCAAAAACCCGGCCAATTACACCTATCGCGTCCGCAGTCTCTTCGCCAACGGCGGCAAGTCCCTGGATTCGAACCTCGCCCGGGCCACTACCCTCACCGAGGGCGAACTCATCGCCCAATGGTCCTTCGACAAAAACCGCCAGGACGCAGACGCCACTCTCGCCGGCGGCGCGCAGCTGGCGCCCGGGCATCTGGGCGAGGCGGTCCAACTTGACGGCCTCACCGGCCATGTGGTCCTGTCCAAGGGCATCGCAGCCGAGCTCGGCGACTTCACCTTCGCCGCCTGGGTCAAGCTGAACGAGCGCAAGAACTACAGCCCCGTCTTCGACTTCGGCGACGGCGACGGACGCCATTTCTGGCTCCTCGCGGCCGACGGCAAAAGCCTCCCCTCCTTCGGCGGCACCACGGTGTACGGCTACAACCGCCAGGAATTCACCGGCGACAAGCCCCTTCCTGTCAACGAGTGGGTCCATCTCGCCATCACCCTGCGCGGACGAACCGGCGTCCTCTACGTCAACGGTGCTCCGGCAGGCCAGAACGACGGCCTCGACTTCCCTCCCTTCCAGTTCGGCAAGACCGCCAACAACTACCTCGGCCGCTGGCAATCCGAGAGCGGCATCCATCTCGCCGGCAGTCTCGATGAAGTCCGCCTTTACCGCGGCGCCCTCAGCCAGAAAGCTGTCCAGGCCCTTGCCGGACAGGGGGCCAAGCCATGAAGCCGCTACTCTGGATTTTCCTGGCGCTGGCCAGTCTCAACCTGGCAGCGGCAGTCCCGGAGCCCCCCTACATGGATCCGGCCCAGCCCGTCGAGCGGCGCGTCTCTGACCTGATCGCCCACCTCAGCCTGGAACAGAAGGCCGCGCTCCTCAACCACCGCGGCTCCACCGTCACGGTGGATGCACATCCCATCCGCGCCGATCAGTGGAACCAATGCCTCAACGGCGTCAAGTGGGATCGTCCGACCACCCTCTTCCCGACCTGCATCGCCATGGCGGCAACCTGGAATCCCGACTTGGTTCAGCAGGAAATCGCCACCGTCTTGTCCGATGAAGCTCGCGCCATCTACAACGGCTGGCACCTCGACCCCAAGGCCAAGGGAGAACACAAGGGCCTGATCTACCGGGCGCCAGTGATCAACATCGAACGCAATCCCTACTGGGGCCGCAACCACGAAGCCTGGGGCGAAGATCCCGTCCTTACCGGGCGCATGGCCGTCGCCTATGTCCGCGGCCTACAGGGCGAGGCCCCCAGCCACCTCAAGCTCGCCGCCACGCTGAAGCATTTCGCAGTCAACAACATCGAGGCCGACCGGCTGAAAATGAGCGCAGCGGTCTCCGAGCGCATGCTCCGCGAATATTGGCTGCCGCATTGGCGCGACGCCGTTGTCGAAGGCCAGGCCTGCTCCCTGATGGCCAGCTATAACGCCATCAACGGCACGCCCAACAACATCAATCGCTGGCTACTCACCGATCTGCTCAAGAACGAATGGCAGCACGCCGGCTTCGTCGTCTCCGATCTCGGCGGCGTCAAAACCATGGTCGAAGGCCATGAAAAAGGCCGGATGAGCTATGTCGATGCCGTCGCCCAGTCGCTAATGGCCGGCTGCGACTTCTCCGATAAGGAATTCGAAGTGCACATCCCCGCCGCCGTCCGCACCGGAAAACTCAGCGAAGCGCGCCTCAACGACGCCCTCAAACGGGTCTTGACGGTTCGCTTCCGGCTCGGCGATTTCGATCCCTTTGAGTCCGGTCCCTACAGCAAAATCTCCCCGGATGTCGTCGATAGTCCCGCCCACCGCGCCGTCGCCCTCAAAGCCGCCCGGCAATCCATCGTCCTGCTCGAGAACCGCCAGCATTTCCTGCCGCTCGATAAAGCCAAAATCCACCGCATCGCCGTCCTCGGTCCCTTGGCCGATCAAGTCCTGCTCAACAATTACAACGGCAAACCCGGCAAGGTCATCACCGCCTTGCAAGGGCTCAAGGACCGCGCCGCCGCCGGCACGGAAATCCTCCACACCCCGGCGCCTTCATCGTCGCCCGGCCCAAGCTGTCGGACGTGGCGAAAAGCGCCCAGGAGGCTGAGCTGAAGAAGGCCGTCGACCTCGCCGCTTTGGCCGATGTCGCCGTGGTTTTTGTCGGCACCAACGCGCAGATCGAACAGGAGGAGCGCGACCGCAGCTCGCTTGGACTTCCCGGCAATCAGGAAGCCTTGGTCAAGGCAGTTTTCGCTGCCAATCCGCGCACCGTGGTGGTGCAAATGAGCGCCGGGCCCATGACCGTCCCCTGGCTGCAGCAGAACATCTCGGCCATGCTGCAAGCCTGGTGGCCCGGCGAAGAAGGCGGGCATGCCATCGCCGACGTCATCTTCGGCGAGGTCAATCCTGCCGGACGCCTGCCGCACACCGTCTATGCCGCCGAAGCCCAGGTGCCGCCTCGTGATCAGTACGACATCACCCAGGGCTTCACCTACATGTATCTGGACAGCCCGCCGCTCTATCCCTTCGGCCACGGGCTCAGCTACACCAGCTTCACTTATTCCAAGCTCCGTTGCAGCGACAGAAAGCTCACGGCAGGCGGCTCGATCACGGTGCATGTCGATGTGCAAAACACCGGCGATCGCGTCGGCGACGAGGTCGTCCAGCTCTATGTTCACGAAGTCAAGCCCCGGGTCAAACGGCCATCCAAGGAGCTGCGCGGCTTCTCTCGCATCACGCTCAATCCCGGCGAATCCCGCAGCCTCAGCTTCGTGCTCCCCGCTGACAAGCTCGCGTTCTGGGACGAAGCCGCCCACGCCTTCGTCGTCAATCCCGGCGCCTTCGACATCCTCGTCGGCGCTTCCTCCGCCGACATCCGTCTCAAAGATCAGATCGAAGTCAGCCAACACAAAATCGAATTCCAGTCAGGCTCCAAACCATGAAGATGCTAATCCTCCTCATCCACCTCCTCGGCCTCAACCTCGCCGCTGCCGAAGCGCTGCAACTGACTTCGCCCGACGGCCAGTTCCGCGCCAACATCTCGGTGCGGGCCGACGGCACGCCAGTCTATCAAGTGGCTTGGCAAGGCAAGCTCGGTCTGGAATTGGAAAAGCAAGCCGCCTTCGGCGGGCTGAGCATCGTCAGCTCGACCGCCTCCACTCATGACGAGTGATGGACCCCGGTTTGCGGCGAACGCAAGTCCATCCGTGATCACTACAATGAGCTCAGTCTTGAGCTGAAAGAGACGGCCGCTTCGGGACGTCGACTCGACTTGGTTTTCCGCGCCTACGGCACCGGACTCGCCTTCCACTACGTCCGCCCCAAACAAGCCGAGCTGAAGATTGTCGTCATCAACCTAAAAACCGCAGTTGAAAGGTTGAAAGGTTCAAAGGTTGAAAGGATTAGCTGCAACAGCAACAACGAACGACTATGAAGAAAAGCTTCGGCAGTATCGTCACCACACCTGAGCGATGCTCTTAGATTCGTCTCTTGTTGCTGTTGTTCATGTGCTTGCGTTTCAACCTTTCAACCTTTCAACCCGGTTCCATTCCTCTGCTGCGGTTTTTAGGTTCAATACGACTTGGGCACCGGCAAGGCGCAGGTCGTCAAGCGCTACACCATCACCAGCGCCGATGTGGTCGAGCGGAGCCCGAAAAACTGGAGATTCCAGGCGTCGCAAGATGGCATCACTTGGACCACACTGGATTCCCAGAACGATCAAGCCTTCCCCTATCGGATGCGGATGAACAGCTATGACATCCCCAACACCAGCGCCTACCGATTCTACCGCCTCGACATCAGCGCCAACCATGGAGCTCCTGGCGTGGCGATTGGCGAGCTGGGTCTCTGGTCCGACCTTGATGCCGCACACTGATGCCATAGCAGTCCCTGCGGCGGGGGTCTGAAGAGGTACGGACAAAAAATCCCCGCTCTTTTGCTCTTTTGCGGTCGATCTCGCCTTTTTCCCGCTTGCGACTAGATTTGTGGTCCTCTTGAACGAACAAGAGAAGACAGACATCGGAGAAAAGTAATGCAGAGCAAATACAAAGCC
>CAMCSH010000234.1 GCA_945877655.1 Lentisphaera araneosa HTCC2155 | reverse complement strand
GTCAAAACTTCCAAGCACACCAAAACCCAGGAAAAAGCCCTACGCCTCCTCGGCATCACCCCATCCTGTTCCCAGAAGCTGAGTTCATAATTTTTCTGCAAATCATTGCAGAGGAATGACAATTCTTAAGACCTCAGGGGGAAGTTCAGTTTAGGGTGAAGCTGGAGAAGGTCGATGCGATCCTGTATCGCAAGAAGAAGCTGGGGCTTTACCGGGTGCGTTGAGCGGAGCTCATTGCCGCTGCAGCTCGAGATTGCGGATGGCAGCGAGGTGTCCCTGGCTTTGCGCTGGCCGCAAGATCAACACATGGCGTCCCGCGGCGAGGTGAACCTTGCCGAGTTCGACTTTGCGAAAGTCGCGCCATCCACCAGTCTTTGGCACAGCGACCTCGATCTTCCGGCCGTCGATGTCGAGGCTGGCGCGGTTTGCATCGGTGACGGGGTTGGCGAGCTCGAGGCTGAGGCTGTAGTCGCCCTCGGCGGGGGCCTGGACCTGCCACAAAACTTCGAGTTTGGCATCCTCGGTGTAGCCAATGGTGCCGTCGATCACCCGGATGCCCTGGCCCTTGAGCTCGGCGGCCTCGGGCGGGATGCTGGTGACAGGGCCGCTAAGCAGGGAGAGCTTCTCGCCTTCGACGGCGGCGCTGACGCTGGCGCTGAGCGAGGGGAGGGGGGCGGCGCCGTGGTCGCTGACGCTGGCGCGGAGGTGGAGCTTGGCATTGGCCGGCAGGCCTTCGGGCGCCTGCGGCGGCACCTTGATCTTGCCGTTGACCACGGCGAAGGCGACGCTGCGGGCGCTGGCGAGGGAGAGGATGGTGCCGACCAGTTGCTCGATGTCGGCCTTGGGCAGGTGGCCGAAGGCGGGCATGGGGGCGTGGGTGCTCCACTTCTTGCCGTCGCTGCCCTTGAGCAGGGATGAGGTCAGCTTGGCGACGCGTTCGGGATCGTCCTTGTAGCGCTTGGCGATGGCGGTGAAGGCCGGGCCGGCGTCGGCGATGCTTGTGGTGTGGCAGGCGATGCAGCCGTTGGCAACCATCAGGACGGTGCCTGGCAGGGCGGGATCGAGGCCGGGAAGACGGGGATGCAGGGGTTCCTGGTCGGAGGGGAAGCCGTATTCGGCGCTGAAGACGATGTCCTTCGTCAGGTCGCCGTCCTCGGCGTCCTTGGCGCTGGCGGCGACGCTGAGTTCATCGCCCCAGGCGAAGGATTTCGGCACCTGGGTGAAGGTGATTTCGGGGCGGTTGTTGCCGGCGTTGACGACGAGGCTGCGGCTGTTGCTGACGCCGTCGGTGTCGGTGACTTTGAGGCTGACGGTGTAGCGGCCGATCTTGGCGTAGCGGTGGCTGGTGTTGAGGCCGCTGGCGGTCTGGCCGTCGCCGAAGTCCCAGGTGGCGGTGATGGCGCTGCCTTCGGGGTCGCTTGCCTGGGCCTTGAAGGAGTGTTCGGTGCTGAGGCTGGCGAAGCGTTCGGCGGCATCGAGGTTGATGCGGGGCTTGCGGTTCCAGCCGCTGAAGGAGATTTTGAAGAGGCGGCCGTTTTTGTTGTGCAGCCATTCGCCGCCGTAGTCGAGGACATAGAGGTTGCCCTCGGCGTCCTGGCACATGTCGGAGGGGTGCATCAGGCCCAGACCGGGGAGGAAGTCGTGGATGGATTCGAGGCGGTTCTGCGGATCGAGCTTGATCAGCTTGAGTTGACAGCGCATCCAGTCGTGGTTGATGAGGACGCGGTCGAACCAGACGGGGAAGGAGTTAGGGCGTCCTTCCTGGTTGTAGACGACGCTGACGCAGGCGTTGCGGCCGCCGGAGCCCATTTCGGGGAAGAGCGGGCTCTGGCCGTAGGGGTACCACATCAGGGCTTTCTGCACCGGCGGCAGTTCGCGCAGGCCGGTGTTGTTGGGGGATTCGTTGACGATGCCGTCGGCGTAGTTGCGACTGGACTTGCCGGTGGCGAAGTCGTAGTGGACATAGTAGCCGTCGCCGCGGAAGTAGGGCCAGCCGTAGTAGCCGGCCTTTTCGGCGTAGCCGACGAGGTCATAGCCGATGGTGCCGCGGCTGGGGCTGGTGGAGTTTGCGTCGGGGCCGACATCGCCCCAGGCGATGGCTCCGGTGCGTGAGTCGTAGCCAATACGCCAGGGGTTGCGGCAGCCCTTGACGAAGATTTCGGGGCGGGTCTTGGCGGTGCCGGGCGGGAAGAGGTTGCCGGCGGGGATGGTGTAGCCGTCGCCGCCTTCGTTGATGCGCATCCGCAGGATGGCGCCGCGCAGGTCGTTGGTGTTGCCTGCGGTTCTTTGGGCATCGGCCTTGAAGCGGCCGGGGCGTTCGTCGATGCCGGTGAAGCCGTCGTATTCCCAGGCGTTGGTGAAGTCGCCGCACGAGAGGTAGAGCTGGCGGTCCTTGCCGAAGCAGACCGAGCCGCCGACATGGCAGGACTTGTCGCCTCGGTCGTCGGGGACTTCGATGATCACCACCGGCTCGGAGATGACCTTGCCGTCGAAGCGGTAGCGGGTGAGCTGGATGCAGGGCTTGTCGAGGGGCGAGCGGTAGATGTAGATGAAGTCATTTTTGGTGCCGAAGTCGGGGTCGACGGCGATGCCGATGGCGCCGCCGTCGTACCAGCCGATGTCGGGTTGGCCGGGGAGCATGGCTTTGACCGGCAGCTTGGTCAGCTTGACGGTGCCTTGGCCGGGGGTGTAGAGCTTGAGGCCGCCGGCGCGTTCGATGATCAGTATGCGGCCGTCGGGCAGGGCGGCGATCTCCATCGGATCTTCGAGGCCGGAGGAGATCTCCTCGATGTCGAAGTAGTCATCGGCGGGTTTACGTTTTTTCGGGTCAAGGCGGTGTTTTTTATCGCCGAGGTGGCCGGCCCATTTGATCCCTTCCGCGATGTGCTTGAGGAAGTCGGCTTCGGCGAAGTTGGCATCGGCGTGGCCGCCGGCGGTGTACCAGGAGCGGCCGCCGTCGAATTCCTGGCACCAGGCGATGGGGTGATCCTTGCCGTGTTTGCCGCCCGAGTAGGTGGATTCATCGACATTGAGGAGCTTGGTGGTGCGGGGGCTGAGTTTGGTGAAGTTGTACCACTCGTCGCTGCGTTCGAAACGCTTGGGGAGAAAGTTGGTGGAGGGGTGTTGGCAGCCGTCCGGGCAGACCTCCAGGGAGGCCTTGACCACCGGGCTGTGATCGGTGAAGACGCCGCCGACGAGGCGGACGAACCAAGGCCAGGAGATCTCGGTGTAGCTGGCGGCATGGATGCCAGCGAAGCCGCCGCCGGACTGGATGTAATCCTGGAAGGCCTGGCGCTGCGGCGGGGTGAAGACTTCGCCGGTGGTGGAGAGGAAGACGACGCAGCGGTATTTCGCCAGGTTCTCCGGAGTGAAGGCGCTCGAGTCCTCGGTGGCATCGACGGCGAAGCCGCCATGGGCCCCGAGCTGTTTCACCGCGGTGATGCCGGCGGGGATGGAGGAATGACGGTAGCTGGTGGTCTTGGAGAAGACCAGGACGCGTTCGGGTTCGGGCTCCTCCGCGGCCATCAGGTGGAGGCTGGCGAGCAGGCTGCAGGCGAGGATCTGGATCCATTTCATGACGAGGCTCCCGGTATTGCTGATAAGAATATCGACTGCGCCAAACTGATGAAGATTCGGCGCAATCTACCGCTGGGTAATTTCAGCCGAGGACCTCCGCCTCCCACAGGCGCAATCTCTGGGCCGAGATCTTCATGTTCAGCTCGCCGGCGACCTCGAGGGTGGTGGGGCCGCGGAAGCCGCTCTTGAGCACGGCGCGGACGATGTCGCGCAGGCCGACGACGCCGTCGCCGAGGGGGATGCTGCCCATGCCGCAGCCGTAGAGGGTGCCGCGGCGGGGCAGCCACTCGGCGCCCATGTCCTTCCAGTGGATGTGTTTGATCCGGCTGCCAAAGGTCTTGACGTAGTCGAGCGGTTCCCCGCCGCCGACCCAGGAGTTGCCGGTGTCGAGGTTGACGCCGACGACGTCCTCGCTGCCGAGAGCGTCGAGGATGTCGCTCATCCCCTGCACCGAGTCGGTGAGGATGCCGTGCGGCTCGAGGAGGAGTTCGACGCCGAGTTCACGAGCCCATTCGATCGGGGCGTCGAGCTTTTCGCGGATGGAGAAGAGCATCTGGTCGCGGCTGAGATTGTGGCCGAAGAGGGTTTTGGCGTCGCCCTCGGTGGTGATCACTTGTTTGATGCCGAGGTGATGGGCGAGGCGGATGGCCTTGATGATCTGGCTGGTGCCGTAGCGCTCGGGGCTGGCCGGGTCGAGCAGGTTGGCGTGGGCGCAGACGCTGGTGAGTTCGAGACCGGCGGCGCGGGCCATGTCGCGGATGCGGCCGGGGAAGCTATCGAGGCTGATGGTGGCGGCGAAGCCGTATTCGGCGCCGAGCGAGGCCCCGTCGTGGCTATCGGTGAGGTCGGCGTAGTCGAAGCCCATCTCCTTGATCAGCTTGAATTGGTGGCTCATCGGGGTGAAGGGAGCGACGAGGGCGAAGCAGCCGATGATCATGGCGGGTCTCCTGGGTTGCGGTTAGGCGGGTGAAGGAATTTTCTACCGCTTGCGGCGGCGCGGCAGCCCAGGAATTCCCATCGGTAAATTTTGCCGGAACCGCAAAGACGCGGCATTGTCAGTAATGACCACAGCCCAGGAAAGCCTTATGTCCCGGCCGATTTTTCACCACGATGACGAGATCCATGCTTCCGACACCTGTGAGCCCTTGGCGGCGGCGGCGCGTCGTGGCGATCTGCGCTTCCATGCCCTAGCCCGCGGCGACTACCCCGGCGAGCCGCTGCCGGAAGACGCGGTGCCGCAGGTCAGCAGCATCGGCTGCTGGGACGCCGAGAAGCCGCAGCAATGGGGCCTGCTGGAGCACCGCAACGAAGGGATTGAGCTGGCCTATCTGGAAAGCGGCAGTCTCGACTTCCACATCGCCGGCGAATGGCATCCTCTCCAGCGCGGCGATTTCACCGTCACCCGCCCTTGGCAAGCCCATTGCCTCGGACGTCCCCGGATCGGCGCCAGCCGCCTGCACTGGATCATCCTCGACGTCGGCGTCCGCCATCCCCACCAACCTTGGTCCTGGCCGTCATGGCTGGCCTTGACGCCGCGCGACCTGGAAGAGCTGACGGCGATGTTGCGCCAGAACGAGCAACCGGTCTGGCACGCCACCGAAGAAGTCGGCCGCTGCTTCCGCGACATTTCGGCACTGCTCGAACGGCGTCCTCCGACCCTCGGCTCGCGCCTCGCGGTCTTGATCAGCGAGCTGCTCATCTGCCTGCTCGAGACCCTGCGTCAGCGTGAGGTGAAGCGCGAGGACGAGCTGATCAGCTCGGAGCGCTCGGTGCGGCTCTTCCTCGCCAAGTTGCCGCAGCAGCTGCACTCGATGTGGACCTTGGACAACATGGCCCAGGCGGCCGGTCTGCAGCGCAGCCAATTCGCCAGCTACTGCAAGCGCTTGACCAATCAGACGCCTTTGCAGCACCTCACCTGGCTGCGCGTCGAGCGGGCAAAAACCATCCTAGGGGACGAACCGGAGCTCAGCCTGGCGGCGATTTCAGAGCGCTGCGGCTTCTCCGGAGTGCGTTATTTCAGCAGCGTCTTCCAGCGTGAAACCGGGCTCAGCCCGGGTGCTTGGCGGCAGAAACCGCAGGAGCCGGGCTGATTTCCTGCCGACTTGCCGGACGGCGCTTCGCTAGCTAAGTTCTGGCTTCCACAAAATTTCACGGTATACTTGCTCAAAAGTCTCCTCAACTTCGACTACTTCGACTTGCTCAAAAGACGACTTGCTCAAAAGAATTTTCGGGCCGGGAGCCGCCGCATCCCGCTGCAGGCATCGGCTGGATGAGATGATGTAGCCATCCTTGTTGCATCTTTCTCATCAGAAGTCCTTTGAGCAAGTCGGACTTGTAGAAGTTGGGACTTGTAGAAGTTGGATCGAGCTCCTGAGCTCGCGCCTGCAGGAAGCCGTGGCCAGCCATCGCGAACTCAGCCGCCGTTGCGAGGAAGCCGTGACCCTGCTGAACCAGCGGACGCACGACGGCAACGCCGTCATCGAACAGCTCAATCAGCGCAATCGCGAATGTCGCGAACTGACCGAACAGCTCAACCGACGCACGACGGAATACAACGAGCTGGTGAAGAAGCAGTCGGCGAGTCATTGATCCTAGATTCCGCAATAGGATTTCCCTGAGCACAAGACCGACATGAACTGGTAAGTTCCCCTCCGTCCGGCAAGTGCTGCCGACGAGGAGGGAAAATGGCAGAAAAAACAAGTGAAGAAGATCCTCATCAGGCATGGAAAGCCGCCTTGCCGGGAGTCACCCTGGCGTTACCCGGAGGCCAAAACCTGGCCCTGCGGGAATTGACCGAGGGAGTGGCGAGCGGCTACGGCGGAGTCGCCT
>CAMCSH010000233.1 GCA_945877655.1 Lentisphaera araneosa HTCC2155 | reverse complement strand
GAATTCGCCGACGTAGCGGATGCCTTTGCCTTTGTAGGGCTCGGGTTTCCGGTAGAAGCGGATGTCCGCGGCCACCTGACCGACCAGCTGCTTGTCCGCGCCGGTGATGGTGATCTTGGTGTTGTCAGGCATGGTGACGGTGATGCCGGCGGGGATCGGATAGTTGATCGGGTGGGAGTAACCGAGGGCCAGGCTGACGTTGGAGCCCTGGACGGCGCCGCGGTAACCGGTACCACGGATTTCCAAGTCTTTCTTCCAGCCGGTGGTGACACCGAGGATCATATTGTTGATCAGGCTGCGGTTGAGACCGTGCTGGGCGGAAGCCTGGCGGGTTTCAACGGTGCGCTTGAGCACGATCTGGTTGGCGGCCTTGTCGTAGGTGACGTCGAGGAGATCGCCGACGGTGTGAGCAAGCTCACCCTTGGGACCCTTGACCTTGACTTCCTTGCCGGTGATGGTGATGGTGACGCCGGAGGCGACGGTGACGGGCTTATTGCCGATACGTGACATGTTTCAGTTTCTCCCGTTCACCAGACGAGGGCGATGAGTTCGCCGCCGACATTTTTGGACTTGGCGGATTTACCGGTCATCAAGCCTTGAGAAGTGGAGAGAATCGAAGTGCCGAGGCCGGCGCGGACGCGGGGGATCTCGTCAGCTTGGACATAGACGCGGCAAGAGCCTTTGGAGACGCGGCGGAGGCCTTCGATGACCGAGCGGTTCTTGGCGAAGCGCAGGGTGACCGAGAGGTCTTTCTTGTTGCTGCCGAGGTCTACGACTTCGTAGGATTCGATATAGCCCTCTTCCTTGAGGATGCGGGCCAGCTCGGCTTTCACCTTCGAAGAAGGCATTTGGAGGGTGGCCTTGCGGGCCAGCCCGGCGTTTCTGATGCGAGTCAGAAAGTCTGCAATGGGGTCGTTCATGGGATTTCCTTGGATTACCAGCTGGCTTTAGTCATGCCGGGGATCATGCCGGCGTGGGCCAGTTCACGGAGAGTCAGGCGGGAGACGCCGAACTTGCGGTAGAAAGCGCGACGGCGACCGGTGACGGAGCAGCGGTTGACGACGCGGGTGGGCGAGGCGTCACGGGGAAGACCCGCGAGGCCGGCGTAGTCACCGTTGGCTTTCATTTCAGCGCGCTTAGCGGCGAATTTGGCGACGGTGCGCTTTTTGCGCTCGTTGCGTTCGATCCATGCGGTTTTGGCCATTAGTTGGCTCCTTGCTTGGCGAAGGGCAGTCCGAGCATTTCGAGCAGGGCTTTGCACTCTTCATCGTTGCGGGCGGTGGTCACGAAGGTGACGTTCATGCCGATCATGTGCTTGATCTTGTCCAGGTCGATCTCGGTGAAGATGGTCTGGTCGGAGATGCCCATGGAGTAGTTGCCGAAACCATCGAAGCCGACGGCCTTGATGCCGCGGAAGTCGCGGACACGGGGCAGGGCGTTGTGGATCAGGCGGGTGAGGAAGTCGTACATCATGGCGTTGCGCAGGGTGACCTTGGCGCCGATGGACTGACCTTCACGGATCTTGAAGTTGGCGACGGCCTTGCGGGCTTTGGTCGTGACAGGCTTCTGGCCGGTGATGGTGGTCAGGGTTTTCAGGGTCTCGGCAAGAACTTCGCGTTCCTTCTTCGAGCTGACACCGCTGTTGATGACGATTTTCTGGAGCTTGGGGACCATGTTGACGTTCTCGTAACCGAACTTTTTGATCAGTTCGGCGGAGATCTTGGTCTGGAAGCTTTCTTTGAGGTTGACAACCATGTTGAGGTTTCCTCGTTACTTGGCTTTCTTGGCGCGGCGCGCGTCGAATTCAGCCTTGCCCATGACGTTGGAAACGGCGATGGGGCCCTCTTGTTGGAGCCAGCCGCCTTCGGCGTTGGCTTCCGACTTGCGGACGGCTTTCTTCTGGATGTTGATGCCTTCGACGGTGACAGTCGAGGCGGAGCGGTCAACGGAGGTGATCTTGCCGGTGAAGGCGAGGCCGTTCTTGTTGCCGTGTTTGTGCTTGCCGGCGATGACGACGACTTCTTCGCCGACTTTGACGGGGAATGAGTTGCTCATCACAGAACCTCCGGAGCGAGGGAGATGATTTTCATGAAGTTCTTCTCACGCAGTTCACGGGCGACGGGGCCGAAGATACGGGTACCGCGGGGCTCGTTGTTGGCGTTGATGATGACGGCAGCGTTGCGGTCGAACGCAAGATAGGAGCCGTCGGAACGGCGGATCTTGGAACGGGTGCGGACGATGACGGCTTTGACGACTTCACCCTTCTTGACGACGCCGCGGGGAGCGGCTTCGCGGACGGAGGCGGTGATGATGTCGCCGACGCGGGCGAACTGACGATCTTGTCCGAGGACGCCGATACACATCAGTTCTTTGGCGCCGGTGTTATCGGCGACTTCCATGGTGGATTGCATTTGGATCATGGTCAGTTACTCCTTACTCTGCGTGTTTGGAGATGCTGACGAGGCGCCAACGCTTCAGTTTCGAGGTGGGACGGGTCTCGGCGATGACGACATGGTCACCGGCTTTGGCCTCGTTCTTCTCGTCGTGGGCGTAGTACTTCTTGGTGATGTCCATCACTTTCTTGAAGCGCGGGTGGCGAGCCTTGCGGTGCACCTTGACAACGATGGTTTTGTCCATCTTGTTGGAGCTGACCACACCGGCGCGTTCTTTGCGCTGGCCGCGGGCTGGGCTTTGTTGTTCAGACATGTTGTGATTCCTTACTTGGCCCGCGCAGTCTGCTCGGTCTTGATGCGGGCGATGGTGCGGCGCAGGAGGCTGATGCGCGAGCTGTTTTCCAGCTGGCCGGTCTTAGCCTGGATGCGGAGCTTGAAGAGCTCTTGCTGCGAGGCGACCATGTTCTGGTTGAGCTCTTCAGCGTTGAGCTTTTTAACGTCGGCGGCTTTCATTAGATCTGGTCCTCCTTGGCGAGGAAGCGGCAGCGGAAGCCAAGTTTGTTGGCGGCAAGCGCCATGGCTTCGCGAGCTGTGTTGCGGGAGCAGCCGGCCAATTCGAAGAGAACGCGACCGGGGCGGACGACGGCGACCCAGCGGTCGGGAGCACCTTTACCGGAACCCATGCGGATACCGAGGGGCTTTTGCGACACGGGCTTGTCGGGGAAGACGCGGATCCAGATCTTGGCGCGGCGTTTGGTGTGGCGGGACAGGGCGACCCGGCAGGCTTCGATCTGGCGGCCGTTCATCCAGCCGCGATCGAGGATTTGCAGGCCGAATTCGCCAAAGTCAAGCTTGTTGCAGGTGCCGGAGTTTCCGGCACAGCTACCGCGCTGAACTTTGCGGAATTTGCTCCGCTTGGGCATCAGAGACATAGTTGAGCTCCGAGTAATTTAATGGGTTTCAAGCTTGACGGGGGGCGCGCTGCTGGCGCTCGCCACCACGGTCATTGCGCTCGCCGCGGGGACCGCGCTCACGAGGACCACGTTCGCCACCGCGGTTGCGGCCACGAAGTTCGCCGACGGGCTTGCAGATCCACACCTTGATGCCGATCTTGCCGGCGGTGGTGTTGGCTTCGCAGAATCCGTAGTCGATGTTGGCGGACAGGGTCTGGAGGGGCACTTTGCCTTCGGCGTAGTGCTCGGTACGGGCGATGTCGGCACCGCCGACGCGTCCGGAGACCTTGATCTTGATGCCGTCAACTCCCATGTCCATGGCAGTCTGGATCGACTTCTTCATGGCGCGACGGAAGGAGACTCGGCGCTCGAGCTGTTGGGCAACGCCTTCAGCGACGAGGTAGGCGTCGGTTTCGGGAGACTTCACTTCGACAATGTCGACGAAGACTTCTTTGCCGGCGCAGGCTTCGGAGAGGACCGACTTCAGGGTTTCGATGTCCTTGCCTTGCTTGCCGATGACGAGACCGGGGCGGGCGGAGTGGACAGCGACGCGGACGCGGTTGCCGAAACGCTCGATGATGATGCGGGCGATGGCGGCTTCTTTAAGACGCTCGCGGACAAGTTCGCGGACTTGGAAGTCTTCGGCGATCTTGGAGGCGAAATCTTTCTTGCGGCCGAACCAGCGCGAACGCCAGTCCTTGGTGACGGCAAGGCGGAAACCGATAGGGTTAACTTTCTGACCCACGGATGAACTCCTTAGGCTTTCTCGTCGCTGAGGACGATCTTGATGTGGCTGGTACGCTTGCGGATCTTGCCTGCCGAACCACGGGCGCGGGGCATGAAGCGCTTCGCCGTCGCGCCTTCGCCGACGACGGCGAGCTTGACGAAGATGATGTTCATGTCGAGGCCGTGTTGCTCGGCGTTAGCACGAGCGGAGACCAAGGTCTTGAGGACCAGGCCGGCGGCTTTTTTGTTGGCCAGGGTGGCGATACGCAGGGCACTTTCATAGTTTTTGCCCTGCATGGTGCGCGTAACCTCACGGCATTTGAACGCGCTGATTTTCGCGTTGCGGGTGATGGCGATTGCTTCCATGTGTTCCTGTACTCTCGTTCGAGATTCAGTTTTTCTTTTTCACGGCCGCTCCGGCGGGGATGTCCTCAATCCTCCCTTCAACCACCGCCGCCAAGCTCAAGGCCCGTCGTACAGCTGTTGTCCTGAGGGTTGCGACTGTCTTGCCAGAGTCTTCAACCGTCCACTGGTCACCTACCGCCACGCTGTCTGCGTGACCGAGAGTGACCGCCACTGCCTGTAATTCCTGGTTGACGCTGAGAACGGTGCCGCGCGTTGCCGCTTTCGGTGTCGTTCCCGCTTCTCTCAGCACCCTAAGATCCTCCCGGACCAGCGCGGACTTCTTGTCGAAGTCCTGCAGGATCCCCGGTTCGGCCTTGAGAGCCCCGAGTGCCGTGCGGCAGTAGGTGACGAGTTCGTCATACCGCCGCTCCAAGTTCGCCGCGCTGTTGCTGGTGCGGACCAGCTCATCGAGCAGTCCGGCGCGTAATTGCGCCGGGTTGTGCTCGCCAGTGGCCAGCACGGCGATGCCGGTTTCGTGTTCCCTTAACCGGCTCTCCAACTCCCGTACTTGAACTGTGAGTCCGGCTTGCGCCTTCCTCGCCTTGTCCAATTCAGCTTGCAGTTCGAAGATCTTGACCCGGAGGTCGGCAGCAGCTTCCGGCCCGGAGGCCGCCGCAGGATCTTCACTCCGCAAAGTGAGGGGTGTCAGAGACAGGGCGCCCACTATAACGATAGGCAGCCCCAGCGTCCACCCGCGGAAAAAACATTTTTGCAAGAATTTCCACCCCATATCCGTGCATTCCTTGATGAGCCGATTACATTGCGCGACTTTGCCGGCCCCCATAGGGCCGACGACAGGCCTGCAATCTGCAGGATGCGCCGCCGCTGTCAACCCCGAGTCATTTGTCGCTGGCCGGATCGATCCGTTCCTGACGCCGCTCGCGACGCTGCATCTCGCGCTCGTAATTGTGAATCCGGTCTTTCAGCTCTTGTTCGCGCTGGGCCATCATCTGGTCCGCCAGCTGCCCTTCCGACGGCTTGTGTTCGCCATTCTTGACCTGCCCCTGCTGGGCCTTCTCGTCTTTCGGCTTCGCCGCCGCTTTCTCGGGACTCTTGTCGTCGGGCTTAGCGTCGCCATCCTTCTTGTCGCCGTCGCCATCCTTGGCTGCCGCCTCAAGTTTCTTGACGGCCTCGTCCAGCAATTTAGAAGCTTCCTCGCCGGCCTTGGGATCAGTCTTGGCCTCCTTCATTTTATCGAGCGCTTTCTGTAAATCCTTTGCCGCATCCGCTGCTTTTTGAGCTGACTCGTCGCCGGGCTGGTCCGAATGGCTCATCGCTTCGGATTGGTCCTTGGCCTCGTTGGCGAGGTCCTGGGCCTGCTGCTGGTGGTCCTTGGCTTTCTGTTCGCCGGAGGCTCCAGCGTCCGCGGCTTTTTCCGGCGTGGCCTTCTCCCCTCCCCCGTCTTTTTTGTCGCCGGATTCCGGCTGAGCATCCGGCTGAGCTTGCTCGTCGGCTTTCTTCTGTTCTTCCTGACGCTGACGGTTGGCCTGGTCCTGCTCGTCCTTGGCCTGTTTCGCCTTGTCCGCCGCTTGCTTGGCTTGCTGCTGGCGCTGATCCTTCTTCTCTTTCTCGTCTTTCTTTTTCTGCTCGTCGCGCTGACGCTTGATCTCGACGGCCTGTTGACGGGCGGCATGCGCCGAGCGCAAACCTTGGGCGAGTTCTTCGGAAGCCGGCTCGTCTTTTAATGCCCGTCCATAGGCCTCGATCGCGGCAGCGGCTTCGCTCTCGGCTGCCGCCGGATCTTGCTGCATCTGCGCCAGGGATTGGGCGTGGCGGATCATTGCCAGATCGCGCTGCAAGGCGGAGTTCAATGGTGCCGGCAAATCAGACTGCCTCAAGGCGGTTTCGAGCCGCCCCTGCTCAGCCCGGACGTCCTGCCGGGCACTCAAGCCTGCGCTCACCCGGTTGTGCAGCTCCAAGGCTTGCGCCGG
>CAMCSH010000232.1 GCA_945877655.1 Lentisphaera araneosa HTCC2155 | reverse complement strand
CCCTGGGTCAAGAAGGAAGATGAGTTTTCGACCCCTTGCGGGTCGCACAGAGTTCGGTCCAGCGCTGTGCGACCCGATGCGGGTCGGCGACACGGGGTCATGGGCATACCCAGGGTCATTGCCGATGCGGCTCGACCCTGGGTTACCATGTGCGACCCGCAAGGGGTCGAGCAACAGAATTCATCGCCACAATTGCCGCCAAGACCGCGAGGAGACTGTTTGCCATTCTCGTCACTACTTCCTGTTGTTGCCGTTCAACCTTTCAACCTTTCAACTTTTCAACCTTTCAACCTCGGGGTTTAGCATCATGGAACCGCTCAACCTCGATGACATCAGCATCCTTCCGTCGCTCGCGTTGCGGCTCCCAGGCTATGTCGCCTGGCAGCGGCTCGCCCTGCCTTGCTCCATCGTCAATGATAAAATCCAGGTCGCTGTCGGCACGCCTCCCAATCCCGAACTTGAAGAGGCGCTCGCCCGCCACCTCGGCCAGGAAGTCAGAACCTTCCTGGCAGATCCCGAGTCGATTCGTCGTCAGCTCCGCCAGATTCACCCACAGCAGCAGCGCACGGTCTATCAGCAGCCAGGTCGCGACCCCGAAGGTGACGAGCCGACTCGCATCAGCGATGAAGTGATCCGCCTCGCGGTCCTCCGCGGCGCCTCCGACATCCACCTCGATCCCCGTCCCGACGGCCTTCACATCCGCCTCCGTATCGACGGCATTCTCGAGCTCGAACGAATCGTGCCGACAGCCCTTCAACCCGCGCTTCTGTCGCGCCTCAAGGTCCTTGCCGGCATGGACATCGCGGAGAAGCGCGCGCCCCAGGACGGGCGCATCCGCCATCGCCTGTCCGATGGCCGCGAAGTCGACCTCCGTGCCGCCTCGATCCCGGCGAAACTCGGAGAAAAGCTGACTCTCCGGATCATCGGTCTCGGCGCTTCGTCCCTGCAGCTCGAGCAACTCGGCTTCACCCCCGGCCAGCTCGGTCAAGTCACCGGCACCCTGTCGACCCCGCACGGGCTCATCCTCGTCTGCGGCGCCACTGGCTCCGGCAAGTCGACCACCCTCTACGCCATGCTCCGCCGCCTTGTCGCCCAGGGAACCCCGAATGTCATCACCATCGAAGACCCGGTCGAAGCTGCCCTGCCGGAAGTCACTCAGGTCGAAATCGAGAGTGAGAAGATCACCTTCTCCGACGCCTTGCGCAGCGTTCTCCGCCACGACCCCGACATCATCATGGTCGGTGAAATTCGCGACCGCGAAACCGCCGACATCGCCATCCGTGCCGCTCTCACCGGGCACTTGGTTCTATCGTCGCTGCACGCCAACACCGCCATCGGCGCCGTGACCCGTCTCCTGGATATGGGAATTCAACCCTATTTGATCGGTGCCACCTTGCGCCTGTCGATCGCTCAGCGCCTCATCCGCCGCCTCTGCCAGCGCTGCCGCAAGCCGGCGAAGTTGAACAAGGGACTTGCTCTCGCCTTCGAACGCGGCGACCTTGAGGGCGCCACGGTTTACCACCCTGTCGGATGTCTTTATTGCGCCGGCAAGGGCTACCGTGGCCGGATCGGCATCTTCGAATTCTGCGCTGTCGATGAAGCGAGTTCACGCTTGATCGCCGCCAACGCCGGCGAAGACAAATTGGATCAGCAGCAGAAGGCCGACGGACATCAACATCTGACTTACGATGGCGTGCAGAAAATGCTCGCCGGCCTGATTTCGCCAGAAGATCTCTTGCAGCTGATCTGATCACGGCAGCAGCAGTCACCACGAAAGACACGAAACACACGAAATGAACTGGAACCGCAGAAGACGCGGAAAACGCAGAAAAAGACCTTGTCGGACTATCTGAAAATTTCGTGTCTTCGTGGTGAAACCCGCTCGTCTGGATTTACTTCTTTCCCAATCCGCCAAACACCTCGAAGTAATCCGGGAAGGTCTTGCGAGTGCAGCCGGGATCGAGGATGGTGATGCCGTCGCTGCCCAAGGACAACAGGGAGAAGGCCATCGCCATGCGGTGGTCGTCGTAGGTGAAGATCTCGGCATTTTGGATCTTGGAGGGGGGATCAATGACGAGGTAGTCTGCGCCTTCTTCGACCATCGCGCCGACCTTGCGGAGCTCGGTCGCGACGGCGGTGATGCGCTTGGTTTCTTTCACCTGCCAGTTGCCGATGTTGCGGATCACGGTGCGGCCGCGGGCGAAACAGGCGACGACGGCGAGAGTCATGCCGGTGTCGGTCATGGTGTCCATGTCGACATCAACGCCGATGAGACCGTTGGGGGAAGAAGTCACGTCGATCCAGTCGGTACCGTATTCTACCGCGGCGCCCATCTGGCCCATGACGCGGGCGAAGCCGGCTTCGCCTTGCACCGAGTCGCTGCCGCAGCCCCGGACCCGGACCTTGCCGGAAATCGCCGCGGCACCGAGGAAATACGAAGCGCTGGAGGCATCGCCTTCAATCGCGAAATGCGGCGGGTTGACGTAGCTCTGCCCGGCTGGAATGACGAAGCGGCGCCAGTCGGAGGCGACGTCCACCGAGACGCCGAAACGCCGCATCAAATCGACCGTCATTTCAACGTAGGGACGCGACACCAATTCGCCAGTGACCTCGATCACTGCGGTGCTTCGGCATAATGGCGCAGCGAGGAGCAGCGCGGTGATGTATTGCGACGACAAAGAGCCATCGACTTCGGTGCGGCCGCCGGGCAGGCCCTGCGCGTCGATGAGCAGCGGCGGGCAGTCGGAGCTGATTTCATAACCGATTTTGACGCCCCAAAGCTTCAAGGCATTGACCAGGGCTTTGATCGGGCGTTCCCGCATCCGGGCGTTGCCGTCGATGCGGTATTGTCCGTGGCCGGCACAGAGGGCGGCGGTGACCGAGCGAACTGCAGTGCCGGCGTTGCCGAGGTAGAGATCGAAATTGCCAGAGGGGAGGGGGCCGCCGCAGCCGGTGAGCGTGACGCTGCGCGCCGCGAGGTCGCGCTTCAGCGGGACTCCGAGTTTCTGCAGGGCTTCAGCCATGCGGTCGACGTCGTCGGACTCGAGGCAGTTGCTCAGTTGAATCGGGCCACGCCCGAGAGCGGCGACCAGGAGTGCCCGGTTGGAGAGAGATTTCGAGCCCGGCAGCAGCAGGTCACCGGCGACAGAGCGGAGACGGGGCAGAAGCAGTTTTTCCATGGCGGCTTTCCTTCGGATTTTTTCGTCCCGGAATCTAAGCGCCAGAACGACCTTTGCACGCTGGCTTCAACCACGAATTCCGTCATCGCGGCCTCAATCCTCCTCCTCTTCTTCCACCGTCTTGCCGGCGATCAGGAGGGCGTCGCTCACTGCCTCGGAGAAGACGATGGGAGGCACTTGGGAGAAGCTCAAAAGGCGGCTGTCGCCTTTGCCGGGAGTGTCGTAGGTGTAGGAGCCGAATAACACGCTGCCGAGCTTGATGAAACAGACGCAGCCCAGGCTGATCTGGGATTCGGGATCGATGCCGATGTACATGCCGTCGAGATCGGTGAGGAGCGCTTCGACGCCGGCCTCGGGGAAGGGTTTGCGGTAGGATTCGATGCCGCCGCCGTCGACCACCGAGCCGCGGATCCAGCCGAGGCGGTCGGCACGGCCTTTGAAGGTCATGCCGCCGAGTTTGACGCCGCGCACCCAGTCGCCTTCGGTCAGGCCCTTTTCGCTCTCCGAAACGAGGCGTAAAGGACGCTCAAGCTGGGGCACCAAGGGCTTGATCCCGGCGGCAGCGAGATGCTGCTTCCATTCGTGATGGGCATCGCCGTCGAGATGCAGCGGATGGATCAGCCCGACGCTGCCGCTTGCGGGCAGCGCAAAGGCACTTTCGTCGGCACTGACGAAGCTGCCGTCCTCCTCCTGGCGAAAGCTCGCAATGAGCTGGTTCTGCTCGTTCCACAGTCCCCAGATCTGGTGGACCAGGAAGGGACGCAGGGCCGGGTGGCTGAGGTAGAGCTTCTGCCAATCGCTCAGGGGCCAGCGGCGTTCTTGCACCAGCATGCGGTTGTGACGGGCCTTCTGGGCTTTGAGCACGGCGCGGAGCTGCGCCGCGAGGGTCTTGAGCTCGGCCTTGGTGTCGGCGCTGATGCCGGCGGGTGCGGTGCTTTTGAGCTTGCCGTCGATCAGGTAGGCCAGTTTGCCCTCGGCGCCGATGCGGACTTCGTTATCGCCTTTGGGACTCGGGATCAATCGCGGCTGACCGGGGACGAAGCCGAGCCAGGGGATGATGGCGTCGCCGAGCTGGTCGATGCTGAGGCCGCGGGCCGTGGCGACTTCCTGCATCGCCTCGCGGGCGGCGCTGCCGATGTTGGCGTTTTTCGAGCGGTAGCGCTGGGCGATGTCGTCGGTGATCATCAGGGCCATTTCCGAGCCCTGCAGCGCGATGGCGGCGGCGGCGTATTCCGCCATCTTGCCGCGGCTGCCCTTGGCCCAGGCGTCGACCTGGGCATTGAGGATCGGCAGGATGGCTTCGTCGCCGAGGCGTCCAGCGAGGCCGAGAGCGAAGCGGAACTTCGGTTCGACCTTGGAGCTCAGGTAGGCCTTGAGCAGGGCCAAGGCAAAGGGACCGCTGGCTTTGCGGTCATCGCAAATCAGATCAAACCAAGGCCTCGCCTCGGGGTGGATGTCGAGCTCGGGCATCAGGGCCAGCGAAGAGCAGAGGTGGCGGACCTCTTCGACGCTCATGGCGGAACCGTCCTTGAGCGGCAGCGGCGGCAACGCCGTTTCATCGAGCCAAGGCGCCACCGGCTTGGCCAGACGCTTGCTGACCTGGCTCATGCGCTCGGTCATGTCGGCCCGCGAGAAGTTGCGGCCTTCGCTCATCCACAAGGGATCGAGCGCCTTGTAGAGCTCGAGGCGAACTTCGTCGGATTTTTCCTTGGGGAGGAGGGATTCGAAGCGGGCGCGGATGGCGGGGCTGAGGTTTTTGGAAAGGGTGTTGACCGCCTTGGTTCGCTCCTCAGCTTTCTTCGTGTCGAGCTGATCCAAGAGAAGTTCGCGGCTCCACTCGGGATGAGCGGCCGCATATTGATGCGCGATGCCGGCGATGTCCCGGCGTGAGTGCTGAAGCCACGTTTTCATCATGGCAAGGTATTCTGATCGACCTTCTAATTCCTTCCCGTAAATACTTATAAATTTTTTGACATTACTGACAAGGCAATCGTTTCTATTCGAAGCCATTGCTAGTGATTCGATTATTTGATTGCGATCTATCGACTTAATATATTCACCCCACGCCTCGCACTCAGTAACAACACGGTTAAAATATGATTCTGTCAACTCAAAAATATTCCCCGTTGTAAAAACATCTTTCAGCTCAGGCATAAAAACATCCAAACTGGTGTAAGTGGAAATCAAATCCTTAAAAAACATCGCATTGGATTTGTTTCTTTGGATCATATTTTGAGCTTGATCGACAATAAATTCATCCTCCGAGTTGACCGCCAAATGAACAATTTTTGATGGTTCAATACATTTTTCGAGAGAGCCATTTTGGATTTTATTTACAATCAACTTACGAAGATAATTTGAATGATTTTCTTGAAGATATGTCAACTGCGAAAGATTAAGACTTTTAAATTCATCAACAATATGATTGTCAATTAAAAATTGCGTGGTTTTTCTATTCGAGGATAAATCTTCATGTTCAAAAATCTCCGCAAGAGTGGGCTTGAATGGAAACCCTGATATCACGATGGATTTCTGAAGTTGAATAAAATCAATACATGAAATCATTTTAATGAGATGCCTAACGGTATAAACACCATAATTACTAATTGAAAATGCGATGTGTCTCCATATCAAATCAGAAAAAAAATCAACATTGCTGTTAACGACTGATTCTATGCGGTTATTTAGGAAGTAGTTTGAAGTTTTAAACGGGGTTAGCGTTTCATCTAGCAGAAAATCAATATATTGATCGAGCAAATTTCCAGGCGCCATAAAAGCCTTCAAATCATTAAGGCTTAGCAATAAATGATCTTCTGGATGCTCTGCTAGGAAAAGATTTTGAATCTGTTTTTTTCTGTCATTTACATTCATGTTTGGCCCCTTGTTAATGAGTTGAATTTACTAGCGAGCGAGAAGCGAGATTGCTTTGCTTTCCTGGCGCCTTCTTGCCCCGGAGGGGCAGCCGGCAGGTAGCCCAGGGTGTAGCGATGAGGCACGAATCGCAAACCCTGGGTGGAGAGAAAATGAACCGCAGCCCCGGAGGGGCGTTCAGAAGTGTTTGGCGTCCGTCCCTGCGAGGATTCTGGACGCCCCGCTGGGGCTCGGAACGATGGGGACGCAACCCAGGGTTTGTCCTCGTTCCTCGGACGACACCCTGGGCTGACTGCCGGCTGCCCCGCTGGGGCAAAATCGAATACCGTTTCATGACTGTGCTGTCGCGCATCATCGAGCCAGAAATCGAGCATTGATATCCTCCCAAGGAACACC
>CAMCSH010000231.1 GCA_945877655.1 Lentisphaera araneosa HTCC2155 | reverse complement strand
GCAGTTCATGCTCTTTCAGGCTTTTGACCACTTCGTGCTCGAGACTGCTCAACTCGCCTTTTTCCGAGACCAGCAGGGTGTGGACATAGGCGGCGCGGTAGACGGCGAGGTCGGTCTTGCAGATGAAGCTGTGCTCATTCCAGTCCGGCACTTTCTGGCGGATCAGGTTGGCGATCGACTCGCGCACTTGGATGGCTGGCGTCAGGCCGGGGGCGGTCGGCGCCTGGCCGCAGACGGCGCAGACGGGGTGAGTGGCACGATGGCTCATGAGGGAACTCCGATTCGATTCAGGGAAGGCACTGCATGATAGAGCCTCGACCACGCTTACGCGGATCGCCAGGATGAGTTCCCCCGACATGTATCACTCCATTCGAGCTTGCGTTTTAGGGAGTCGGGGAGAAGGGAGTGAGGGAGTCGGAGCACATCAGAACTGAGACACAACTGGGACACAACTGGGACACGGCGGGGCAAGCTCAAAAACAGAGAAATTGCGGTCTGACTGAAGCCCCTTCCGTGTCCTCCGTGCTTTCCGTGGTGGAAAATCAGAGCTCGATGACGAGACCTTCGCGGGCGATCGAGAGGGCGATGCCTTGGCCGCCGGATTCGTCGAGAAGCTGCCGCGCATAGGTGGCGATGCCATCGAGATCGGCATCCTTGCGGAGCGGGTCGTGGTGACTGAGGACGAGATGCTTGACCCCGGCCTCGATAGCCAGACGGATGTTCATTTCGACGGTGGAATGGCCCCAGCCCATTTTGGTCGGATATTCCTTGTCGAGATACATCGAGTCGGCAATCAGGACATCGGCATTGCGGCAGAA
This sequence comes from Lentisphaera araneosa HTCC2155, assembly GCA_945877655.1. GTDB lineage: Bacteria > Verrucomicrobiota > Lentisphaeria > Lentisphaerales > Lentisphaeraceae > CAMCSH01. The sequence continues at coordinate 5,646 of CAMCSH010000231.1, read as the reverse complement.
CTTCGCCATCTGGGCGTTCTGCATGTCGACCATGGCCGCCACCGCCTCTTGTTCGTCGGGATCGATCTGATCGGCCGGCATGTTCTTGTGGACCTGATCGAAGAAGCGTTCGTGGTCGCCGGTGTAGACGACGGATTTGTCATCGGCTTCGAGGCGGTAGCCGGCGGTGGTGACCGGGTGGCAGACGAACTTGGCGAAGCCGGAGAAGCCGGGGATGGCGAAGGGGCCTTCCGGCAGGTTGTGGTAGCGGATTTCGGCGAGGAGCTCGGCGCTGCGCACCGGGAAGACCGAGTAATCCATCTGCTGCGCGATGATCTGCTGCAGGGTCTTCTCAAACTGCACCGGAGCGTAGAGGCTGAGCTCGTTGCCGGGGATGAAGGCGGGGACAAAGAAGGGGAAGCCCTGGATGTGGTCCCAGTGGGTGTGACTGATCAGGATCGAGGCCTTGACCTTGCCTTTGCCGAGCAGCGACATGCCGAAGGCGCGGATGCCGGTGCCGGCATCGAGAATCGCCAGATCGCCAGCGGCGTTGCGCACTTCGTAGCACGAGGTATTGCCGCCGTACACCGCGGTGTCGGGTCCCGGCGCCGCGATTGAGCCTCGGACGCCCCAGAATCTGATCTTCATCGCCGCTCTCCTAACGTGGGTTGTTGACGGTGCCTTCGGCGCTGATGCTGAGGGTGCTGTCGTCGCTGGGGTGCCATTCCAGTCCGACTCCGACCCATTCGCTGTGGCCCTGGATTTTGCGGCCGGCGTAATTGCGCGAGTTCCAATCGGAGTGGCCGGTCCAGGCGGTCCAGCGGGTGGTTTTATCTTCATCCATCCAGCCCCAGTAGCCGACTTCCTGGCCGAAGGCGCTGTAGCCGCCGGAACCGGCGGCGGCGCCGACGCGGACCCAGCCGCCGTATTGTTTCTGGCGGACGGCAAAGGCTTCCCGCTTGTCGACGGGCCAAAGGGCCTCGGGCAGGCCGAGGGCGGCATCGGCAGCCATCTGGTCGTGATCGTAGACCGGCAGACGAGCCATGAGGGGTTCATCCGCCGGGCCAAGGCGCAGGCAGAGTTTTTCGCGCGACACCAGTTGCTGCGACAGCAAGGGCGGCGGCGGCGAGGTCCACACCGTGTCGAGACGGAGCGGCGGCGGCATCTCCCATGGCGGCAGCTCCGGCAAAGGCGGCGACAGCGGCTGACACAGAAGCATCCAAAGCAGGGTGTTCATAAAAACCATCTCCTGCTCCAAGATGCCGCCGCTCCGTCGTCTTGGCAATGCTGAGGAAGGAGAATCCGAGGGTTGACGAAGAAGGCGCTTCGATATCGCGATATCGGACAACAAGGGGTGAAAGTCTTTCAGGCGTTTTGCGGAATTCTTCGCGTCTTCGCGTCTTCGCGTGAGTCAAGGTCATGGCAGATCGGGCCGGAGCATTTTCTCGATGGTGGCGCAGAGTTGGCTGGCTTTGTAGGGTTTGCCGATGTAGCTGGCGCGTTGCTGCAGGAGGAGGCGGTCGATGCTGCCGCTGCGGTCGAAGCCGGAGGCGATGAGGATCGGGATTTCAGGGTTGATCTCTCTGAGCTTGGCGAAGACTTCGTGGCCGCTCATCCGGGGCATGACCATGTCGAGCAAGACCAGATCGAATCCTGGATCGCGCCGGAAGAGATTGAGTGCCTCGATGCCGTCATTGGCGATGACCGTCTCATAGCCGGCATCGGCGAGGACGGTGGCGGCCAGCTGAGCCAGCATGATTTCGTCATCGACGATGAGGATGTGGCCGCGTTTGAGTCGGCATGCCTCAACTTCCTCGGCTGCGTTCGGCTCAATGGCGCGCGAATGGGTGACGGGAAGGATCATGCGGAAGGTAGTGCCGGAACCGGGTTCGCTGTCGACTTCGATCCGGCCACGGCATTCCTGCATGGTCGAGTAGACGCTGGCGAGGCCGAGGCCGGTGCCTTTGCCGACGTCCTTGGTGGTGAAGAAGGGGTCGAAAATCTTCGACAGGATTTCCTTGGGGATGCCGGTGCCGGTGTCACTCACCTCAATGATCAGGGCTTCATCGGCGCCGCGTCCTGCGTTGCGGGTGGAGAAGGTCAGGGTGCCGCCATTAGGCATGGCGTCGCGGGCGTTGATGCCGAGATTGATCAAGGCGTTTTGCAGCATGCTGCCGTCGCAGGTGACGGTGTCGCGCTCGGCCCCGAGCTTGAGGATGATCTCGATGCTGCGGTCGATGCTGCGGTCGAGGATGACCGAGCTGGCTTCGATGAGCGGGTGGACACGGATGGCTTCGAACTTGACGACGCTGCGGCGTCCGAAGCTGAGGAGCTTGCGGGTGAGGTCGGCGGCGCGTTCGGCGGCGTCGCGGATCATGTTGAGATAGCGATGGCTGGCAGGTTTGTCGGCAAGCTGGGATTTGAGCAGTTCGGCGGCGCCGAGAATGGCGCCGAGCATGTTGTTGAAGTCGTGGGCGACGCCGCCGGCGAGCTGACCGATGGCATCCATTTTCTGTGAATGGTTGAGGCGTTCCTGCAGCTGGTGTTCTTTGCGGACATCGCGGAAGACGAGGACGGCACCGAGGAGCTGGCCGTCGCTGCCGCGGATCGGGGCGGCGCAGTCGGTGACGAGGACCTCCTGGCCATCGCGGGAGACGAGGATGATTTCGGGCGGGAATTCGGTTCCCGACTGTTTCAGCAGGTTGGTAATCGGGTCGGTGAGAGCTTGCCGTGTGTGCTCTTCAAGGAGATGAAGGATCTCGGTCACCGGCCGGCCGCGGGCTTCGGCGAGGCTGTAACCGCAGATCGCCTCGGCGACCGGGTTCATCCGGGTGACCAGTCCCTGCGCGTCGGTGGCGAGTACGGCCTCGCCGATCGAGTTCAGGGTGATCCGGAGGTCGGTCTCGCGCTGACGGAGAGCCTCTTCAGACATCTTGAGCGAGTCGATGTCGGTGTGGGTGCCGACCATGCGCAGGGGTTTTCCCGAGGCATCACGGCCGACGATTTCGCCGACCGAGAGGATCCATTTCCACGAGCCGTCGGCGCAGCGCTGGCGGAATTCGACCCGGTAGACCGGGAGTTTGCCGGCGAGGTAATCGGTCAGGATCTGGTCACATTTCTGCCGGTCTTCGGGGTGCAGGCGTTCCTGCCATTTCGGCGTGGTCTCGAAAAACTCGGCCGGGTCGAGGCCGAGCATGCGGGCGTAATAGTCGGAAGTGGCGGCTTCACCGCTGACGAGATTGAGGTCATAGAAGCCGACCCGGCTGCATTCCAGGGCAAGGCGAAAGCGTTCTTCGCTGAGGGCGAGGGCGGCATCGGCGGCGAGTTTTTTCTGCAACTGATCCCGCGTCTCGGCGAGGCTGAGCTGCAGTTGTCCGGTGAGATCATTAAAGGCCTTGGCCAGGGTTTGGAGCTCGCCATTACCCTCGACCGGCAGGTGTTGGACTTGACCGGGGTGTAATTGCCGGACGGCTACGGTCAGATGCTGCAAGGGGCCGCTGAGCCGCGAAGCGACGAGGTGGATGGTGACGAGTAGCAGGATGAAGACGGCGCCGAAAATCTGGGCCTGACGGGTGAAGAGCTTGCGGATCGACTCGGCATAATCGGCGCGGCGGTGCTGGATCACGACCTGCCAGGGGATTTCCTGGAGCTTGCTACAGCTGAGACGATATTCACCGGACGGGCTCCAGCTGAGGCCGGGCTCAGACGGGATGGTTTGGGAGAGTCTACCGGCGATCTTCGTGCCATTGGCGTCGACCAGGGCGGCGCTGACGCCCAAGGTGAAACCGGAGCTGTGACGAGTGAGGAGGTTTTCGAAAAGGGAACCGTCGATGATCAGACGGACACAGCCGACGAGGTTTTTCTGGGCATCGCGGACGGGGGCGAGGATGGAGTAGTTGGCGTGTCCGTCGATACGCGGGGAAACTTCGGTCAGAATGGTGCCGTTTTCCATGGTTTTCCGAAAGCCGATTGAGCTGGATTCATTCCGGCCTTCCCAGATCAGGTTGCTGTCCAGAACGCTGTGGCCACGAGCGTCGAGCAGGGCGACGGAATGGACATGGACCGGATCGTAGGATTTGATTTCATTGATGATGGGGGCAAGAAGAGGGAGGAGCTTTTGCCGTTCCTGCGGAGAAGCGGCGAGATAGACCGCCAATTCCGTATGCTGGCTGTCGATGCGGATACTTTCCAATTTATTGCGGATCTCGGCATCGAAGACGAGTCGAAGGGTCTCGGTCCAGACACTGAGCTGGTGCTCGGCTTGGTGCTGAAGCTGGGATTTCTGGGTGTGATACTGCCAGGACATGAGGATCGACAAGGGCAGGAGGATGAGGCCCAGAAAGCTCCACAGGATTTGGGATCGGATGCTCATGGCAGGAGGGTGTCGTCAATCATGTTTTTCACTTCGGGCAGTCGGGTGATGTGGCCGGTGGCGTTGAAGTGATCGACATAGATGCGGCTGGTGCTTTCGAGACTGCCGCCATCTTTCATGGCTTTGCGGGCTTCCGCGAGAGAAATGAGGCGGATGCCGTCGGTGGAGATGTCTTCGAGCTTGAGCATCAGTCGAGTGTCGCCACTGGTCTTGGCCATCTTGGTCAAGTAGGCGAGTATGACTTTATTGCCGGTGTCGGGATTTTTCTGCCACCAGTCGAGGGCTCGATACCAGCTGGCGTGCAGATGTCGCCATTCCGCCTGGCGGACATTCAAGGTTTCCTGCCGCAGGATCAGGCCGTCGCAGATCAGGCCGGGACATTCCTTGGAGTTGGCGATGATGCGGCCGCCGGCTTCGACGGCTTTTTCGCTGTAGGGCGACCAGGTGTGAACGACATCCACCTTGCCGGACTTCATCACTTCCGGGGCATCGGCGGCATCGACATGGACGAGACTGATATCCTTGAAGGTCAGCCCCTTTTTCTTCAGAAAGTCGGCGATGAAAAGCTCACCGAAAGAGCCGGTATGAGTGCTGAAGCGCAGTCCTTTGAGAGGCGCGTCCGCAGCCAAACCGGGACAGGCAATGAGGTGGTCGGCGCCTTCCGACATGTCGCTGAACAAGGTCATCTTCAAATCCGGCGTGTCGCGGGTGGCGATGACAACATCGGCGAGGGAACAGCAGATGCCGTCGAAGCGATTGGCGGTGAAGTCCCGCACCATGCCCGAGGTGTCAGCCGGAATTTTGATTTCGACACGGACGCCGCCCTCTTTCAAATAGCCCAGTTCATCGGCGAGCATCAAAGGGTAGAAGCCGGCCCAGAGGTCCATGCCGATGCGTAAAGGGGCATTCCGCTTGACCGTGGTCGCCGGCGCGATTTTTTCTTCGCAGGCAAGAAGCAAGAACAGCAGCAGGAAAGCGGCACGTTTCATAATGACTCCTTGAGAATACTCAAGTCATTATACATCCGAAGCGGATAGGAATGCAAATGAAAAGCCGGAGTCTTCGAGCGGGTCAAGCTGAGCGGGATCATCGGCAAATAAACTGTCATAATTTTCCCGGGGCATGATAAAATCCGGATGGCCAACGTCTCGAGAGTCACGAGTTCTCCTCCCTGATCCCTAGCAGCTCCAGCTGGCCGGGAGGCAAAGAAACAGGATCAGGCGGCGGCTTGATCCTGTTTCAATTGCTGCGCCTGGATGATCATCGCGATGAGGAACTCCGAGGGGGACTGACCT
>CAMCSH010000230.1 GCA_945877655.1 Lentisphaera araneosa HTCC2155 | reverse complement strand
CCATCCAGGAGGTTTTTCGTTCCATTCTTTCGCGCCCAGCTTGACCGAAGTCCAGCCCGTGTTAGAATGCCCAAGTCCCGTCACCCAGCGAATCAATGAATTGATTAGTTGGTGGCGTGAGATTCGCGATTTCTATATAACCAAGACAGGTATACAAGATTGGCCAAGACTGGGAGGCTGAGATCATTTCACCTTTTGTCTGAGGTGCTGATCCAGACCCGTTGTGCGGCTTGTTCGAGGCTGAGCTGCTGGTGTATGTCGGGGAGGACGGCTTGCGGGTTGATATAGACCAGCGACTTGATGACCTGATGCTGGAGGAGTGGCTGTAAGCCGCTAGGATTGTCGAGGGCGTAGAAGGGCGGCAAGCCGTCGACGTCGATTTCGTCAGCGGGTTTTTGACCGGCTTCGGGGTAGAGCCCGGCGAGGGCGTCGACGTCGCCGAGTTCCTCGGGGGGCGGCAGGCCGTGGAGAAAGACGACGGCCGCAGCCTTGGGGTAACGATTCAGCAGGGCGGCGAGCGAGGCGCCGTGGATGACGCCGACTTCGATGAGGCTGGCTGGGGAGTGGCTGAAGCCGAGCTTGTGATTGAGCGATTCAGCTTCGAACAGCTGCCAGTCGTAGGGATTGGGGCCGCCGGCTCCTTGCTGGAAGGCATTCAGCAGGGACTGGCCATAGGGGCCGGGGCGGCTGTCCTGGGCGCTGTAGATGAGCAGCACCGGCGCTTGGCCGGGCGGCAGGCTGGCGGCGAGGTCGCGTCCCAGTTGCCAGGCACCGGCGAGGCGGATCTGGTCTTCGGACGGGGTCAGTTTGAGAGCAAAGGGCTCGGAACGGAAGGTGTTGACGATGGCCAGCAGCACGGCGAGGGCGAGGCAGGCAATGCCGGTGAAGCGCCGCCGCACGGTTCCGCGGCCGCGGCGTTCCTGGCCGTAAGACATCAGGACGAGACCGAGCGGCAGGAGGACCAGTGTCAGCCCAATAAGCGGTGTCATGAGCAACCTCGGGTAGTTAAGATTAAATTTATAAAGAGTTGCGCACCAATGTGCTGCCGTAGTCGCCGAACCAGGCATTATTGAAGCCGCGGGTCTTTAGGCCGACAGGGGAGAGCAGCTCGACGCGGCCGTCGGTGTACAGCAGGTTGCTGCGGCGTTCATGGGTGAGCAGAGGTTCGGCGTAGCTGGTGTTGTTGGGGACCATTTTGGGATAGAAGCCGTTGTTTTTGTAGCTACAGCCGGCGAACCAGACATTGCCGATCTGGCTGACCGTGCCCAGATAGATGCGGGCGCCGTAGCCACCCCAAGCCGAGGAAGCCACCGGGCAGGCGGGGCAGGAGGTACTTTTGCCGGCGGGGATGTATCGGCCGGCGGTGAGGATGCCGAAGAGTTGATCGGCGGTATGTGGCGACTGGTTGCCCGCATCATCTTTGCCGGAGCGCAGGCCACCGCGGTAGGTGAGGGCGTAAGTGTTGAGGGCGATGCCGCATTGGCGGAGGTTGTTCTGGCAGTTGCTGGTCAAGGCTTGCTTGTGCGCTTTTCTTATGCTGGGCATCAGCAGCGAGAAAAGGATGGCGATCACCGTGATCACTGCAAGAAGTTCCACCAAGCTGAAGAGGCGACGCGATTGTGTCATGAGCTTCCTCGGGGTTTATAATTCAGGGCTGGCCGGGGCTGAGCTTGAGCGCCCAGACGCCCCAGGGTGGCAGCTTCAGGTCGTAGGAGGTCTTCACGGCGATAGGCATGCCGGTGAAGGCGTCTTCGCCGTGGGCGCCGGCGGGGATGTCGTCGATGCGGAAGCTGGCGCTGGCGGCGGTGGAGTTGACGACGAAGAGGTAGCGGTGGCCGGCGAGGGAAAATTCGGCGCTGGTGAAGGGGCTGCCGGCGGTCTTGCGCCGCTTCAACTCTTCGGGGCTGGCGGTGTTCTCTTCGCCTTTACCGGCGAGGATCAGGTCGCTCTGCTGCACTTGCAGCGGCGTGACCTTGAGGTCCTGGCGAGGCCGGCCGTAGAGGAAGACTTCGCCGAGATGGCGCGGCCCGGTCAGTTCGCGGCCGCAGTCGCCGTAGGCTGCCAGCCACTGTGCGTAGGTGCGTTTCACTTCCTTGCGGGGGAAGAGGGACCAGATCAGCACGCCCTTGGCGCCGGCGCAGAGGCCGAGGTAGACGTCGTGGCGGACCCAGGGACGGATCAGCGCCTCCCCGGCGGGATCGGGGTCCTTGCACAGCTCGGGCATCAGCAGCGGCTGGGCGCTGGCGCCGCTGTCGCGGATCGCCTGCAGCTCCTGCTCGACGCTCCAGCGCACCCAGCCGCGCTGATCCTGGTAGCCGGCGCTGTTGACATAGGCCCCCTTGGCGAGAATGTCGACGAAAGGCGCGATCGGCTTCAGTGTGGCGGCGTCGCGGTGGTTGGGGTTGTAGAGATAGATCGGCCGCTTCAAGGGGTCGAGGGCGCGGACGCTGTCGCTGACGATCTGCAGGTAGCGCATCTCGTCTTTTTTCCAGGGGCGGAGCTCCTCGGGGCTGACCGCCCACCAGACGATGTTGCGCATCGGCGCGAGGCGGGCGATCTGGGCGGCGAGGTCGAGCCGGAGCTGGGCCTCGTCGTACTTCGCGGCGTCGCCGCCTTTGACGAAGTTGAGGTGGAGGCTGACGTGGGCGACCACCGGCCAGCCGGCGGCGGCGCACTGATCCAGGTAGGGCTGTTGGTTGCCATAGACCGGGCCGGCGACGGTGAAGCCCTGCTGCAGGTTGTCGGCCGGCTTGCCGGAGTAGCCCATGTAGACGAAGCGGCGTCCCTGCGGCCAGTAGCCGTCCGCCGCGAGCTTATCGCCAGGGTGGGCCTCGACGGCAAAGAAGGCGGCGGCCTTGCTCGATGCATTTGAGGACCCCAGTCCGTTGCCGGGCTGATCGGGGCTGGCGGCGGACTGGTCGGGTTGCGAGCAGGCGGTGGCGAGCAGGAGGCCGCACAGGAAGAAGCGGCGCATGGTCAGCGGGCCGCGCGGACGAGGACGAGGGCCTTCTTAAAGGCTTCAGCCTTGTCGGCGTCGGTCTTTGCGAGCTCGGTGGCGACCTTATCCTGGACGGTGTCAGTGGCCTCGTGCCAGTCTTTGAGTTTGGCGGCGACTTTCGCTTCGGCCTTGGCTTTGACGATCAGATCGGCGATCATGGCGTCACGGGCGGTGGCGTAGGCTTTTTTGCTGGCGTCATCCTCGTTGGTCATTTTCGCGCGGCTGTCGACATAGGCGGCGTGTTTCTTAGCGAAGTCCTGGTCGAGGCCGCGCAATTGCAGTTCGAGGTTGGTGCGGGCGCGGTATTCCTTTTCGATGAGCTCGGCGATGGCCGAGTTCCCCTGCGACAACTTGCGCATGGTGGTGTTCACCAGCTTATTGGCTTGAGCGAGATCAGGGGCTTCCTCGGCGGCGGAGGCGGCGGAACTGAGGAAGAGGCAGGCGAGGATCTGGGGTTTCATCATGGCGGGTCTCCTTGGGGTTTGAGGTCGTCACACGGATGATGAGGAAAAATCGACAAAGGTTACAAGGCGGCAGAATTTTTTTTGATTTTCGATTTTCGGCGCTTCCGGGAAGTTTGTGGGTGGACTCAGTGACTGAGTGCTGCGAAAATGGCCGCGCTTGGTAGCTTCACTCCAAAGGAATGGAGGATTTTAGCCCGGGGTCGAGCCGCATCGGCGACACCCCGGGTCAGCAGCCCAAAGAGTCGCGACCCCGGAGGGTCAAGGGGTCTCGGTGTTTTGATTCAGCAAGCCTTTGACGGTGGTGCCATATCCCGGGTTGAACATGCCGAACAGGGCGGCGTTGTTGAAATACTCCGGGGGAATTTCTTCCCTTGGTAGTTTGCCACCGCCACCAGGAATCCTTGCTTAAGGAGCCCGTCATTAATCTCTTGATCAGGTGCCGTCCCGATCCGCTCAATCCCCATGTTCTTCATGTACACGGCCATCGGAAAGGGTCTCGACTCTGGCTTTGCTTCGTCGTTGGCGTAAACCGTGTACGGAACATCTCCCTTCACGCCATGGCTGGGGGAAGTTCCAGTGGCAATGGTTTTTCCAGGAGCTTTATCAGCCGAAAGGCTTGCAGCAAGAAATGTAATAATCATAAGTATTTTTCATGTGGATTCACCTTTTATACCATTTATTCTAACGAATGAAAATTGATGCCGAAGAACGGAGCTATTTCTTGTCCGCCTTCAGCTTTTCGATCAGGAACTTGGGCACCAGTGGGTGTATGACCTTGGGGGCTCCGGGATAAACCAATTCGCATTCAAGTCCCACGCTGCGCAGCCGCTCCTCCAGCTTCACGCCGAAGTTGGCCGTGTGGGTCGGATCTTTCTGTTCCTGCCCGAGCGCCGGCGCAACACTGTAGAACAGGTAAATGGGCGGGTCGTCGGCACTAACGAGTTCGAAGGGGGAGTACATCTTGATCCAGGGCCGGATCTGCTCGCGTGCGGCGAGGAACTGCGGGAACTGGCCGTCCCGAGTCTTCGCATCCGCAGGGTTGGACATGAAGCCGAAGGCGTGGCCGCCGTAGCGGCTATTGGGGGTCCATGCCTGCATTTGCTGCGGGTCCAAGGTGGTTTGCGCGCTTATGACGGCAGCGCAGTAAAGGCGCGTCGACTCGCGGGCCACCGGGTCCGGGCTTTTGGGGTCCGCCAAGTCGTCATGGAAGGCCAGCCACAGGCTGGAGCAGCCGCCGGCCGAACCGCCCGTGGCGGCGATCCGCTGCCTGTCGAGATGCCATTCGCCGGCTTTGCTGCGCACGAACTGCAGCGCCTGGGCCGCATCCTGGAGGGGCCATTGCACGGGCGGCTTGATTCCCGCGAGCTGGGCCTGGGTGGAGTATCGATAGTTGATCGAAACCACCGAAATGCCGGCAGCGAGGTAGGTCTGGAGATGGTCGACGCGAGCTTTGTCGCCGCCCACCCAGCCACCGCCATGGATTTGGAACACCAGCGGCGTCGGCTGAGCTGATTGGGCCTGGTAGAAATCCAGCACCTGCCGTTCGTGATCGCCATAATGCACATTGGCCACGGTCGGCGTGGCTTGCTCCGGGGCATTTACGATCTTGGTGGAGGGTTTGGCGGCGTTGGGCTCGACCGGTGCGTTGGCGGCGGCGGCGAGGGACAAGCAGGCGATGATCAGGGGATTCAGCATGGCGGGACTCCTGGGCTTGAGGTCTTCATGCTCATGATGGCGGAAAAGCGGCAAAGGTTACAAGGCGATGGAGATTTTAATTCTCAGCGTTCGGCGCGGATTTTTTTCAGGGCCTGGCGGTAGGCGGCGCCCTTGGCGGGATCGACGGCGCTGACGGCGGCGGCGACGCGGTCTTCGCGGGAGGTGGCGATTTCGTTCCAGGACTGGAGCAGCGGCAGCAGCGCGGGATGGAGCTTGGCGCGGCGGCGCAGTTCCGCGCTCATCGCATCGATCTGGTGGTAGTAGGCTTGTTCATTGGCGGCATGGCTGCGGTCCGAGACGAAGAGGGTACGGGCGGCGGCATAGGTGTCATGGATGCGAACGAAGTCGGGGTCGCAGGCCTTGAGGCGTTTTTCCAGCTTGACGCGGGCCTGGTATTCCTGGCGGTAGAGCTCGGTTCGGGTCTGCTGCTCCTTGGCGGCGAAGTCGGCGACGAAACTGTCGAAATTGCGGGCGTCATTGACTTCCCGGAACACTTCCACCGCCTCGGTCATCCCCATCGCCGTCGGGGCTGGCGGCGGCGGCCGGAGCGTCCAGGCCAGCGCAGCGGCGAGGACCAGGGTCAGGAGGGCGGCGGCGATGAGTATCCTTTTGTGGTGGCCGCGGCGGCGGGGCGGGCGCGCCGGTTCTTCCAGGCGCCGCCGCAGCTCGGCCGCGGTGAGGCGTTTCGCCGGGTCTTTTTCGAGGCAGGCCATCACCAGCTCGCAGAAGGCGCCTTGCAGCTCCGGCGGCGCCAGGCCCGCCAGCGGCGGCGGCGCCTGGGTCAGCACCTTGGCGGCGAGCTCCCACTGGGTGACGCCGTGGAAGGGGTGGCGGCCTGCGGCGAGCTCATAGAGGAGGATGCCGAGGGAGAAGACGTCGCAGGCCGGGCTCAGGGTCTGGCCCAGCGCCTGTTCCGGCGACATGCTGACCAGCGACATGGCGCCGCCGGGGAGGCTGAGGGATTGGGACGCCTAGGGGCGCGGGCGCCGTGCGCCGCCGAGGTCGGCCACCCAAGGCTGGACGGATGCGTCGATGAGGATGTTGGAGGGCTTGAGATCGCCGTGCACCACGCCCTGCGCCGCCAGGTCGGCGAGGATGCGGGCGAGGCGAAGCGCCAGTTCGCGCAGGGCCGCGGGACCGGCGGGCGGGTTCTGCGCCAGGCTGCCGCGCTCGAAGAGGGGGGTGACCAGATAGGCGGGCAGGTGCTCGAGATCGGCGGCGAGCAGCGGCACCACGCCGGGCAGGCCCAGCTCCTGGCAGTGGCGCAGCAGCTTGACCTCGTTGCGGAAACCATCGAGCAGGGCCGGATCGCGGCAGACCTTGACCGCCACC
>CAMCSH010000229.1 GCA_945877655.1 Lentisphaera araneosa HTCC2155 | reverse complement strand
GGTGGGCAGCGACAAAGTTGACCGCAGCTTCACGCAGAAGACTGGCATTTTCCTGGGTGATGGTGGTGCCGCCGTTTTTGATCAGCTCATCAAGGGCGGCGAGATCGCTTTTCTCTGCCTCGGTCTCGACATAGCCGACAGGAGGCTTCGGTTTCCTGTCGATGCCGATGGCGATGGCGGCGCCGGCGCCAATGGCGGCGATCAGGACGAGGGAGATGATGATCAGCGGCGCGTTTGATTTAGCCGGGGGATCCATCTCATCCTGCTCTTTCTCGTGGGCGGGGCGAACGGTGGCGCGGTCCGAAGTGCGGGCCGGATTGCCGATACTGTCGACTGGAATGTTGACGCTAGTGCGGAGCTTGATCTTGGGTTTTTCGCTGTCGCTCATGGCGGGATTCCTAACAATGGGGTTGCAGATTTCGAACGGCCCAATCTAATCAGAGCTGAAGCTTTCTCAATGGAAAAACCCTGAAGAACTTGGTGATTATCGCAAATATGGCATTTGCGCATCATCCTGAAGCCGTTCACACTCCGGTGCGATCGCTGCCCCAGATGATTTTATGCAATTGCATCTGCAACCGGACATCGAGGCCGGAGGCGAGAATGAGTTCTGCCAGACGCTCCGGCTTCATGCTTTCCCAGACCGGAGCGAAAAGCAGGGGTACCCGGTGCTCCAGATCCTTGAAGCGGATCAGCTTCACCGCCCAGGCAAAATCGGCTTCATCGGCGATGACGAATTTGACTTCGTCGAGGGGGCCCAGCCGGTCCAGATTGGCGTAGTCGTTGCGCGATTCCATGGCTGAGCCGGGGCATTTCATATCGACGATGCGGCGGGCGGTCTGCGGCAGCACCGAGATGTCGTGGGAACCGGCGGTTTCGACCAGCACTTCGTAGTTTTCCGCCAGCAGGGCTTTGACCAGATCCGGGCATTCCGCTTGTGCCAGAGGTTCGCCGCCAGTGACTTCGACGCGACGGCATTTCAGGGCGCGGATGCGCTCCATAACTGAGGCCAATTCCATCTCTTCGCCGCCGGAATAGCCGTGGGTGGTGTCGCACCAGGTGCAGCGCAGGGGGCAGCCGGTGAGGCGGACGAAGATGCAGGGAAGACCGGCGCGAGTCGATTCACCTTGGATGGAGAGATAGATTTCGGAGATGCGGAGCATGGGGAAGGGCTGTCAGGGGTGAAGGGGTTTCAAGAGGGGCGAATGTCGAGACCGAGGTCGATGGCGCGGGCGCTGTGGGTGAGGGCGCCGACGGAGATGAAATCGATACCGAGAGCGGCGACGCTGGCGATGCGTTCGAGTTTCATGTTGCCGCTGGCTTCGAGGAGGGCGCGCTGGCCGACAAGGCGGACCGCTTCGGCCATTTCGTCGTTGCTCATGTTGTCAAGCAGGATGAAGTCGGCGCGGGCTTCAACCGCCTCGCGGACGTCTTCCAAGGTGTCGGCCTCGACTTCGACCTGAAGTTGCGGATAGGCGTCGCGGGCAGCGCGGACACTGCGGGCGATGCCGCCGGGTCCGGCGAGCGAGGCGAGTTCGCGGTGGTTGTCCTTGATCATGACCCGATCGTAGAGGCCCATGCGGTGGTTGTCGCCGCCGCCGCAGGTGACGGCGTATTTCTCCAGGGCTCGCAGGCCGGGGGTGGTCTTGCGGGTGTCGAGGATGCGGCAGCGGCTGCCGTCGGTCTGTTCGACGAAGCGGGCGGTGAGGGTGGCGATGCCGGAGAGGCGTTGGACGAAGTTGAGGGCGACGCGTTCGGCGCTGAGGAGGGCGCGGGCATCGCCTTCGATGACGGCGACGACATCGCCGGCGCTGCAGAAGCTGCCGTCGGGATGGAGGATGTCGAAGCGGCAGGAGGGATCGAGTTCGCGGAAGGCGAATTCGGCGGCGGCGAGGCCGGCAACGACGCAGTTTTCGCGGGTGGCGAGTTCGGCACGGGCGCGCAGATGGGCCGGCACGGTGGCGAGGGTGGTGGCATCGCCGGAACCGAGGTCTTCGGCCAGGGCGATGCGGACGGCGCTGAGGAACTCCTGGCGGAGCAGATCGGGGCTCATGATTTGGTCTCCTGGGTGTGGTGGAGAATGGTGATGAAGATGAGCAGCCCGATCGCCTGGGCGCAAAGGATCATTCCGACTGCCGGGCTGCAGCGCAGCAGGGCAAGGGCGCCGGCGCCGATGACAAAGGTGAGAAGGTGGATCAAGCGGACCGCGTTCCTGCGGCTGAAGCCCATGCGGACGAAGCGGTGCGAGATGTGGTTGTGGTCGCCGATGTAGATCGGCTTCTTGTTGCTCAGGCGGATGATGATCACGGCAGCGAGGTCGAAGATGGGGATGGCGAGGATGAGAAAAGGCAGGAGCATGGGCAAGGCGGCTTTCTCGGCGCTGCCGTTGGACCAAGTGACCAGGAAACCCTGAACGCCAAGCATGAAGCCGACGAAGTGGCTGCCGGCGTCACCCATAAAAATGCTGGCCGGATTGCGGTTGTAGAACCAGAACCCGCAGCAGACGGCGCAGGTGACGGCAGAAAGCATGCCGACCAGGAACTGACCTTGAATAGCTGCGGCGGCACCGAAGAAGAGCGAGGCGATGGTGCCGATGCCGGCGACCAGGCCGTCCATGTTGTCGAGAATGTTGATGGCATTGAGAATGACTAGCATCCAAGCCCAGCAGACCAGAGTGGACAGGTAGGGATGTCCGGAGAGCATGTCGATGTGCACGCCCCAGTGGGCGACGACGAGGAGGATGAGCATCTGACCGCTGAGCTTGACCTTGGCGCTCATCGGCCGGCGGTCGTCCCACATGCCAAGGACGAGGAAGGCGACGACGCCGCCGCAGATGATCATCAGCTGGTCGAACTTGTCGCTACCCGGACCGATGCCGTGGATGATTTCCGCCGGGATGTAGGCGCAGCCGACGGCGGCGAGAGCCAGTCCGCCGCCGATGGTGCCGAGCCAGGCGGAGACCATGCCGAGACCGCCGAGGACAGGCGTCGCCTTACCGTGCTGCTTATGGCCTTCGCTGAGTGGCTTGTCGAGGAAGTTGATCTTCCACGCCAAGGCGCGGCAGAGGGGCACGGTGATCAGCGCCACGCTCAGGGCGATGGCGAATACAGTGATCTGAAGCTGCCAAGGATCCATAAGTTTCGTGCTGCGGTTTGATTGGGGTGATTTGAAAAACTGCAGTTTACCCCGATTCAGCGAAAAGCCTAATCGCGGCGAGTCACTGCACCTCGCGGCTTTTCACCGCCCAGCCGAGGACGAAGCAGAGCAGGGCGAGGAGAAGGCCGGGAAGATGCAGGGGCTCTTCCTGGCGGCTGCGCTGGATCAGGCGGCTCTCGAGATCGCGGCTGCCGTCGAGGCTGACATTGTGGCGGAGATCACTCTCGCGCGCATCGGCAAATGCGGCGGCGCCAGTAAGCACTTCCTGCTGGTCGCAGGTGATCGAGAAAAAGCCCGGCAAAAGCGGCGCCCGTAAAGTCCGCTCGGCATTCAAGGCTTTGCCATCCATGACCAGGGCGCCGTGGTAAGGCAAGGAGATTTTCTGGTGGCAGTCGAAATTCGCCGTTTCAGGAAGGGCGCGGCGGCGGCGAATCTCTTCGACCAGGCGCCCCGCCAGGACGAGGCAGGCGGGAGTTTCGAGCAGCCGGCCGGCGGCAGGAGCGGCATCAATCAGGATCTGCGGTCCCTGGCGGCTGTAGCGCAGGCTCGCGGCGCACTTCTCACCACTCCACAGCAGGGGCTGGTCCTGCGACTCGGGCTTGAAGGGCAGGGCGGCGAGCTTCACTCGCACCGGACGCCAGTCGAGATTGGCGGTCATCGGGTGCAAGGCGTCGCTGACTTCGCGCGACTTGCTGTCGGCACTGGCGGCGGCGTTGAAATACAGGCCCGGCTTCTCCCGCAGCAGATCGGGAGCGCGGCAGCTGAGGACGAGATCTGCCGCCGCGGCGTCATCCGTCGCCTGGATCAGCGGCAGGCTGTCGCGCAAGCGGGTCAAGGGCTCCAGATTGGCCTTATCGGCATCAAGGGCGACCTTGAGGATCTTCGGCTTTGGCGTCAGCAGAGGCAACAGGTTGTCGGCTTCCAGGGCATCCTTGTCGAGGCGCAGGACGAGGCGTCCGCCTTTCGGCATTTCGCCTTCGAGACGGCGGGTTTCATTGTGGGCGAGGATGATCTGGGTGAAAGCCGCTTCCGGCTCTCCGGGAATTTCGCGTCTCCAGGCGGTGGTGAGAGCCGCGTCGGAGTAGTTGCGCAGCAGGGCTTGCCAACGGCCGTCGACATCGACGCCGGCGCCGCAGAAGCCGGCGTTGGCAAGGGGCGAGCCGACGAGGATTTCGCGGGTTCCGGCGGGCAGGCTGCGTTTGTGGTCGCTGACGAAGATGACGCAGCCGTCCTTGCCGGCGGCGGCGAGGGCGCTGCGCAGCGCGGCGGCGGGATCGTGTTCAGGCAGGACCGGCGACCATTTGTCGATCGCCAGGAGGAGGGATTCGAGTCGGCCGCCGCCATAAAGCACCGGCGCCTCGGGGGCGGATTCCAACAGAGACCACTCGCAATCGGCGATTTCACTGAGGCCAGCGAGGCGTTTCTCCAGGGCTTTTCTGACTTCTTGGCGGCTTGCCTGCATCGACACCGAGCTATCGAGGACGAGGATGCCGCGCAGCACCGGGCGTTCGGTGAGGATGCGCGGCTGCGCCAGGACCGCGCTGAGGAGGAGGACGGCGAGGAGATTGAGCCAGAGGCTGAGCGATCGGCGCAAGCGGTCGAGGGTCGGGCCGCCGCTGTTTTTCGGGGCGGCGGCGGCGAGGAGGAAGAGGGTCGAGCTGCGCTGCCTTCGAGGCTTGCGCTGCAGCATGTGGATGGCGAGGACGGCGGGCAGGCCGGCGAGGGCGAGCAGGCCCCAGGGGTTGCCGAGGATCATTTGCATGGGGCGATCGCTCCTTGGTGGATGGCGGCGCTGAAGCTCGTGGCAGGATCTTCACCGGCGCGGAGTCGGAGCAGGTTGATGCCGAGGCTGGTGCAGCTCTCCTGCCAGAGGGCGACATGGCGGAGGTAGGCGGCGCGGTAGTCGCTCATCACCCGCTCGTCTACCAGGACCCGGGCGGTTCCCGGGGCTTCGCAATCCTCCAGATCCATATTGCCGGACCAGTCGGGCTCGGCCTCGGCGGGACTCCAGGGGCAGAGGAGGAGGCAGCCGCCAGCGCTTTGCAGCAGAGGGCTGAGCCAGGCGCGAGGTTCACCGGGAAAGAGCAGGTCGCTGATCACCACTCTCATGGCGCCGCTTCGCAAGGTGGCGGCCTGGTAATCCAAGGCCCGTCCGGAGAACTTCAGCTCGCGACTGGAGAAGGCCTCGGGGGGGATCAGATGGCAGCCCCGCTCGGACAGGCGCCAGATCATCAAGGAGACGCCGTCGGCGCGGGAGGCCTGCCAAACCCATTCGGCGAGAGTGCGGCTGAGATGTTCCTTGTCGTCGTCGAGGGCGAGCGAGCCGGAGCCGTCGATGAGCAGATCAACCGAGGGCCGGACTTCCTCGCGGTAGACCCGGAGCATGGGCTGGCCGGTGCGGGCGGTGGCGCTCCAGTCGAGATGGCGCAGGTCGTCGCCAGCCTGGTAATTGCGGTGTTCGCGAAACTCGATGCTGGAGCCGGCTGCGGCGCCGCGCCAGCCTCCTGCCTGACCACGCCAGGAACGGCCGGCGAGCGGCAGGCGGAAACGCGCGGCGAGCAATTGGCCGGCTTCTGCGGCGCTGGGCGAACTGGGCATCAGGGAACTCCGATTTGAAGGACAACTTAGTTCCTGCGGGACTCGGCTGCCAACAAATTTCAGAAAGAATTTGTCCCGGAGGTTTGTTGGAACCACGAAAGACACGAAGCACACGAAAGAAGTTTTCCGGAAGAGCGCAGCAAGGCGATTCTCTACTGCAGCTCCTTTCGTGTGTTTCGTGTCTTTCGTGGTGGATCTTGTTCTCATTTGCACGTTTCAGCCTTTCAGATATACTTCCGAACTCGACTCAACCTCAAAACATTGCAAAGGACAAGCCATGAGCTCTTGGCGCATCAACCTGACTCCCGATTACTGCTGCGGCGGCGGCCACTGCGGCCCCATGCCCGGTTATTACTTCAAATGCCCGCTCTGTGACAAAGACAGCTCGGCCCGCACCGGCTCGGAATTGCGCCCCGGCGAATCGCTGCAATGCTTCCTCTGCAAAGGCAAGATCAAGGCGATCACCCGCCAAGGCGAATACACCTACGACTTCGAAGAAGTGCCCAAGGCCTGAAAGGGCTGTACGTGCCGCTTTTGCCCCAGCGGGGCAGCCGGCAGATAGCCCAGGGTGTAGACCGAGGAACGAGGGCAAACCCTGGGTTTAGGGAATGATGTCTGAGCCCCAGAGGGGCGTCCAGAATGTCGTTTGAACTTCATTCTCACGGCGCAAACTCGATTCTGGACGCCCCTCCGGGGCTCCGTCCGATTTCTCTCCTGACCCAGGGTTTGCGACTCGTGCCTCGTCGCTACACCCTGGGC
>CAMCSH010000228.1 GCA_945877655.1 Lentisphaera araneosa HTCC2155 | reverse complement strand
CCCGGACCGCTGGGCCTGATGACTGCCCTCCCGGATCTGATGAACACCTACCGCATCCAACAGCAAATGGTCGCCGACATCGCCGCCTGCTACGGCAAGACCGCTGAGCTGAGCCGCGAATCGATGATCTACTGCCTCTTCAAACAAGGCGCCGCCGCCCTCGTCCGCGACCTGGTGGTCCGCGCCGGTGAGAAAATCCTGGTTCGTAAGGCCAGCCTCAAGATGATGCAAACGCTGCTCGAAAAGCTCGGGATCCAGGTGTCGCAGCGGGTTCTCGCCAAGTCGGCCGCCCGTTGGCTGCCGCTTGTCGGCGCTGTCGCCCTCGGCGCCTATTCTGCCAAAGACACCCACGAGGTCGGCGACAATGCCATCGAAATCTTCTCCGCTTCAGTCGAAACCGTCAACTCATGAGGTCTGCCATGATCCCCCAGCAAGACATCCTCGAACTCCTCAACCAAGCTCAGAAATCCCTGCCGGAAGAAAAACGACGCCCCTTCATCGAGCGCGCCACTTCCCGCATCGGCAGCTTCCTCCAGGAAAACCAGAACGCCTTGATCGGCGGCGCCCTCGGCTGGCTCCTCGGCGAAGCGCTTGATAATGTCCCCATCGTCAAACACCTCACTGGCGACCATGCCTCCACCCTTGGAGCCGCACTTGGCGCCTGGGTCGGCCATTCCAAGGACAAAGAGGAAGCCGTCAAACGCGCCGGTGTCGCCCGCATCGTCGATGAAGAACTGCAAAACGCCCGGAGATCCTGATCATGGGCTGGAGCTTCCGCAAAACCTTCAAGTTCGGCCCCCTACACCTCAACCTCTCCGGTAAGGGCCTCGGCTGGTCGATCGGTCTTGGCTCCTTCCGCATCGGCAAAACTCCCGAGGGACAAACCCGCAAGACCCTTTCGATTCCGGGCACGGGTATCCGCTACCAGAAAAACAAGAAGGACTGAGTCACGATGGCCACTTCCGCAAAAATTGCCGCAGCCAAACACGACTGGCGCAAAGTCCTCGCCGCCTTCAAACGCGAATTCGGCATCACTCTGCCCAAGGCTCTCAAGGTCAAATTCTATGAAGTCGAATCAGACCCGATCTATTGGATAGGCAGTTATTTTGACTCCACGAACAACACCCTCAAACTCTTCACCTATTACCCGCCACGGCTTGGTGACCGAGCCGCAATTTATGCTTACGAACTCGGTCACGTATTGAAGCACAATTTCAACCTGGCTCGCTTTGCCGAGTGGGAAGCCAATTTCACAGAATCCCAATCTGATGTTTGCCAAAAGACTCCCAGCGAAATCATGGCGACCTTAGACCCCAAAATTGGCCTGCATGAACGCCTCTGCGAAGTTCTTCGTATCGAAATGATTCCCCTCGAGATCATGTGGGAGAGCCGCCGACCTCACGGCGAACCCTCGGCCTATGGTCAAAAAAAAGGAGGTGAAGAACGCTTCTGCGAAGTCCTCCGCCTCATGTACGAGCACGACTTTATCCTTTCCGATAAACTCTCTGACATCAAAGATCTCTGGCGCACGGCAAGTTCCCTGTTGATGAAATGCCAGGATTCCGCCAAAACAGCCAAAGCTCCCAAGCTCAAGACTCCCAGGATGCGCGCAGCTAAACCTCAAGCCCTCGATTTCGACTACAACGAATGCCCGCAGTGCCGCTCCACCAAGCGTTGCTACCCCCCAGAATACACCCACTGCGCCATGGGTCATGAACTGGTGCTCCCGGCTCCCGGCGGCATCGCTATTTGGCGACTTGGCGAGGTCGATACCGAGGTGCTCAGCGGCATCTGCGCCGGCCTCGAGAAGCTCCTCCGCATTCCTGTCGTTCTCCAGCCCGCCCTGGTCGACCGCCGTCCCGGTGAGATGAAGGCCTGGAGAAACGGCATTCTAGACGCGGTCATCATCCTCCAGCAGATCGCAGCGCGTCATCAGCCAGATTCCCTCTTTACATTGTTTCTCACCGAAGACTTCATCGCTCCAAATGGGTATGAAATGTGTTTCTCCTGCTTTGATTGGATACCCGGCAAAGGCGCCATGATCAGCCTCGACAACCTCCGGCGCCACTGCGCCTGGCCCAACGACTGGGCCGATCCTGCTTTGGTCACCACCTTCGCCCTTAAGCATTGCGTCCCCGTATTCGACCACAGCCACGGAATCGGACATCTCAACCGCGGCGCCAACACCACCGGTTTTCGCTACCAAAAAGCCAAAAAGGACTGAGTCACGATGGCCACTTCCGCAAAAATTGCCGCCGCCAAACAAGATTGGCGCCAAGTCGTCGCCGCCTTCAAACGCGAATTCGGCATCACTCTGCCCAAGGCTCTCAGGGTCAAATTCCATGAAAACCAAGGAGGGATCCGTGACTGGGGAGGCAGCCATTTTTGCCCTGCGGATAATGAGCTCAACCTCTACACAGATTACCCCCCATTGCTTGGCGACCGCGCCGCAATTTATGCTCATGAACTCGGCCACGCGTTCGAGCACAACTTCAAGCTGACGCGCTTCGCCGATTGGAAAGCCCATTTCGCCGAGCCCGCCCCGGATGATTACGAAGAGATTAACACCACCCTGACTCGCCTCAAAATGTGGGCGAGTCCCCGTCCCTACGGCGAACCCTCGGTCTATGGTCAAAAAATGGGGGGTGAGGAACGCTTCTGTGAGGTTCTGCGGCTCATGTATCAAAACGGCTTCACACTCCCTGGTAAGTTTTCTGACATCGAAGATCTGTGGGACGCGGCAGGAGCTCTGCTGGTGAAATGCCGAGCCCTTGCCAAAACGGTCAAAGCTCCCAAGATCAAGCCACACAAGGCACGCCTTGCCAAATCCAAAGCCCTTGTCTTCGACCTCAACGAATGCCCAATGTGCCGCTGCGCCGCCCGTTGCTACGACCTGTACTACACCCATTGCGCCGCCGGGCACGAACTGGTGCAAGACGCCGCCGGAGGCATCGCCCTCTGGCGCCTCGGCGAGGTCGATTCCGAAGTGCTCGGCGGCATCTGCTCCGGCCTCGAAAAACTCCTCCGCATTCCGGTCGTTCTCCAGCCCGCCCTGGTCGATCGCCGCCCCGGCGAGATGAAGGCCTGGTGCGAAGATATCACCCTTGATGCCGACATCCTCCTCAAGCAGATCCAAACGCGCCATCAGCCGGACTCGGTCTTCACCCTGCTCCTCACCGAAGACAACATCGCCCCCACGGGCTACAACTTCCTCTTCGGCTACGCCTGGATGCCCGGCCACGGCGCCGTCGTCAGCCTCGACGCCCTCCGCAGCGAGGGCGCCGACACCGCCCAGGTGATTGAACGCTCCCTCAAGATCTGCGTCCATGAACTCGGCCACAACCTCGGTCTCGACCATCACGATTACGAGGAGGACATCGACTGCGTCATGACCGGCGATGAAGAGGAAGACAGCCTGGACTCCATCGACTCCGGCACCTGGAAATTCTGCGCGGCCTGCCAGAAAAAGGTGAACCGCGCCTTGCGTCAGACCCTAAAGCCCGTGTAATCCGCAGGAGCCCCCCCCCCATGGCCATTCATGCCGCCCGCGACCTCTTCTGCTATTTTTCGAGCGGCCTTACCCGTCCCGGCGATCAGACGAAGGGGCCCAGAGGCCATCGCGTCGCCGCCGCGCCGCCCGAACTCGGGGGGCCGGCAGCGCAAGTGCTGCTGTCCAAAATCGACGACACGCCAGTAGCTCTCGTAGGACGCCATTCTCTCTTCCTTCGTTATGACGCCCATCGCCGCCTGCGGCAGGAGTGCGGCAGGCGGTCACCGGTGCTCCTGCGCGACATCTCCCTTGCCGCCCTCCATGAAGCCTGCCAAGGCGCGTTGTGGACCATGACACTTCGGCTAACCGGCAGTCAGGCCTTCGTCTACCCTGCGAGCACGCCCGCTAGCCCCCTCACCGACAAGGAAATCCGCGACGACATCCTCGCCTTTCTCCAAGCTCCCGAAGCCTCAATCATCGAGCTTCAGACCTTCGAGCAGGATCCTGAGTTTCCAACGCCACATTGGCTGCAACATGCGCAACCAAACGAGACAACACTGATCACTCAGGTTCTGCAACTCTTCCCCGAGACCGGACGCCCCGCCTGGCTGCAAGACTATCAGGCCCTGCTGCAAATCCCTGAATACTCACCCCGCCGCCTGCTTTTTGCCGAAGCCCTGCGCGGCCGCCCGCTCCCCGCCCTTGAACGGCTGCGCCAGTCCGATGAGGTCAAGCTCGCCACTTCCTGCCGGAACGGGCTGAAGCTCCCCAGCCGCGTCACGCCCATTCGCCGCAGCATCGCCGAGAAACTGCAGCAACGCGTAGACCCACCGCCGCCAACTGACATCCCGCCTCTCCCCATCCACACCCTGGACTCAGATGCCCGGCAAATCCTGGTTGACTCGGTGATCGCCGCCCACCTGACCCAAGAACGCCACTTGGCGTCGCTTCGGCTTTCTCCGCTGCCGGAAATCACCCGGGACAGCGTCCGGTTCAAGAACTCCAGCATTACCGACAGCTGCGGCTTCGGCACTTGGGAATTCGATTTGCCCGATGACTTCTCGTGGGCCACCTGGCTCCGACACTTGGTGCGGCGTGGCAGCTTGAACACCCCGCTCGGCTTCGCTCAGTTGCTCCATCTCCGCCCTGGACCGGTCATCTACATGTGTCAGGAAACTTATCTCCTCCCCTTCCCCGATGAACATCCCGGCGAGATCGGCGCAGTCCTGGCGGAGATCTGGCGTCAATGGCAGCCGCCCCGCCGCAAGCCGAGACGCCGCCCCCTCACCAAAATTGGCAGCGACGAAGTTCTGGCCTTGTTGCTCGGCTACCAGGTCAACCTTCCACCATTTGAGAACGATGATTCTGAAGCCGACCCCGGCGTTATCGAACACATCGCCCGCAGCCACGCCGTGGTCATCGACCTGTTCCCGGAGCAGGCCGAAGCACTACGTGCCGCATATTCTGCCGCGGCGCATCGGCAGCAACAGCTCGATCGAGAAAGCCATGAGGCTTGCCAGCAGGGCCAGACAGACGCCGACGACCTGCAGCAAAACGACATCCCCCTTTCCCCTCGCCGTTTGGATCCCTACCTCAGCCAGTGCCTCGCCGCCTTGTCCGCCGATCTCCCCCTCTGGCAGGAGGCCCTGCCCCGCTTCGCCGCCGTGCTGAGGGAGGTGATGCAGGAAGAACTCGAAAAAACTTCAGAGTCCCCGTAAGAAACCGCGCTCCGACCCCGATTCCTCTGTGAAGCCGCAAGTCTTCCAAGCCATCAAACAGCCACACAGGAGAATCCCCATGAGCCAAGTCGCCACCCCCGTCCTCGACGAAGAAGCCGAATCCCTCTGCCGCTGGGCCGCTGCCCGTGCCGGCGCCATCGTCCTCATCCCCGGCATCGGCGGACTCACCCTCTGCGTCAACGAATTCTACATGGTCAATCGCATCGGCTCGATCTACGGCGCCGAACTCAGTTCCTCTGCCATCAAAGGATTCCTCCTCGCCTTCGCCGGCATGATTGCCGGGCGTACCCTCGCCAGTCTGATTCCCTTCCCTCCCGCGCAACTGGCCATCGGCATCGGCACCACCTACGGCCTCGGCCGCGCCGCCACTGCATGGATCAAGGACGGCATGCCCGACGATGTCACCCGCTACAAGGAACTCTTCGAACAGGCCAAGGCCCACGCCAAAAACAACCTCGACTCCTTCAAGAACGACCCCCGCGCCCAGCAGCCTCTCGGCGACGAAAACCGCAAAGTCTGAACTTCGACCAAAAACCCAAGCCAGGAGACACCACATGAGCCAGCTCAAAAACGCCGTCCAGATCACCGCTGAAAATGCCGCCGGCTTCGGAGCCGCTGCCGGAGCCAGCGCCGCAGCCTCTTCTGTCGCCTATGCCGGCTTCGGCGGCGCCTGCCTCAAAGGCGCGGTCGCCGTCGGCATCTGCAATCCGCCGCTCTTGGTCGTCGCCGCCCCCTTCGTCGCCGGCACTGCCGCCGCCATCGGAGCGGGATGGATGATCAAGCAGTGGTGGAAATAAACCCTCTCGTCACCAAAGACAAACCAACCAGCAACCAGGAGATTCCCCATGCTCATCGCCAGCGCCGGCATCGCCATTCTCGGCCTCATGTTCTTCGGCTTCATCGTCTTCTGCATCGGCATCTGCACCATCGGCGGCTGGATCAGCGGCAAAAAGTGAACCCGCAGCTCACTGTGCGCCTGATTAGGCATGGTAACTGATTGTATTGTAGGTTTCCCAGCCATTAGGACCTGTTAAAAAATAAATTGATATAGCTATTGCATTTTGGTCATGAGGCAGTCCATTGCCTCATGACCAAGATCAACGAAGACCAGCTTGCTATTAAATGGCGTCGCATGAAAGGTGTGCTGGATGAGAAGTCGCGCCGTCATTGGGCGGCATCTGAATCGATGGCTTTGGGGAGCGGTGGCACCCGCGCATTACATCGCGTCACCGGCCTGGCCATTAACACCATTCGCGCCGGCATTGAAGAATTGAAAGCTCTTGAGCTGGAGCCAGAAACACCTGCCAAAAAGGGAGATCC
>CAMCSH010000227.1 GCA_945877655.1 Lentisphaera araneosa HTCC2155 | reverse complement strand
GTGTAATCACGGCAGGAATGGACATTGTTGGGCCTTTTTTGGAGGTAAAGTCTGGGGACGCCTCAAAAAGCCCTCAAAATGCCGATTTGACAAATCCTAGCCACTTTAATTCCTGAAGGTCCCAATTTTCGATCTGCGGACGCGAATCTTCCGGTGTGGCTTGTGGTGGAGTCAGAAAGAGGAGTGAGGAGAGGAGGGGGCTGAGCATGGGGAGATTCCTTCAGGCTTTCTTAAACACTAATTCATCCGGATCTCAGAAACAAGCTGGAGCAAGTGAATGGTCTGCAATTAGCTTGGGCGCCATGAATGAAGCCGTACCAGCACCTCCGAGTTTCCGCCAGGCCCTGCGCTTCTGGGGCTGGCTGGGCTGCGTCAGCTTTGGCGGCCCGGCGGGACAGATCGCCATCACCTGAGGTGCCGGGCCTCCGACCGTCTCGTCTCGGAAACATGCCCGCGCGAGCACCCATTCCATATTCTCTTCTCTCGCTCTTTGTTTTTTCCCGCCTTGGATGTCTCGTCGGCAAAACCCCCAAGGACTCAGCCATGCTCGAACTCAAAGCCGCGTCTATCACGCCGCCCGCGACGGGTTCGGCGCTGACCAAATGTATTGACCCAGCACTGAAAGGTGATGCCCATGGCTAAAAACAAATCCCTAGAGAATCTGCGCATTCGCAACAGCACGGCGGAGTTTTTGACTTTTGCCTACCAGACTGGCGGCGACGGCGTGGAGGTGCGGGTGCAAGACAACACCATTTGGCTGTCGCAAAAAAACATCGGCCAGCTTTTTGAGACGACGCCCGAAAATGTCTTGATGCACTTGAAGAACATCTTTGCTGGGGCGGAATTGGTGGAAGAGTCAGTTGCTAAGGTTTTCTTAGCAACTGCCTCGGACGGCAAAAACTACCAGATCAAGCACTACAACCTCGATGCGATCATCGCCATCGGCTATCGGGTGAACAGCAAGCGCGCCACGGCCTTCCGGCAATGGGCGACAGGTGTGCTGCGGGATTATACCTTGCGGGGCTATGTGCTGGATCGCAAACGGATGGAGAATGGCGCCTTCCTGAACGAAGATTACTTCGAGCGGCTCCTTGATGAGATCCGCGAGATCCGTCTCTCCGAGCGCCGCTTTTATCAAAAAATCACCGATATCTATGCCACCGCCGTCGATTACGACCGTGAATCGCCGATCACGAAAGAGTTCTTTGCCAAGGTGCAAAACAAGATGCATTACGCGGTTCATGGCCGGACTGCCGCCGAGTTGATCGTTGAACGTGCCGACCATACAAAAGAGCGAATGGGGCTGACAACTTGGACGAAAGCCCCGACGGGCAAAGTCTTGAAGAGCGATGTCGGCGTGGCGAAAAACTATCTAACACAAGCCGAGCTTGGCGATTTGGGCCGCATCGTGAGTGCCTATCTTGATCTGGCGGAAAGTCGCGCCAGGCGGGGTACACCGATGACAATGGAGGCTTGGGCCAAGCGCTTGGATATCTTCCTGGAGGCAGATGAGCGGCAAGTGCTCCAGGATGCCGGACGGATCAGCGCCGAGATTGCCAAAGAACATGCGGAGAGCGAATTTGAGAAATACCGCGGCATCCAAGACAAGCTCTTCCAAAGCGATTTTGACACCTTCGTCAAGCTGGAGAATCAAGGCCAGAACGATGGCGCTTCAAGTGACCCGTGATTGAGGGCAGTTGGGGACAATCCCGAGAGACGAGAGACAGTAATCTTAAACATTAATTCATCCCGATCTCAGAAACAAGCTGGAGAAAGGGAATGGACTGCGATTAGCTTGGGCGCCATGAATGACGCCGTACCAGCACCTCCGAGTTTCCGCCAGGCCCTGCGCTTCTGGGGCTGGCTGGGCTGCGTCAGCTTTGGCGGCCCGGCGGGACAGATCGCTATCCTCCATCGCGAGTTGGTGGAGAAGCGGAAGTGGATCGCCGAAGAACGCTTCCAACACGCGCTCAATTACTGCCTGCTGCTGCCGGGTCCCGAGGCGCAGCAATTGGCGACCTATTGCGGTTGGTTGATGCACGGCGTCCGAGGTGGCTTGGCGGCGGGATTGCTCTTCATCCTGCCGTCGTTGTTTTTGCTGCTTTTCCTCTCTTGGCTCTACCTGATGTTTGCGGCGCAACCGGTGGTCGCCAGCCTGCTTTGGGCGGTGAAGCCGGTGGTGGTCGCACTGGTCCTGGCGGCGGCGTGGCGTCTCGGCGGCAAGGTGCTGAAGAGCTGGACTGCCGGGCTTCTTGCGGCGAGCTCCTTTGTCGCTCTCGCCTTTTTGCAGGCGCCCTTCCCGCTGATCATCCTGGCGGCGGGATTGATCGGTTTCCTGCAACGGAATCCGCCGCCTTCCGAGTCTGGCAGCGATGCGACTTCGAGATTGCTGCCCTTGCGGCGTCTCGGCCTTCTGCTGATGGCGGGAATTTTGCTCGGGCTCGGGCTGTATCTCCTCCTTCTCTTGACATCGCCGGCATTGGCCGAAATGGCGGCCTTTTTCACCCGTTGCGCGCTGGTGTGTTTCGGCGGCGCCTATGCGGTTTTGCCGTATGTGCAGCAGGCCTCGGTGGAGCAATATCAGTGGCTGAGTTCGGCGCAAATGCTCGACGGCCTCGCGCTCGGCGAAAGCACGCCTGGACCCCTGATCATGATCGTCACCTTCGTCGGTTTCCTTGGCGGTTGGCAAAAGGAAATGGCCGGTCCCGGAGCTCTTTTGAGTGGTGGCTTGGCGGGCGGCTTGGTCGCCACCTTCTTCACTTTTTTGCCGAGTTTCCTCTTCATCTTTGTTGGCGCGCCCTTGATCGAGGCGACCCGTCGGCAGCCGCGCTTGCAAGGGCCGCTTGCGGCGATTGGCGCCGCGGTGATCGGCGTCATCATCCATCTCGCCTGGGTTTTCGCTGGCCAGGTCTTTGCGCCTGCCAGCGGTTTTGATTTGCCAGCCTTGCTCCTCGCCGTTGCAGCCGCCTGGGTGCTGATCGCCTGGGAGTGGAGCACCCTGAGAGTCCTAGGCTTGGCGCTGATCTTGGGCGGGCTCAGATTCGTGGCCTTGGGATAATCGCGGGAAGCACTGTTCCAGGAGGGGAACTTGGGGAGCCTCGGGATATCCTAAGATCGATCAGCTCCGCAACTCACCAGCCAAGGAATCCAACCATGAAGCCTCTTTTGAACGCCGCCGCCTTCGTCGCTCTTTTCAGCTCCTGTGTCAGCGCGCCGAAAGCGCAATCGCTTTTCAACGGCAAGGATCTCAGCGGCTGGCATGCCGACGTGCCGGCGAAAGACAAGAAGCCGGAGCTCCGGGATTCCTTCATCATCCGGGACGGCAAATTGGTGTCGCTCGGCAGCCCCGGCGGCCACTTGATCACCGATGCATCCTACAGCAATTACCGCCTCGAAGTGCAATACCGCTTCGCCGCCGCGCCGGGGAATTGCGGCGTCCTGGTCCACGCCTCGAAGCCACGGGCCTTGTACGGCATGTTCCCGCAGTCGATCGAGTGTCAGATGAAGCATGAAAATGCGGGCGACTTCTGGTGCATCGAAGAGAATATCGAAGTGCCCAACATGGAGAAACGCCGCCCCCGCAGCAAGGATCAGAAATTCGGCGGCGGACCCAAGGACGCCCGTCATATCTTCAACCTCACCGACGGCTCGGAAAAACCGGTGGGCGAGTGGAACACCATGCTGATCGAATGCAAAGAGGACAGCATCAAGATCTGGGTCAACGGCGACCTGGTCAACGAAGGCTTCCACTGCACCGTCCGACAAGGTCAGATCGCGCTTCAGGCCGAGGGTTCGGAAGTCGAGTTCCGCAAGGTCGAATTAACGCCGCTGTGAACACTGGTTTTAACCACGGAAGACACGGAGCACACGGAAAATAATCAGAGCAGTGCGTGCCCCGATATCGCGACATCGATGATATCGCGATATCGAAGACTGGCTCTGCAGCGAGACAGAGCTCAGGCCAGTTCGACTTTTTCGGCGTTGGCGGGGTAGGAGCCGAGGATCTTGACGAAGGGGCAGGTCTCTTTCAGCTCGGCGACGACCTTGGCGGTGACGGCATCGCTCATGTGGCCGAGGAAGTCGACGAAGAAGTAGTATTCGCCTTTTTTCAGCTTCGAGGGGCGGGATTCGATCATCGTCATGTTGACGGCGTTGCGGTCGAAGTGGGAGAGGACCTCGTAGAGGGCGCCGACCTTGTCTTTGACCGAGAACATCAGCGAGGTCTTGTCGTCGCCGGTGGAGCGGGTTTCCTGGCCGGAGATGACGAGGAAGCGGGTGATGTTGTCGTTCATGTCCTCGACCTTGGCATCGAGCACGTCGAGGCCGTAGTGGGTGGCGGCGAGGGTGGAGGAGATGGCGGCGGCGCCTTCTTCGTCGGCGGCGAGGCGGGCGGCATCGGCGGTGGAGCGGGTCTCGACGGTGGGGATGCCGGGGAAATTGCGGTGCAGGTAGAGTCGGCACTGGCCGAGGGCTTGCGGGTGCGAGTAGATGACTTTGATCTTGTCGCGGCTGACCTTGGAGACCAGGTTCTGGTGGGCCGGCAGGTTGAGTTCGGCGCAGATCTTGCAGGCCGAGGCGGCGAAGACGTCGAGGGTGTAGGTGACGGCGCCTTCGGTGGAGTTTTCGATCGGCACGACGCCGTAATGGGCCTTGCCTTTTTCGACTTCTTCAAAGACTTCGGCGATCGAGTTTTTCGGCTGGTAGCGGACGCTGTGGCCGAACTTGCTCATCGCGGCCTGGTGCGAGAAGGTGTTTTCGGGGCCGAGGAAGGCGATGGTGATGGGGGCTTCGAGGGCGAGGGCGCCGGACATGATTTCGCGGTAGATCGAGCGCAGGGTGGAGTTCGGCAAGGGGCCTTTGTTGAGCCCTTCAAGGCGCTCGAGCAGGGCTTTTTCGCGCTCGGGGACATAGATCTCGCGGCGGTTGGCGCGCTTCCATTCGCCGACTTCACCGGCGAGGCCATAACGACGGTTGATCAGGGTGATGATCTGTTCGTCGATACTGTCGATGTCTTTGCGTACTTCGCTGATGTCACGCATGGTCCAGAGTCTCCGTCAATTTGATGAAAGGCATACTAGGCTGCTGCGGCGGCGACAGTCAAGGGGCGGTGACGGATTGAGTGCTGAAATGCTCTTTGAGGAAAGCGAGCAGATCCTGCAGCTCTTCCGGGCTGCCGTTCCACGTCGGCATGCTGGCGGGCCAAGGCTCGCGCAGTTCCACTTGCGGGGCGATGATGGCACGGATCAGGTAGGCGTCATCGGCGGTGAGGATCTGGAGCTTTCCCATAGCGTCGCGGACGCCGATGCGGCTGCCGGGCAGGCCTTTCAGCGAAGGGCCGCCGCCGGGTTCACCATCGAGGCTGTGGCAGGCGGTGCAGGAAGCCAGGAAAAGGAGTCGCCCCCGTTCGGCCTCGGGACCGGGGACGGGGGCGATTGAGACGCCAGAGCAGGCGCAGAGAAGGAACAGGAAGGCGAGCAATCTCAGTGGCGAAACCATTTGAACCAGATGATGAAGATGGCCAAGGGGAGGACGACAAAGAGATTGAAGAGCTGAAATCGGCGCTTCCATTTGGCGACATCCTGGGCGACCTGTTCATCGAGGATACGCAGCTGCTCGGGAGTGAGACTATGGCTGGGATCTGAGGGTGGCTGAGGATTGGAATTCATGACCAGATTCAGGGGGCTACAGGCGTTTCAGGAGCAGGTGCTGGAGTAGGTGCGGGTGTTTCGACTGCAGGCGCAGGAGTTTCAGCGGCAGGAGTTTCAGCGGCAGGAGTTTCAGCGGCAGGAGTTTCAGCGGCAGGAGTTTCAGCGGCAGGAGTTTCAGCAGGAGTTTCAGCGGCAGGAGTTTCAGCGGCAGGAGTTTCAGCGGCAGGAGCGGCTTTAGGGCTGTCGCCGGTTTCGTCCTTTTCCTCTACAGGCTTGGGAGTCTCGGGGGTGGACTCGGCCGGAGTCGCAGCGGGTGCGGCGCTGTCCTTCAAGATCATTTGAGGTTTGGGAGGGGCTTGACGCGGTGCGGTAACGTGTGATTCGGCACGACCGAATTTCCACCAGGCGATGAAAAGAGCAATCGGCAACATGACGAAGAGATTAAACAGTAAGATGCGCTTCTTCCACAAACGAGCTTGCGCAGCAACCTTCTCGTCCATCGCTTTCAGTTGTTCCGGTGTCAGTCCCGGTTTGCGAGGGCTTGCTGAGTTGGTGGTGGATTTGGCGCCGTTGGTATCTGTGCTGGAGGCGCCTGGGCCAACGGTGGATTTTCCGGCGGTCTTGACCAGGCCGGTGGTTTTGCCGGCGGGTTTACCGGCAACTGTTTTGCTGCCGCCGATGCCGAGAGTTTTGGAGCCAGGTTTGACGGCCTTGGGAGCGTCTTCGGCCTTGGGAGCGTCTTCGGCCTTGGGAGCGTCGGGTTTCACTGCCGGAGAAGGCTGGGTTGCGGCGGCATTTTTGGCTTCTGCAGCGGCCTTGGCTTCTGCAGCGGCCTTGGCTTCTGCAGCGGCCTTGGCTTCTGCAGCGGCCTTGGCTTCTGCAGCGGCCTTGGCTTCTGCAGCGGC
>CAMCSH010000226.1 GCA_945877655.1 Lentisphaera araneosa HTCC2155 | reverse complement strand
TGTGTTTCTGCATTACTAAGAATTGATCTTGTCTTGACAAATGCATGAACCCAGTGCGGCGGTGCATACAAACACTCCAAAATATTTTTTAATTTTTTCTGCAGGATATCCATGCTCCCATGAGGACTGTGAATTTTTCTCATTCCCCCTCGTTTTTTAGGAATTTCAAACTCTCTGTAATATTTATCGCGCGCCTCATAAGCAACATATAAAAGTAAACCCGCTGGGACTTCGAGGATCTCCGATAACTCTTTAACCGATTTTGCCTTTTTAATGAGAGCCGCGGCCTCAGCAGAGGTCCTTCGTTTAAGTTCAGGGGAAAGCACCTGGCTCACCTCGTCCTTGCGCGAATGATTCGGCAAGTCGACTCCAGGTACGTATTCGGATTGACCAAGTACGAGACGAGGAGCATGCAAGGTAGATGTCTCGTTTTCGGCCGCAGATAACACAGCCAATAGTTGAGGAGAGCCAGGTGCTCGATCTGGAGCATTGTGGTGAATCATAGGAATTCAACCCCACTCAACAAATTTGGCAACAACTCATTGCGCATCTTGGCGAGAGAGCTGGATTGTTCATCGTTCCGATGAATCTGTTCCATCCAGGTGACGAGAAACTTCGCTGCGACATTTTGCATGGGAAGTGGAGGTATAGGCACAGACACTTTGCGAAGCTCGGATTGCCTGATTCCTTCGACGGTCGTGCCAGTCCCTCGATTGACAATGTCCGACTGACAAGCAGGCGATTCTAGCCAGTAGTAGAGGTAGATAGGGGCGCACACTACAGGATTTGCCCTCAGCGCAAAGAGGCGTTGACTCAGGCAATAGCTGGCGTCCAGCGCCAAGTAGTAGAGTTCTCCCAGTGGTGCCTCTGAGGTCATCAATATGTCGCCGAGGGCGAGCTTATCCTTCATCCACCGCTCGTAGAGTTCCTCGCTCACGAAGTTGAATGTGTCCGGTCGCACGAGTTTGCCACCCTTCACGTTCTTCGCTGAGACGGCAGGAATTCCTGTCAAGGACCAGTCGCTTCCCATTTTTAACGGTGTCCTTCCGCGATAGTCGATGATGAGTGAGGTAACGTCTTCAATCGTCCCCACTCTCCACCCCTTCGGGATCAGCCCCAATTCCGACTCGACAAACTCACTCGGAAAGAGTTTTGCGGTTTCCGCATCCATGCCGACGGGGGCGCGGCCTTCGGCTTTGGCTCGGACGGGGTCAAAGTCGACGAACCAGCTCTGGAAGAGGGCGCGGGCCATCGCCTCCAGGGTGGCGTTCATCTGCCGGTTCAACTCGATCTTGTCGTCGAGATCGCCGAGGATCTTAGCGATGCGCTTTTGTTCGGGGAGAGGGGGGAGAATAATTGGTATGCGACGAATAATGCCCTCATTCAAAGAAGGCATGGTTGTTCCAGCAGCGTGCTGAATCATCCATGTGCGATGAGTTTCTGTTTGGAGCAAATAGGAAATAAATTTTGGATCGCAAGTTTCGATGTTGAGGCGAATCCTAATGCCGTCAGAACCAAGGAAAAAACCATTTTCTTCTGGTTGAACTTGCGCACTTCGTTCAACTGCTCCTTTGCGACCAAATACAATATCACCACTCTTCAGGAGAAATTCAGGCATGCGATTCCAGACAGATTTATCAACACGGGGGGTTTTATCATGAATTCTTAAACGTCCAAAACCCACTTCACCAACTGAAATCACGGGCACACCGTTGTTGGTATACTCTGAAGCCTTAAGCTTCGTTCCAAATGGGCCAGTTTTAATTGTTCCGCCTGTTTTGTCAAGCAGTTCCCCAATCGTAGTTCGCTCCCACTCACTCATACCCCATCTCCTTCAAATTGGCGCGGAAGCGAATGATGAATGCTGTATGCTGAGTGCTGAAAGAGCGCAGAGGCTGAGCAGGCGAATGATGAATGATGAATGATGAATGCTGAAAAAGCGCAAAGTTCATAACGATTCCTCCGGGCGGGAGAGTTCGGCTTCGAGTTGTTCGATGGTGGGGAGGACAGAGGCGAGTTGTGCCGGCAGGGCCTGGGCCAGTTCGTAATCGGCGACGCCGATGGGTTTATTGATATCGCGGAGGGCGTATTCAGCGAGGACGCGGTCCTTGGTCTGGCAGAGAATGAGACCGAGGGTGGGGCCGTCGGCGGGATGGCGGAGCTGGTCGTCGACGACGGAGCAATAGAAGTTCATTTTGCCGGCGTATTCCGGCTTGAAGTCGCCGCGTTTGAGTTCGACGACGATGAAGCAGCGGAGCTTGAGGTGGTAGAAGAGCAGGTCGAGGTAGAAATCTTTGTCGCTGACGGCGAGGTGGTATTGGCGTCCAACGAAGGCGAAGCCGCGGCCGAGCTCGATGAGGAATTTCTGGATATGGGTGAGCAGGCCGGTTTCGAGTTCGCGTTCATGGAAGGGTTCATCGAGCGTGAAGAAATCGAAGAGGTAGGGGTCTTTGAGGAGGCCTTGAGCGATGCTGGCGTGGGCGGTGGCGAGGGTCTGGGAGAAATTATTGACGGCGCCGCCTTGGCGTTCATGGAGGCGGTTTTTGATCTGTAGGGCCAAGGCGTCCCGGCTCCAGCCCTGTTCGAGGGTCTGGCGGGCGTACCAGAGGCGGGTGGGGAGGTGCTTGATGCGCTCAAACAAAAGAATGTTGTGTCCCCAAGGCAATTGGGCAACGGATCGTTGCACAATTGCCGATTCGAAGCCACACTCCAATTGTGCCACGGGCTGTGGCAAAATTTCAAGCAATTGATTTTCAGTGTTTTGTAATTGTGCCACGGGCTGTGGCCCAATTGGAGCCAGCTCTGGATAGGTGGTTGAGAACTGCACCATCAATTTGATGTTCCGTTCCGAAAATCCCTTTTCCTCGGGCAGCTCGTTTTTCAGGTCGACGGCGAGACGCGGGATGACGCCGGTGCCCCAGCCTTCGGTTTTTTCTCGAGCGGCAATCATTCGGCCGACATCCCAATACATCTGCAGCATTTCGGCATTGGCAGCCAGGATGGCGCGTTGCTGTCCGGCCCGGACGCGGCTTTTGATCTCGGCGAGAAGACCACGATAGAGGGCGAGTTCAGACATAGCCAAGCTCCTTGAGATTAGAGCGTCGATGGATCAATTGTGGAGTCAGTGTCTCCACAATCTTGAATTCGGGAGACACTGACTCCCGAATTGCGCTCACTCCTGAAACTGAAAAGGCAGAGAAGATCATGGGCGCGCTCCAGGGGATTGATGTCTCGACCCCTCGTGGGTCGCACATGGTAGCCCAGGGTCAAGCCGCATCGGCGAAGACCCTGGGTTTGCGTACCCCGCGAAACCGACCCCTTGCGGGTCGCACAGCGTTTGGCCGGGCTCTGTGCGACCCGCAAGGGGTCGGGAGCTCATTTTCAATTCTGACCCAGGGTCGAAGCGACCCTGGGCTACCATGTGCGACCCGCGAGGGGTCGAAGGCAGAGTGGGTTCACTCATACCCCATCTCCTTCAAATTGGCGCGGATCGCCGCATCGAGGCGGGTGGATTCGGCCATTTGGGCGAAGAGCTTGGTACTAAGTTCTTTCATCTTGGTGTCGAAAGAGATGCCGTCGTCTTCGAGTTCTTCGGCGCCGACATAACGACCGGGGGTGAGGACGAAGCCGTGCGAGCTGATCTCGGCGAGGCTGGCGGATTTGCAGAAGCCAGCGATGTCGGCGTAGGCGGGACTCGCTTCCTGCGAACGCCAAGCGTGGTAGGTGGCGGTGATCTTGGCGATGTCGTCGCTGGTGAGTTCTTTCTGAGTCCGGGAGATCATGGTGCCGATCTTGCGGGCGTCGATGAAGAGCGTCTGGCCTTGGCGGTCGCGGTGGGAGCTGTTGGCTTTTTTGTTCTTGGCGAGGAACCACAGGCAGACGGGGATCTGGGTGGTGTAGAAGAGCTGGCCGGGCAGGGCGATCATGCAGTCGACGAGGTCGTTTTCGAGGAGTTTCTGGCGGATCTTGCCTTCGCCGGACTGGTTGGATGACATCGAGCCGTTGGCGAGGACGAAGCCGGCGACGCCGTTGGCGGAGAGCTTGGAGACCATGTGGAGGATCCATGCGTAGTTGGCGTTGCCGGTGGGCGGGGTGTCGTAGCCGTTCCAGCGCGAGTCGCTGCTGAGTTCGTTTTCGGCGCGCCAGTCCTTCAGGTTGAAGGGTGGGTTGGCCATGATGAAGTCGGCCTTGAGGTCGGGGTGCTGGTCCTTGAAGAAGGTGTCGGCGGGGAATTCGCCGAAGTTGGCGGCGAGGCCGCGGACGGCGAGGTTCATCTTGGCCAGCTTGTAGGTGGTGGCGGTGAACTCCTGGCCGTAGACCGAGATGTCCTTCTTGTTGCCGTGGTGGCTTTCGACGAATTTGATCGACTGGACGAACATGCCGCCGGAGCCGCAGCAGGGGTCGTAGATCTTGCCTTTGTAGGGCTCGATCATTTCAGCGATCAGGTTGACGATGCACTTGGGGGTGTAGAACTCGCCGCCGAGCTTGCCTTCGGAGGCAGCGAAGGAGCTGAGGAAGTATTCGTAGACGCGGCCGACGACATCTTCTTCGCGGTCGGCGACGGTGTTGATGTTGTCGATGGCATCGATCAGCGCCGCGAGCTTGCTGGCGTCGAGGCGGAGGCGGGAGAAGTAATTCTCCGGCAAGGCGCCGCGGAGCGAGGCGTTGCTCTTCTCGATGGCGGCGAGGGCGGCGTCGATACGGGCGGCGATGTCGTCCTGCTTCGAGTGTTGCTGGATGTGGGACCAGCGCGAGGTTTCGGGGAGGTAGAAGACGTTGTGCATGGTGTAGAACTCGACCATGTCGGCGTATTGGCCCTTGCCTTCGGCGACGAGGGCGGCGCGGCGTTCCTCGAACTTGTCGGAGACGAATTTCAGGAAGATGAGGCTGAGGACGACGTGTTTGTACTCGGAGGACTCGACATTGCCGCGCAGCTTGGTGGCGGTCTCCCAGAGTGATTCCTCGAAGGATTTCTGGATCGGCGCGGCTTTGGGGGCTTTGGCTTTCCTGGGAGCGCGCGTGCCCTCACGCGCTTCGTTACTCTCTTCGGACGGCTCCTCGTTGTCATCGCCTTTTGCGGCGGGGGCAAAACCTGGCAGCGATTCTTGTGCCTCTTGCGCCTGGAAACCGACGAGCTTAAGCGAACCGCCGCGACCGCGTCCCGACTCGATCTTACCCGCGCTGAGGAGCTGCGCCTTCACCGCTTCGTACTGAGCGTCATCCCAGCCGAGGGCGCCTTGGAGCTTGCCGTTGCCGGCGCTACCGCCGAGGTCTTTGAGTTTGGCGAGGAAGAGGTCTTGGGACATGAGAGGGTGAACCTTTAAATTTTGAGTTGCGCACTATAGCACGCAACGCAAGGGGGGATGAGTTTAAACTTTCGGGAGCTTAGGATCTGTTAAAAGATTAAGCGATATTATTTGTTTGGCAGGATGGCGTAATTCCACTGCGCCCGCTAGTCTGCCAAAAACCTTGAGGAGCCCATCGCCATGAATCCCTGCCGCATCTGCCTGATCACCGCCGAATCCGCTTCCTGGCTCCCTTTATTAGCTGGCCGCTTGCCTCCCCTTGCCGTCCTGGTCGAATCACCTGCCGAGGCCGAGATCTTGATCGGGCGTCCCGCCGAAATCGCAGCGGTGCTCGATCAGTGCCCGAATTTGCGTTGGGCGCAATCGACCTTTGCCGGCGTCGACGCCTTGATGAAGCCTGGGCAGCGCCGCGACTATCGCCTTAGCCGGGTGACCGGAATCTTCGGTCCGGCGATGGCAGAATGGGCCTTCGGCCAGATCATCGCCCGCGAACGTGGCTTTGCCGAGCTCGTCGCGGCGCAATCGAAAAGCCAATGGCAGCCACGGCCTTATCGGCTTTTGTCGACCCTGCACCTTGGCCTTGGGGGGCTCGGCGAAATCGGCTGCCACCTAGCCGCTACCGCCCGTCATTTCGGCATGAAGGTCAGCGGTTTCAGTCGCAGCGGTTCCGGCCCTGAGGGCATCCCCTGCTACGGCGCGGCGGACTTCGACGCCTTTCTCCGCGAACCGGATTATTTCCTCTTCACCCTGCCTGACACGCCCTCGACTCGCGGCCTGTTCGATGCAGCTGCTATAGCCAAGATGAAACCCGGTGCCGTCCTGATCAACGCCGGTCGCGGCAGTTTGATCGATGAGAATGCCGTCGCCGCCGCATTACAAAGCGGTCATCTTGGCGGTGCCATCCTCGATGTCTTCGCCCGCGAACCTCTGTCGCCGGAAAGCCCGCTCTGGGAGGCGCCGGGTTGTGTCGTCAGCCCGCATTGCTCCGCCTTGAGCTTCCCATGGCAGGTGGCCGATCTC
Organism: Lentisphaera araneosa HTCC2155; assembly: GCA_945877655.1. Lineage (GTDB taxonomy): Bacteria > Verrucomicrobiota > Lentisphaeria > Lentisphaerales > Lentisphaeraceae > CAMCSH01. The sequence continues at coordinate 228 of CAMCSH010000226.1, read as the reverse complement.
TTCCTGACCAATCTCGATACTTACCTCAAGGGCGGCCAAATGCGTGGCGAGGTCGATTTCGGCAAAGGCTACTGATCAGGGTTTGTCGATCAGGCGACCGCGGTAGCTGCCATCGGGATTGAAGAGGTGGATTTGGCTTTTACTGAGATCAAAAGTGCGACCAAAGACATCGACAGTTTTGCCCGACTGGTTATGAGCGAAGACCAATTTCGATGCGATGACCTCTGG
>CAMCSH010000225.1 GCA_945877655.1 Lentisphaera araneosa HTCC2155 | reverse complement strand
CCCTTGCGGGTCACACATGGTAGCCCAGTGGTCGAGCCGCATCGGCGATGACCCAGGGTTTGCGATCCCCGCATTCCGCCGACCCGCATCGGGTCGCACAGCGTTAGCTCGAACTCTGTGCGACCCGCGAGGGGTCGGGAGCACATTTTAAACACAAACCCAGGGTCGAAGCGACCCTGGGCTACCATGTGCGACCCGCAAGGGGTCGAACGAATGAACAAGAGCCAAATTGGCTATCTTGGATACGAGTGCTCCGCTGCCCCGGAAATTTCTCTTCCGCCGCTGCCTGCCCTGGCTTCATCATCGGCCTTGATGCTGCCGGCGTCATCGCTGAATTGAAGAAGCACGGGAAGCACCCTTAATCAGGCTCAAAATATCGACCTGTGCAACTCCGAATCAAACTTCAATTGCTCGTTGCGAAACGACGGAAGGCCTGCGAGGGCCGGCCTCGGTGCCGGGTGTTCTGCGCTCGTCGCGAAGCGACGGTGTGATTGTAGCCGTGGGTTTCAACCCCCGGTACGTTTGGCAATTGATTTGGCGTCGCGGCAGCGACGCGGTGACAGATGCGTTCGGGTGTGCGTCTTCTGCAGCGCCACCGCCAAAATGTCATCCTGTCGCTTCGCGACGGCGATTCAAGCCCCATCCTATACCGTGGGTTGAAACCCCCGGCTACACTCATCCTGTCGCTTCGCGACGCACGAACCAAGCTCAAAACGGAGTGACACAGGTCGCAAAATATTCCAAGGATTCGCCTTCCGAAGGCTTGACGATGGGGGAGCTGGCGTTATTCTAGCGGCCCAACCGAGCGGAAAGGTGACAGAGTGGTTTAATGTACTCGCCTGGAAAGCGTGGGTACTCGTAAGGGTACCGAGGGTTCGAATCCCTCCCTTTCCGCCAATTTTTTCTTGACCGGGCCCGAAGATATCGGGCCCGGTTTTTTGTCGTCATCGCGTTTCTCTACATCGAAAACGCCCGGGATGTCGGGATTGGCGACCGGATCGAGGGTGGACTTCGGGGTTTTTGCGAGTGGCGCAAGTCTGGCATTGCATTTGCGCTGAGGTTGATGTGATTGCCCGTGTGTTGCCAACGAAATCCACCTGGAGGTCCTCCGTGAAAAGCGAACATATCAACCCCTGCATTGAAGCGACCATTCAAACCTACAAGACCATGCTGAAGGTGACGCCGGTCCGTTCCGGCGACCTGGCGGTGAAAATGGGCGTCTTCGATGTCACTGACATCACCGGCGTCATCGGCCTGTCCGGCACCGTAAAGGGCGCCATGATGCTGACCATGGAGAAAGCGGTCGCCTGCAAGACCGTCGGCTCCTTCCTGGAGAAGGAGATCCCCGAGGTCGATGACGAAGTGCTCGATGGCATCGGCGAAATCCTCAACATCATCGCCGGTGCGGCGGCGGCCAAGCTTTCCGGTTACAAGATTCAACTCGGCCTGCCGACGGTGCTGCAAGGCAAGGACCAGCGGATGTTCGCCAATATCGCGACGCCGTGGATCATCATCCCGATGAACGCTCCGGGTGCCGGGCGATTCGACATCGCCATCACCATGGACGAAGGCTAAATCTCATGGAAGCGGCGCTGCGGCAGCAAGTCGTCAATGCCTTCACCCAAGCGGCGGCGGATACCTTTTCGTCGATGATCGGGGTCAAGGTCTTGCGGGCGGAGCCTGGCCCAGCGCTGCGGGAGTCGGCTTTCAATCATCTTCAAGACGTCTATTCGCCGAGCCTTCAGGCCAGTGTCTCCCTGCGGACCTCGGCGGGCACGGGCTTGGTTCTGGCCGGTCGCTTTCTTGGCGAGGCTCCGGCTGCTTACGATCCCTCGGTGCTCGACGCTTTGCGCGAGTTGTTCGGCATCGCCGTCAACGCCGGCTGCGCCAGCCTGACCGCCTTGAAACTGAAATCCGGACTGGCCTTGTCGATGCTGACCGGCGACGGCCTGATGCAGCGCTGCGGCAAAGACCGTTCATTCGTCATTCCCCTCATCCTCGAAGGCATTGGAGTGGTTCAACTTGAAGTGGCATTCTCCGGTACTGCGTGAGGCGCTCATCCGCCTCGTCATTTTTAACTTGGTGCTGATGGCACTGGTGGACTTGGATTTGCGGGCATGGGCTCTCTTCCGGCTGCCGAAGGCCCCGGTGACGGCGACACACCAGTTGCGGCTGGCGGCCACTTCAGAGCTTGAGGTTTCCCTGCATGACATCGCCGAAAAGCTCGCGGAGCCGCCGCAAGAGGTGAAAATCGAGACGGTGGCCTGTTCGCACAGCAATCCCAACGACTTGGCAGCGGCGCTTCGCGCCGAGACTCTCGACATCCTGGTGATGTCGGCGGCGGAGGCGGGTAGGGTCCTGGGCAAGCATTGCAAGGTGGTGGCCTTCGAGGCCGACATCTCCGGCGAACCCTGGCGTCGCCGGGCGCAAATCGTGCGGCTGGCCGATCCTGGTAAGATTTTAAGTTGCTTGCGGATGAGTCAGCGCTCCGACATGTGGCGCTATGGCAGCAACACCCTCTTTTCCTATCGCCCGATACACAGGATTGCGGTGAGCCGGCGCGGCGATCCCCTGGGCTGCGAACTGGCCTTGGATTATTTTCGCAAGCGCGGACTGGCGATGCCGGTGGTGCTCGAGGCCGGCAGCGGCCTGCGCGGTCTGGAATGGTTGAAAGCCGGAAGGGTCGATTCGGTGGTGATGAGTGAAGACGAAATGTTCATCTGCCAGCCGAACGAACAAGGCCGCCTGAAAACCTTCGCCTACACCGAGGCCTGTTACGGCATGGTGATCTTGGCGCCGGAGAAGACCGGTGTCGATGAACTTCGAGAACTCGGGCTTCGCTTGTCGCAGCTTCCCGTCGGCAACAACCACGACGAGCGGCGCTGGTGGAGCGCACTCGACTCAGTCATCGATCCCCTCGGTGTGCCATCGGCACGGGTTTTGCGGAAGGTCGTCCCGAGTGTACAATAGACCGTCGGCTGGCCTGCCTCGCCGACCAAGGAGCCAGAATTGAAAAGCGTCCGTGCCCAACTGTCGAGATTGAAAGTCGTCTTTGCGATTTTCGTCGTCTTGGTTTTAGCCCAGGTCGGGCTTTATCATCTCTTGCAGAGCCGCAGCGGCGAAGTTGCGACTGAAGACGCGGGGCTGATCGGCGAATTCGCCGCCTTGGCGCAAGAGCAGGCGCGCATCGCCGCCAAAGTGGAGCGGATGGCCTCTCTGGACGCTCCCGACGGCTCCTTCCATCACGACGCCGAACTCATCCTTGCTGAAATTCGAACGGCGTCGAAGGCTGCCGCAAAATGGCTGGGACGGGCCGAGGAAAAGCTCCTGCGCGACGGGTCATGGCGAGCCACCATGGAGCGCCGCTACACCACCTTGAGCGAAGCGGTTGAGCTGGTCGAGAAAGGCCATCGCCAGGATGCCTTGGGCATTCTGGCCGTCGAACGCAGCCTGGCTGGTGACGCCCCCGACCTTTTTAAACACGCGGGAGACACCTTGCTGGCCCGCCACAAGGAAAGTGAAGACACCTACCGCATGGGCTTTCTCCTGCCGCTGCTGGTGACTGTGCCGTCTTTCGCTCTGCTGCTTTTTGTCGCTTCCCGCCTCTTTGTCGGCTTGGATCGCGACTTCCGCATCCTCACCCGTTTCGCTGGTGACGTCGAAGCCGGGCGTCCGGGGCGCCTGCCGAAGACTTCCCCGTTGGAAGAGATCAACGAGCTCTCCTCCGCCTTCCAGCGGATGGAGGTCGAGCTGCGCAACCGAGATTTGTTATTGCGGCAGGACAAGGCCAAGGCGGAAGAGTTTAAAAACCTCCTCGAAGAGCAGGTGCAGCTGCGCAATCGCCAGCTCGCCGCCAAGAACGAGCTGCTGTCCCGCAAGAACGAAGAGCTGGAACAGATGCTCTACACCTTCTCGCACGACTTGCGCACCCCGCTGGTGGGCGTCCAGGGCTTCGCCCAGGAACTGCAGATGACCGTCTCCATGCTCAGCGACGAACTGGCCGCCCAGGGCCTCGAATCGACCCTGCCGAAAGTCAGCGAGCTGCTGCACAAGGACATTCCGGGCGCCATCACCTACATCCATTCCGGCACCGCCCGCATGGATTCGCTGATTCAGGGGCTCCTCAAAGTGTCGCGCGTCGGCGTCGCGCAGCTTGATCTGCAGCTTATCGACATGAACGAGCTGCTCAAGGACGTCACGGACGGCTTGAACTTCCAAGCCCAGACTGCCGGAGCCATGCTCCTCGTCGATCCACTCCCGACCTGCACCTGCGACCGGCAGAAAATGGAGCAGGTCTTCACCAATCTGATTTCTAATGCGATCAAGTATCGCAACCCGTCCCGCTCCTCGGAAATCCGGATCAGCGCATCACGGGAAAGGGAGGCCACAGTCTTTGAAATCCGCGACAACGGTGTCGGCATCCCCGCCGACAAGCTGCGCGACATCTTCAAGAGTTTCTACCGCCAGCACCCCGACCTAGCCGACGGCGAAGGCCTCGGCTTGACCATCGCCAGCCGCATCGTCGACCGCCACGGCGGACGCCTCTGGGTCGAATCGGAAGTCAACCAAGGTTCGACCTTCAAGATCCTCTTGCCCGACACGGTGCCCAATGGCTGAGATCCCCAACATCCTCTTGATCGATGATGACGACGCCATCGCCCGCCTGATCGAGATGAACCTGCGCCGCAACGGACTGCTCAAGGTGACCCGTGCCGCCAATGGCAAGGAAGGGCTCGACCAGCTCGATCTGATCGAGAAGAACAGCCAGGAATCGCACCTCGTCATCCTTCTCGATCTCCGCATGCCGGTGATGGACGGCCTGGAAATGCTCCGCCGGCTCCGCCTCAATCCTGAGCGCCGACAGATCCCGGTGATCATCCTGACCACCTCAGATAATCCCAGAGAAGCCGAGGAATGTTACGCGGGCGGCTGTAGTTTCTTCATGCGGAAGCCGGTGGAGTACAAGCAATTCACCGAGAACATCAAATCCCTGGCGGACTTCCTGAAGTCCTGCCTGATACCGAAATTGAGGCTGCGCCATGAATGAAGAATGGGTGCTGATCGCGGAAGACGACCAAGCCTTGGCGGAGCTGCTGCGAAGGCAGCTGACCCGTGAAGGTGTGGCGACTGCGGTCTGCAATCAGCCCCAGGAACTTTTTGATCTGCTCGACCGGCGCGGTCCTCCGACACTTCTTCTTCTCGACTATCGATTTGGCGACCGCGATGCGGCTCAGATCGTCCAGGAGCTGCGCCGCAAGGATCAGCTCGGCCCCTTCTTCGTCGCCACGGGCATGGGCAGCGAGCAGATCGCGGTCAACATGATGCGTCAAGGAGCCCGCGACTACCTGGTCAAGGACAGCTCCTTTCTCAGTAACATCGGCGCGGCGGTGCGACGCTGCCTGGCGGATCTGCGCCGTGAGCATGAGATGGAACAGATGCGCCGCGATCTCGCGGTCCGCAATGCGACTCTTTCCGGCATAGCCGAAGTCTCGCTCGACGGCATCCTCGCCGTCGACGCCGAGGGACGGTTGCTCTTCGTCAATCGCCGCATGGAAGAGCAATGGCACTTGCCGCCTTTGCTCCCCGGCAGCAATTCCCTTGAAATTTTTGACCGCTTGGCTGAACAACTCCATGAGCCGCGCCGCTTCCGGGCCTGGGTCGCCAACATCGCAGCCCCCTTGGTGGCGATGTCGGGCCGCCATGACGACCTGAACACCAATGACGGCCGGGTTTTCGAGCTCTATTCCACTCCGATGCTGCGCGAAGACGGCCTCTTCTTCGGCCGGGTCTGGTTCTTCCGCGACGTCACCGCCGTCCGCAGTGCCGCCCGGCAACTGGCCCGGACCCTTGACGCAAAAGTCGAATTCCTCAATCACTTCTCCCATGAGGTCCGCACTCCGGTCAACGGTATCACCGGCTTTCTCGAGTTGCTCGCCGGGACCTCGATGGATCCCTTCCAGAAAGAGTTGATCGACAACCTGCGCAGCGGCTGCGATCATCTGGTGCGCCTGATCAATTCGACCCTTGACCTCGGACGCCTCGAGGCCGGAGCCCTGGCATTGGACCGCCACCCCTTCATGCTGCGCCAGCAATTGGAAGCGACGCTGCGGCTGATCAAAGCTCAGCCTGGCGTCACACTTCGCCTCGAGATGGCGGAAGAGGAAGTGCTGGTCAGTGGTGACAGCCTTCGTCTCGGTCAAGTCCTGGTCAACCTTTTGGGCAATGCCGCCAAATTCACCAGCGAGGGCGAGGTGGTCTTGCGTGCATGCGACGCCGGCGAAGGGGAATGGACCTTCTCGGTGCGCGACACCGGGCCGGGGATCGACCAACAGCGCCAACAGGCGATTTTCGAGGCCTGGACCCAGGAGAAGGGGTCTACCGCCCGCACCCATGGCGGCTCAGGCCTGGGCCTGTCCATCTGCGTCCGTTTGGTCGATCTGATGGGTGGCCGGCTGCAGCTTGACAGCCAGCCGGGTGAAGGCTCCGATTTCCATTTCACCATTCCCTTGCCGGAGACGGAGATTTGAGGGACGAGTCTATTCCTCCTTTGAGAATCGTGACGGCGCGGCTTGGCCGA
>CAMCSH010000224.1 GCA_945877655.1 Lentisphaera araneosa HTCC2155 | reverse complement strand
TTTGAGCTCAACTGCAGCTTGACCCCAAAGGGGTTTCAGATTTTAGCCCAGGGTTGAGCCGCATCGGCGACACCCTGGGTTGGAATGAGTTATGATTTTTGACCCTGAAAGGGTCGCGGAAAGTCCTGGGCTGCTGCGGTTTTTAGGATGAAGCTCCGAAATCTTTCTCGTCTTTCTTCTTCCGTCGCCTGTAATTTTCTTGCTTCCGGGTGCGTCTCAGCAGTAGATTTTTTCTGTCTGCTTTCCCCGCCCAACCCCAGGAGCTCCCCCGATGCGTTTCCTCCTCCTCCCCGCCGTCCTGCAGTTCGCCCTCGCCGCCGCCTTGCACGCCCAGGACGACAAGGTGCCCTTCGATGAGGAATTCGTCCGCCACCGCGAAGCCGCCCTTAAACAACTCGCGCCAGGCAGCGCCGACAGCTACTACTACCGCATCCTCGACGCCCAGCTCCGCCGCGACCTGCCCGCGGCCGAGACGCTGCTCAAGGAATGGCGCGAATCCAATCGCGCCGACCAACGCCTGCAAAGCCTCGCCGATCGCCAACTCCTCTTGCGCTACCCGCAAAATCCCGCCGCCGTCCGCGACGAACTGGTCAATCGCCTCGGCGTCCAGCTCAGCCACTCGCGCCCAGGTCACGAGGCGGAACAAGCCCTGCCCAGCGCCCTGCCCGCCGATTTCTGGGCCGTCGAACCCCGCCTCAAAAAGATCCTCGCCGAAGATGCCGAGCTGAAAGGCCTCAGCGATGACGCCCTGCCCCTGCTCGCCAGCAAGGACCTCACCAAGTTCCAGCGTCCCGCCCTGCTCAAACGCCTCGCTGCCATCCAACGCACCGACTTCCCCGGACTCCTGCCGCTCATCGTCAAAGACATGGTCAACGGCCGCCCGGGCTTCGGTCAACGGGAAATCGACAAACAACTCGCCACCGAGCAGCTCCTCGAACTGGCCAAACTCCGCCCGGAAATCCGCAGCGATTCGAACTGGGCCGACGCAGTCCTCATCCGCCTCCTCGCTGGCGAGGATGATTCCCCCGCCGGGCGAAGCAGCCGCCTCGAAAAGGCGCTCGACTTCGCCCGTCCCCTCCCTCCAGCCCAAAACAGCGCCAAGGCGACTCTCCTGCTGCAGCTCATCTTGACACGTGAAGAACTCGGCAAGAACTCGCCGGAATTGCTCGCCGAATACCTCACCCTGCCGCGCCAAAGCTTCTGGGTGCTGAAGAATTTCGATGCCTCGCACGCCCTCAATCTTGCCCAGGCCCGCTGCGGCCTGCCCGCACCAGTTTCCTGCGAAAACGCCCTCGTCCGACGCCAGATCCTCGCGGCCTTTGCGGCCAGCGCGAAACAAGGAATCTCCGATCTCGCGAATGATCCCGTCGCCGCGCCTTTCCTGAAGCTGGTCGAAGCCGAAAAACTCCTGCCGATCTACGCCGAAGCCCGCCTCACCGGCGGCTGCCCGGATCCCGACACCGCCGCCAAAGCCCTCAGCGCGGCCCAGCTCGAAGAATTGAAGAATCGCATCGAGCTCGATCTGCTCCCCGATAACCCGCGCCAGCTCGCCGCCGACGCCGTGCCGGAGCTGCATCTCTCGGTCAAAAACGCCCAGGAACTCAGCCTGCGTTTCTACAAGATCGACGCCGCAGCAGCGATCAAACGCTTCGGCCAGGAAGCCAGCGCCGACATCGACCTCAGCGGCCTGAAGCCGAGTCAGGAAAAAACGATCAAGCTCGCGGCCGATCCGCTGCTCCGCCAGGAACTCCGCCTCAAACTCGAGGAACTGAAAGAACCCGGACTCTATGTCGTCGACCTGATCGCCAACGGCGCCACCGCCCGCGCCTTCCTCCGCAAAGGCCAGCTCAAGGCCTTCGTCCGCGACTCCGCCGCCGGCCAGCTCGTCACCGTCCTCGACGAAGCCGGCAAACCCGCCGCCGGCGCCAGCGTCGCCCTTGGCGAAACTGCCTTCACCACCGATGCCGAAGGCGTTGCCGTCGTCCCCTTCCTCAAGCGCCTCAATCAAGGTCAAAGCGGCCCCGAGCAGAAGCTGCTGATCAGCAAAGGCGGCCTCGCCACCTTGCTGCCGCTGCAACGCAAGACCGAAAGCGCCGATCTGAAAGTCGAATTTGCGGAGGCCGCACACTTCATCCCCGGACGCGAACACTCGCTGCTCCTCCGACCCAATCTCAGCGTCAACGGCGTCCCGGCCGACCTCAAGTTGCTGAAGAATCTGCGGATCGAGCTCGCTTTCTATTTCGAGACTAACAAACTCGCAAGTCAAACTCGCCGGGATGTCAAAGTCGCTGCCGATGGCCAGATTCCCCTGAGCTTCGTCACTCCTGAAGGCTGCAATCGTGTCGAAGTCAGGTTTGAAGCCAATTACGACAAGCTGAATGGCGAGACTGACAGCGTCGGCGCCCTGACCTATCTTCTTTCAGAGGGAAACACGAGCTCCATCAACGGCCTCTTCTTCCGCCGCGACGGCGAGGAAGTTCTGCTCGAAATGCGCGGCGCCAACGGCGAGAAACTCGCTAGCCGACTCATCGAACTGCGCTTCTCCGGAGAGATTTTCGAATCCACATCTCTGTCACTCAAAACCGATGACCAGGGCCTCATACGCCTGGGCAGGGTTCCGGCGGGAGTGCTGATCACCGCGACTAGAGATCAATTTGTCGCTCAGCTCGGTGCCACGGCTCGTCCAACGACGGATTTCTATCAAGCTGCTTCTCAGCAAGTCAAATATGCCGACGAACGCAGTCTCCTTGTCGGTGAATCCCTCAGCCTGCCGCTGGCCGACAGCCGCTGGAAACCTCGTCTGCTCAAGATCGAATCAGGATCCATTCCGGTGGCTTCACTTCCGGTTGTGAATATGAAGCCGTCGCCCGGCGGCGGAGCTTCCTTCAACGGCACTTTGCTGGCTGACCTGAGTTCGCAATTAAAAATCGATGGCTCGCAGCTCACTCTTTCCGGCTTGGAGGAAGGGGAATACGTCTTCCAAAGCGGCTCGAATCAGGTCATGCGGATCCGCGTCCACGCCGGCCAGCGCCACGGCGAGGTCTTTGCGACTCGCAACGGCATCGGTCAGGCCGCGGCTCCCGAAGTCCTGCCGTACTTGGCCTCCTGGCAAGTCGAGAAAGATCATCTGGTGATCAAACTCAGCGGCCCGCAAGCGCCGCTACGACTCAGCGCCGCCTGGGAAGAAAGTGATCTACCCGAACTGCAGCCCAATTTTTCGGAGCATTGGAATCTCGGGACCTTGGAAAACCGCTTCCTCGACGGCGGGCGCCTCGACGATGAAACGCGCTATGTCCTCGAGCGCCGCCAACAAGCGCCCCGCGCCGGGGTCATGCTCACCCGTCCGGGCCTGCTTCTCAACCCGCGGGATGTCGCCGAATCACTGACCAATGACCTGCCGGTCAGCGCAGGGGCAATGTTTGGCAGAGCTGGAGGTGTAGGACGGGCGGGGAAGATGGAATCCTTCGGTGGAAGGGACGCTATTTCAGCGAACGGTGCAGCTGTTTCCATGTCGGATGACCTCGCTCCCTGCCCCCTCTCCTTCGCCGCCGAAACTCCGTGGATCCGCAGCGTTGTCCCCGATGCCAAGGGCGAGATCCGCATCCCACTCAAAGTTTTCGGTTCGCGCAATGTCCTCAGCCTGTCCTGCGCCGGCAGCGACGCCTCGTGGACGCGTCGCATTGTCCTGCCGCGGGCCGAGCTACCGCTGAAGGATTTGCGCTTGGCGCAAGGCCTCGGGACGGAGCAACGCTTCGCCAGCCGCCGCGACTTCTCTCTCCTCGCACCCGGCCAGAGCGCCGAGATCAGCGCCATCGGCGGCTCGAAGTCGGGACGTATCGGCACTCTCGCCGAGGCCTGGACCTACCTCGCCAGCTCCCAGCCGCAAGCCAACTTCGCCGAGCTCGCGCCGCTGCTGTCATGGAACAAACTCGAAAACAAAGCCAAGCTCGACTTCTACCGCAAACACGCCTGCCATGAAGTCCACTTCTTCCTCTTCCGTCGCGACACGGCCTTCTTCGCCAAACACATCCGCCCCTTCCTCAATAATCTGCTCCAGCCGAGCTTCGTCGACCAAGCGCTGCGCGGCGACGACCTGAAGCTCTGGCTGAGTCCCGCCCGCCTCGCCACTCTCAACGGCTTCGAAAAAGCCCTGCTCGCCCAGCGCCTTCAGGATACCGGACTCGCCCGCCAATTGCAGGAAGAGGCGCAAGCCAGCCCCTTGGGTTCGCAGGAGTTCGACACTCTCTTTGCCAGCTTTATCCAAGGTGCGAGCCTCCCTCCGCCACCGCCGCCGCCGGAGCCAGTGGCTGCAGCAGATTTGGCGGGAGTGACTCTGAGCAGTGGCGCCATGGAAGAACGAGCCCCCGCCGCTGCAGCCGCGCCAATGAAAAAAGCCGAAGCTTCGGATCTCAAGCGGCGCAAAGACAGCATGGAGAAGGCAAAATCACTTCCCGTCTACGAAGAAGTCGGCGCCGTCCGCGAATGGCTCGAAGCGGGCTATTGGAAACACCCGGAGCGCGCCTTTACGTCGAACCTGGTGCCGGTCAACCGCTTCTGGGCCGATTACGCCGCCGCTCCGGCTGGCAAGCCCTTCTTCTCGCCCGGTATCCTCGAGACCGCCAAGGCCAGCCCGAACGCCGCGCTCCTCGCCCTCGCCGCCCTCGACCTGCCCTTCGAGGCCGAAGCGCCGGAAATCAAGGACGGCAAAATCACCGCCAAGACGCCGCTGATCTTTGCGCAATCCGCAGTGGTCAGCGATGCCAAGCCGAGCCAGGAATTCCCGGTCAGCCTGCGCTTCTACCGCGCCGATGACGCCAAGGTCGTCGAGGACGGCAAGGAGCGCCTCAAAGTCCATAGCGGCCCCTTCGCCAGCGGCGTCATCTACGGCTCCGAGATCGTCGTCAACAACTCCTCCGACCGCGAGGTCGAGCTCAGCCTTTTGAGTCAGATCCCCGAAGGCGCGATGCCGATCGGTGAAGTCACTTCGCTGGAGTCGAAGCCAGTGCCGGCCTACGGCTGCGCCAAGAGCAGCTTCCTCTTCTACTTCCCTGCTCCAGGCCAGTTCAAAGGCTCGCCGGTGCAAGTCAGCCAAAAAGGACGCGTCGTCGGTTCCTCGCCCTCACCCGTCTACGAGGTGATGGCCAAGCCGCCCACCGGCAAGATCGACTCCTGGTCGCAAGTCGCCAGCGAAGGCACGCCCGAGCAGATCCTCGCCTGGCTTGCGGGTAAGCCGCTGCAAGGTCAAAATCTGTCGCTCTGCGCCCATTTGATGGGCGACAAAAAGCTCTTCACCGAAGTCCTGTCGCTCCTGCGCAAGCGCCACCTCTTCGACGCCACCCTCTGGGGCTACGCCTTCCTACATGACGACCGCGTCGCCCTAACGGAATTCCTCTCGGCCTCGCCCCTTGCGGCCCAGGTCGGCCCCTTCCTCGATAGCGCCATCCTGTCGGTCGACGCCAGCCGCGACGGCAGCTACCTCCACCGCGACTTCCTGCCCTTCCTCAACGCCCGCAGCTTCGCTCTCGGCGGGGTCAAGCGCCTGCCCAATGTGGGCCTGCGCGCCCAGTACCAGCGCCTGCTCGAAGTGCTGCGCCACAAGCCCACTCTGACGCCCGAAGATCACCTCGAACTCACCTACTACCTGCTGCTGCAAGACCGCTTCGACGAAGCCGCGACCGAACTCGCCGCCGCGCCACGCGACAAGGTGACCGCGCAGATCCAGCACGACGCCCTGAGCTGCTACCTCCTCTTCGCCCAGGAGAAGCCGCAGGACGCCGCCAAGATCGCCGCAGCCTACAAGGATTACCCGATCCCGCATTGGCGGACGCTCTTCGCCGAGGTCAGCTCTCAGGCCGAAGAGATCCGCAGCGGCATCACCGACAGCGATCCGGTGTCGAAGGCCCCCGCCTTCAGCGCCGAGCTCAAAGACGGCAAGCTCAACCTGAGCAGCGCCAACCTGAAATCGTTGACTCTCGAAGTCTTCCCGGTCGACGTCGAAATGCTCTTCAGCCGCGCTCCCTTCGAGCTCAGCGGCGGCACCGCGAAATCCAGCCCGGTGACCCGTCCCGCGGCCTCCTTCGAGCTCAAGCCCGCGGCGGACGGCTCGCTCACCTACGCCCTGCCCGAGGCCTGGAGCCAGACTCCCTGCCTGCTGCGTCTCAGCGGCGGCGGACGCGATCAGGTCCTGAGCCAAGTGCCGCACCGCTTCACCACCCGTCCGATCAGTTCTTTAGGTCAGATCCAGGTCCTCGGCGCCGACGGCAAAGGCCTGGCCAAGACCTATGTGAAAGTCTACGCCCGCCGTCACGGCCAAGTGGTCTTCCACAAGGACGGCTTCACCGACCTGCGCGGCCGCTTCGACTACGCTTCTTTGAACACCGGTCTGAACGGCATCGACTCCTTCGCCATCCTGGTTCTCAGCGACAAGGAAGGCGCCTTGGTGATCGAGGCCAAGCCGCCGACGGGCGAGAGCAAAACGGCGCCGATTCCTGCACCCTGAAACCAAGCTCTGATTGAGCTCCATAAGCCCCGGCGAGATGCCGGGGCTTTTTTCATTTTGGCGCCTTCCCCCAATGAGCTGTGATCCGCCCCACTTT
>CAMCSH010000223.1 GCA_945877655.1 Lentisphaera araneosa HTCC2155 | reverse complement strand
CTCCGGCGCCCTCGCCGACACGGCTTTCCCGCGAGTCCGGATGGATTACGCCGCCATGGGCCGCCTCGCCGCCGAGCACTTCCTCAAGCGCGGCTTCTCCCATTTCGCCTACTACGGCGTGTTGGACCTGTGGTACGCCGCCGAGATCGGCCGCGGCTTCGCCGAAGCGCTCGCCGCCGAAGGTTTCGAACTGCATCGCCACGACTCGCCCAGCGCCCTCGATCCGCGCTCGCACTGGATCGAGGACGGCAGCGCTTTCGCCGCCTGGCTGCAGGCCCTGCCGCGCCCCTGCGCCCTGCTCTGCGCCCAGGATCAGCGCGGCGTCCACGCCGTGCACACCTGCTTCCGCTCAGGTTTGCGGGTGCCGCAAGACATCGCCGTGCTCGGCTGCAATAACGACGGCATCTCCTGCGAAATGCTCAGCCCCACCCTGAGCAGCGTCGCCCGCGCCGGCGACGATCTCGGCTACGCCGCCGCCCGGCTGCTGCACCAGCTCATGCAAGGAATCCAGGCGCCCGCCACCGACCTCGTCTTCCCGCCCGGCAAGGTGATCGAACGCGACTCCACCGCCACCCTGGTGCTGGACGATCCCGAGCTGCAGAAAGCGGTGGCCTACATCCGCGCCAACATCGCCGCCTCGCTCAACGTCGCCTCGATCTGCACCCACCTCGGCCGCTCCCGCCGCTGGCTCGAATACGCCTTCCGCAAGGAGCTCGACTGCACTCCTCTCGACTTCATCCTCCAATCCCGCGTCCAAGCTGCGACGAGAATGCTCCGCCAACAGCCCAAGGCCAAGCTCGGCGCCATCGCCTCCAACTGCGGCTTCTCCAGCCCGGCGCAGATGCAGCGGGCCTTCAAGAAGATGGGCGGGGGAACGAAGGAGTGAAATTCTATGGGATCGCAGGCGTCCCGCCGGCTTCTTCCCAGCCTTCCGGGCTGAGCTGGCAAACGCCGGCCTTCAGCCGCTCACAGCGGGTCGATGTCTATCGATATCTGCCGATATCTTCGATAGATATCGACAGACATCGAGTGAGCTGCATTTTCAGGGTATGCATCCACCTCTAGCGAAAGCACGAGCGCCGAACAAGCCGGCGGGACGCCAGCGATCCAATAGAGGAACCCCCGGAACGCCTCCTTGCGCAATTCCCCTCCCGATTGCGCGTTTTGCGCAGCATCCAATGTCAGCTTGAGGTTTCACATTGGGACCACGACAATCAACCCAAGGAACGCCGCCGATGAAAACCCTTGCCTTCCCCCTGAGCCTGATGCTCGCTCTTTCTGCGGCCGCCGCAGAACCCAAGGCCGATGCGCCGGAACTCGCACCCGGACGCGCCCTCTTCGGGCAGTTCTGCGCCAACTGCCACGGTCCCCGCGGCGAAGGTGGCACCGGGCCGAACCTCACCGACAAGATCTTCCTCCACGGTGGCAGCAAAGAGGACATCGCCAAGGTCATCAGCCAGGGCATTCCCGCCAAAAACATGCCGGCCTGGAGCGCCATCCTCAAGCCCGAACAAATCGCTCAACTGAGTGACTTCCTCCATGCCCAGATCGGCCTCAACCTCAAGACTCCCGAAGCGCCGAAACTCGTCCTCAGCGTCAACCACCTGCCCAAGGGCACACTCGAAAAGCCGCTGCTCCTGCGTAGCTTCGTCGAGGCCTATGATCTTGATGCCACCGTGCTCGCCCATCACGGTCTCGCCGAGCGCAGCCCGGATTATAATCCCGCGACTGGCAAAGAGACGCCGTCGAAGCTCTACCCGCTGCTCAAGGGCCTGCCCACCGGCAACGCGGTCAACTTCGGCGACAGGCTGTCCTACGTCTTCGACGGCACCGAATGCCGCCTCCTCTACGCTTGGAGCGGCGGCTTCCTCAACATGAAGGACTACTGGGGCGCCGATGCCGGCGGCGAACGCAAGGGCTTCAACTACCTGCCTCGCATGGAGGGCAAGCTCTTCTTCATGACCTCCGGCAAAGAGCCGCTCGCCATCAAGGGCGAAGAAGCGGCCGCGCCGAAGTTTCGCGGTTACCGCAAGGTCGCCGGCGCCCCGGAATTCTTCTACGATCTCGGCAAGTCCCGCGTTCATTTGCTCATCCGCCCCGGCAAGGACGAAGGCAGCCTGGTTTGCGCCTACCGCATCGACGCCGCCCCGCAGGGCTTGAGCTTCACTTTCGATGACAAGGTCCGCCCTGCGATCTCTTGCGACAAGGGTTCCTGGCAGGGCAATGTCCTGAGCCTCAGCGCCGCCGAAGCAACGGCCTTCTCCCTCACCTTCAAAGCCAATCGTTGAGGTCAAAACTATGAATACATTCACCACCTTCGCTGCCAGCCTCTGCCTCTTCGCCAGCCAGCTCGTCGCAGCTCAGAACGGCAGCGCTGCATCGTCCACTCCCGAGGCCAGCGGAGCCTACAAAATCGAAGACATCCCGCTCCCCGCTGACGTCTTTCCCGAGATCGGCGCTCTCACCTACACTCCTGATGGCCAGCTGGTCGTCGTCACCCGCCGCTCCGGCATTTTGATCACCCGTCCTGAAGGCGCTCCTGTGAGCTGGAAATGGCGCAAATTCTGCCCCGATTCTCTCCACAATCCTCTTGGCATCATCGCCCTGTCGAACAACAGCTTCCTGGTCTCCAACATGGAAGACCTGATGAAGATCACCGACACCGATGGCGATGGCGAAGCCGACCTCAGCGAAGTGGTCGCGGATGATTGGGGCTTGACCGGCAACTATCACGAGACCAACTCGATCATTCCCGATGGCGCCGGCGGCTGCTACATAGCCCTCGGTACCGCCTCGCACAATGGCCCGACCTTCCAATACGTCCGCGGCGATTATTCCGACCTCGGCCGACGCGGCCGCAACTTCTCCGCCGGCCCCTGGAAAGGCTGGGTGATGCACATCGACGCCAAGGGCAAAATGACCCCCTTCGCCAAAGGCTTCCGTATGCACAACGGCATCACCCGCGCTCCCGACGGCAAGCTCTACGTCGGCGACAACCAGGGCGACTGGCGCGCCTCGTCGCCGCTCTACCATGTGCAACAGGACCACTTCTACGGCCACCCCGCCTCGCTGGTCTGGGACAAGGATTACCGCAAGAATTTCGGCGACAAGCCGCCGGTCTTCCTGCCTTGGGAGACGATCGAGAAGATGCGCACCCGCGCCGCCATCGACATCCCCTACGGCAGCATGGCTAACTCGCTCTCCGAACCCGTCTTCATCACCCAGGAAAACTTCGGTCCCTTCAGCGGCCAGATGTTGATCGGTGACAACTTCGGCCAGCGCATCGCCCGCTGTATGCTCGAAGAAGTCGATGGCGTCATGCAAGGCGCGGTCACCCTGCTGGTCAAGGATCACGGCCTGCGCAGCGGCAACAACCGCCTCGTCTTCAGCCCCGACGGCAAGTCGATCTTCACCGGCCAGACCATCCGCGGCTGGGGCAAACCCAGCGAAGGCATGCAGCGGATCAGCTACGATCATGCGCCCTTCGCCGTGCTGAAGATGAATTTGAACCCGAAGGGCTTCACCTTCACCTTCACCGAACCGCTGGATCCGGCCCAGATCAAGAGCCTCACTTGCGAACGCTACTGGTACAAGAACACCCACCAATACGGCGGCGCCAAACTGGATCCCACCAAGATCGCAATCCAAGACGCCGTGCTTTCCGCCGACGGCAAGACCCTCGACATCAGCCTCGACGGCATGAAAACCGGCCACAACTTCGAGTTCAAATTCGGCAAGGAATTCCAGGCGAAAAGCGGCGCCAAGATCGACTGCGAGCTCATTGCCTACACCGTCAACAAACTCGTCCCCGGAACCGTCGTCGCTGCCGCTGCCGACAAAGCCCCCGCCGAGCTCCCCGCCATCTTCAACGGCAAGGACCTCAGCGGCTGGAAAATTGACGGCGGCGACCCTGCTTGCTGGAGCGTGGAGGGCGGCATCCTCAAGGTCAAGAGCAACACCAAACAAGAGGGCTCGAACCTGTGGACCGAAAAGAGCTACCAGGATTTCGCCTTCGAGTGTGAGTTCAAGTTCGGCCCCGGCAACATAGATTCCGGCGTCTACTGCCGCGAAGGCGGCATGCAGATCCAGATCGGCATCTCCGGCTCGCTGAAGAAAGACATGACCGCCTCTCCCTACATCGCCGCCACAGGCAAATATCCCTTCCCCGCTAAAAACATCGAAAAACTCCTGAAAATGGACGACTGGAACCGGCTGCACATCGAGTGCCGCGGCCGCGCCACCAAGGTCTGGCTGAACGGCGAACTGGTCAATGAATTCGACTTCCCCAAGGGCAAGGAGAAAGGCCCGATCGGCTTCCAGCTGCATGGCAGCAGAGAGATGCAGATTGACTACCGCAACATCAAGGCGCAAGACCTGGAAGCCGACATCAAGCCGAAGGAGGTTCCCGCCCTCCCCGCCATCTTCAATGGCAAGGATTTCAGCGGCTGGAAAATCGTCGCCGACGACCCCGCCTGCTGGAGCGTGGAGAGCGGCATCATCAAGCTCAAAAGCAATGCCAAGAAACAGGGCTCGATCCTGTGGACCGAGAAGAGCTACCAGGACTTCGCCTTCGAGTGTGAATTCAAGTTCGGCGCCGGCACCATCGACTCCGGCATCTTCTGCCGCGAAGAAGGCATGCAGATCCAGATCGGCATCTCCGGCTCGCTGAAGAAGGACATGAGCGCCTCTCCCTACATCGCCGCCACCGGCAAATATCCCTTCCCCGCCCAAGGCGTCGACAAGCTGCTGAAAAAGGACGATTGGAACCACCTGCGGATCGAATGCCGCGGCCGCGCCACCCAGGTCTGGCTCAACGGCGAAAAGGTCAACGAATTCGACTTCCCCAAGGGTAAGGAAAGCGGGCCGCTTGGCATCCAGCTTCACCCCGGCAAGGAGATGGCCATCGACTTCCGCAACATCAAAGCGCAGGAGCTCGCCGCGCCGGGAAAGCCCTGAGCGCCCTCGAGCGCGACGGCGATAACTTCAAAGTCTCCATCGACGGGCGCCCCTTCACCACCCTGCATTTCGGCAAAGACGAACGCCGTCCCTTCTGCCACCCCCTGCTCGCTCCCGGCCAGCTCGCCGTGACGCGTCAATTCCCCTTGGTGAAAGGTCTCCCCGGCGAAGCCCAGGACCACCCTTGGCAGTACGGTCTCTACTTCGCCCACGGCGCGGTGAACGGCGCCGATTTCTGGAACGGCCGGACCGCAAGCGAACTGGAAAACCGCGTCGTCTGCGACAAGCTCGAAGCCGCCGAGATCCTGCCCGACGGCACGGCCCGCGTCGTCCTCGCCAACCTGTGGAAAAGCGGCGACAAGATCCTCCTCCGCGACCGCTCGACCTGGAGCTTCGGCGGCCTGGTCGACGGCAGCCGCTTCGTCGAGCTCGAGCTCGAACTCAAAGCCAGCGAGGGCGAGGTGAAGTTCGGCGACAACAAGGAAGGCTGTTTTGCCATCCGTCTGGCGCCGCCTTTCAGCCTCGGCGGCAAGGCTCCCGGCCAGGCCTTGAACAGCGCCGGCGTTTCAGGCGCCGCAGTCTGGGGCAAGGATGCCGCGTGGATCTGCTACACCGCGCCGCTTGAAGGCCAAGTCGTCAGCGTAGCCATGTTCGACCACCCGGACAACCTGCGTCACCCGACGCCCTGGCATGCCCGCGACTACGGCCTTCTCGCCGCCAATCCTTTCGCCCTTTCCGCCTTCCGCAAGCTGCCGCCGGGCACGGGTGATTTCGTCCTCAAAAAGGGCGACACCCTGCACCTGCGCTACCGCCTGCTGCTCTGCCCCGGAACGCCCGAGGTCAAGAAGCTGGAGGAGACGCAGAAGACGTGGGGATGCAAGGCTTCCGAATTGAATCTTGAGCCGAGCTCAAAGCCAGAATCAGCCGCGAAGCCGAAAAACCCCGCACTGGTGCAAGTCGAGGACACCCCAGGCCTGCCACGCGTCCTCATCTTCGGCGACTCGATCTCAATGGGATATACGCTGCCGGTACGTGCCAAGCTGAAAGGCATCGCCAACCTCCATCGCCCTGCCGAAAACTGCGGCGACACCAAGCGCGGCCTGGCCCAATTGGATCAATGGCTAGGCAAGGGCCATTGGGATGTCATTCATTTCAACTTCGGTCTGCACGACTTGAAGTACCTGAATGCCAAGGGCGAGTATGTCAGTGCCGAAAAGGGGACACAAGTCGCCTCGCCGCAGGTCTATCGTGACCAGCTTCGGCAGATCGTGCTGCGACTGAAAGCGACTGGCGCCAAGCTGATTTTCGCCACCACCACCCCAATACCCGCGGGAGCACGAGGCCGCATCAAGGGCGATGAACAGATCTACAACCAAGTCGCCATGGAGCTGATGAAAGAACAAGGCATCCCGGTCAATGATCTGTGTGCAAATGTCGTCGCTCGGCAAGAGCAGGAAGCCCAGGATCGCCAGCTCAAGCCCATTCAGTATGTGGCGGATGTCCACTTCACCGATGCCGGTTCGAGCCAGTTGGCGGATCAAGTTTTTGCCAGCATTAAAAAAGCCTTGCCATGAGACAAACGCTCTGAAGCCTCCCGAAAATGACAATATTCGCCATCACTGGGCAGCTGGATTTCCACTCT
>CAMCSH010000222.1 GCA_945877655.1 Lentisphaera araneosa HTCC2155 | reverse complement strand
CTTGCGCTTGATATCGCCGACACCGATGGGGATGGTGTATTCCTCTTCCGGAACTTCACCCGTGGTGCCATAGAGGAATTCGTTCTCCATGAAGATGACGGGGTTGTTGTTGCGGATCGCCGATTTGAGCAGGCCCTTGGCGTCGTAGGGAGTGCTCGGGGTGATGACGATCAGGCCGGGGATGTGGGCGTAGAAGCTCTCGAGGTTATGCGAGTGCTGCGAGCTGACCTGAGCTGCGGCGCCGTTGGCGCCGCGGAGAACCATCGGGACATTGAATTCGCCGCCGGTCATGTAGTGCATCTTGGCGGCGTTGGAGATGATCTGGTCGATGGCGACGAGAGAGAAGTTGAAGCTCATGAATTCGACCACGGGGCGGAGGCCCATCATGGCGGCGCCGACGGCGATGCCGGTGAATCCACCTTCAGTGATCGGGGTGTCGCGGACGCGTTTATCGCCCCATTTGGCCCACAGGCCTTTGGTGACTTTATAAGCGCCGTTGAATTGGGCGACTTCTTCGCCGAGGATGAAAACGCGGGAATCGCGGGTCATTTCCTCGTCGAGAGCCTGGTTGAGAGCGGTGCGGTATTCGATGACGGGCATGTTGGTGGCTCCTAGGAGATCAGTCGGCGTAGGTGTGCTTGGCGAGTTCGTCCATCGGAGGCCAGGGCGACTCTTCGGCGAACTGGACGGAATCGGTGACGATGTCCTTGACTTTCTTCTCGAGGGCTTTGTAGCCGTCGTCATCGATCCAGCCTTGTTTCTGCATGTGCTGGAAGAAGCGGCCGATGGGGTCTTTTTCGACCCAGCACTGGAGCTCTTCAGCGGTGCGGTAGTTGGCGGCGTCGGAAACCGAGTGGCCTTTGTAGCGGTAGGTGATGACGTTGACGAGAGCGGGGCGCGAGGTGCGGCGGGCTTCTTCGATGATCTTGCCGAAGGCTTCGTGCGAAGCGACGAGATCCATGCCGTCGACCTTGTAGCCATTGACCTTGTAGGCGGCGGCGAATTCCTGCACTTCGGTGTTGGAAAGGGCGCGGTCGTTGCGCGTGCCCATGCCGTACATGTTGTTTTCGCAGATGTAGATGACCGGGATGTTCCACAGCGAAGCGAGGTTCATGCATTCATGGAAGACGCCCTGCATCGAGGCGCCGTCGCCGAAGTAGCACAGGTTGATGCCGTTGCCGCCCTGATAGCGGTTGGCGAAGGCGGCACCGGCGCCGATGGGGATCTGGCCGCCGACGATGCCGTGGCCGCCGAGGTGCTTGTGCTGCTTCGAGAAGACGTGCATCGAGCCGCCTTTGCCGCGAACGCAACCGGTGATCTTGCCGTACAGTTCGGCCATGATGCTGCGCGGCGTCATTCCCGCGATCAGACCCTGCGCGTGGCAGCGGTACGAAGTGACGAAGGAGTCTTCATCAGTCATGTGCGCCATCGCACCGACGGCGCAGGCTTCTTGGCCGATGTAAGTGTGCAGGAATCCAGTGATGAATTTCTGTTGGTAGGCTTTGATGGTGGCCTCTTCGAAGCGACGGCAGAGAACCATCTGCTCGAGCATCTTCCAGGCGCTTTCTTTGTTGATTGGCTTCATGTTTTTTCGTTTCCTCTTTACTCATCGATAGCCAGGGAAGCTGCGGATTCCGCAATGGGAATGTGTCGCGGCTTCGGATTCCGGCGGAACGGCCCCAACAATACCGCGTGATGCGTACTTCGCCAAAAGCATGACATGGGTTCTTATCACTTTTTTCCTTGCCTATCATTTCCGAAAATGGACCCTTGCAACTGCACTTGTATTTCATCCGAAAAGGTGCGATTTTCAACTAGCCGTCTTCCCCATCTCACCATTTCCGGAGGTCTTTCGCCATGTCAATCAGCCAATTCAGCCCCGTTCAACGCGAACTTCTCGCCGATCTCGTCCTCCTCGGCATCTACTCCGACGGCCATCTCGCGGTCAGCGAAGATGCGGCGCTCAACCGTCTCCTCGATGCGATCGGGCCGGAAGGGGCTCCCGAACGCGAGGCTTATAACGATGACGCGATTTCCCGGGTCCGCCGCCTTCTCGAAATTCCGGCGGCGGTGGAAGCCCGCCTCTTCAGTTCCGCCATCATTTTTCCCGATGCCGGGCAGCGTGCCGCGGCACTCCACGCAGTCAACCAAGCCCTCAATGCCGATGGCAAGATCACCTCGGCGGAACTGAAATTCCACGCTCGCTTGAAGGCGGCGTTGGAGAACTGAGATCTGCAGTTTTGCGAGTCTGAAATCATCGGGATATTTGCGCCCCCAAGTAATTCAGACTCCCGGTCTGCAAGCCCCTTGCTTTTTATGACCCCTGCCGCATTGTTGAAGCGACTGCTCTGCAAGACAAACCGAGGTAAAAATCATGGTCGAACTCGATGACGCCTTCAAAGAAGTACTGAAGCAGATGAGCGCCGCTGAGCGACTCGAAGACTGCCTTTGGGAACTGGAATCGCAATTGCTCAGCCAGTTCCAAGCCGAACGGTTCACCATTTACCAGAAAGACGCCAACGGCCACGAAATCGTGTCGATGTACCGCACTTCTCGCGATGCGGTGGAGGAGATCCGTCTTCACGTCTCCCCTGCCTCGATCGCCGGCTATGTCGCCCAGACCCAGCAGTCGCTGATGGTGGACGACGCTTACGACTCGGAATATCTCGAAGGCGTCAACAATCAGCTCCAGTTCGACCACTCCTTCGACCAGGCCTCCGGCTACCTGACCGAAGCGATGATCACCGTGCCGATCATCTGGAAGGAAAAACTCGTCGGCGTCCTCCAGGTGATCAACAACGTCAAAGGCGGTCCCTTCCAGGACGAGACCTACTACATGGCCCTCGAAGTCGCCAAGCTGATCGCCGAGAAATTCCGCTATGAACTCAAAACCGGCCGCGGTCCTTACGACCAGCTGGTTCAAGACGGACGACTGAAACTCGACCAGCTCGAAGACGCCGAAACCAAAGCCGCCTCCACCAGCAAGCCGATCACCGAAATCCTCCGCAAGGATTATGAAATCACCTCGGAAGAAATAGGCCGCGCCCTCTCCGCCTTCTATCAGCTCCCCTTCCACAACTACGCTGAAGATTTCAAGATCGACAAAGCCCTGCTCGAGAACCTGAACAAAAACTTCATGGCGACGAACTACTGGGTTCCGATCTCCAACGACGGTGAAAAAGCGGTGATCCTGATCGCCGACCCGTCGAATGAAGAACTGATCATGGAAATCCAGAACATCATCCGCGCTGTGTACTGCGAATTCCATGTTGCCCTCGGTGAAGATATTCACAAATATCTTGGCATCGATGTCAAAGGCAACAGTAAAATGGATGCCTTCACCAATCTGGATACCCTGATCGTTGATGCCCGTGGCTTGGACATCTCCGCCGACGCCAAAAAAGAGGAGGATGACGACATCCTCAACCAGGACCAGGAATCGCAAGTCATCCAGCTGGTCAACAAGATCATCGCCAAAGCCTACAACGACGGCGTCTCCGACATCCACATCGAACCGCACAAAGGTGCCGCCGCCGGTGAAGTGCGCTTCCGCGTTGACGGCGTCTGCCGCACCGTGATGAAAATTCCCGCCAGCTTGATGCGCCCCGCCGTTTCACGGATCAAGATCCTTTCCAACCTCGACATCGCCGAGCGCCGTAAACCTCAAGACGGTAAGATCAGCCTGAAGATCTCCGGCAAAGTGGTCGAGCTCCGTGTCGCCACCCTGCCCGTGGTCAACGGCGAAAGCGCGGTCATGCGTATTCTCGCCGCCGGTGACAAGGCCATGCCCTTCGACAAGCTGATGCTCAGCGACGCCAATCAGGAATCAGTTCGCGACTTCATCGCCAACCCGCACGGCCTCATCCTTGTCGTCGGTCCCACCGGTTCCGGCAAGACCACCACACTGCACGCCATCCTCGCCCTCCTCAACGACGGCGAACGCAAAATCCTCACCGCCGAAGACCCGGTCGAAATCACCCAGCCCGGCCTGCAGCAGGTCCAGGTCCTGCCGAAAGCCGGCTACACCTTCGCCATCGCCCTCCGCGCCTTCTTGCGCTGCGACCCGGATATCATCCTGATCGGGGAAATGCGCGACCATGAAACCGCCGGCGCCGGCGTCGAGGCTTCGCTCACCGGTCACTTGGTGTTCTCCACCCTGCACACCAACTCGGCCCCTGAAACCGTCATCCGTCTTCTCGATATCGGCCTCGACCCCCTCAACTTCGCCGACTGCCTCGTCGGTGTCGTCGCTCAGCGTCTCGTCCGGACCCTCTGCCCGAAATGCAAAGTGCCGCATAAGCCCAATGAGGAATTGATGCACCGCCTCAAACACTTCTATGGCGAAGAATATTACCCCGAACTGAAAATCGATGAAGAGACCATCGAGCTCCGCAAAATGGGTGACAAACCCACCTGCGACAAGTGCCTCGGCACTGGCACCCGCGGCCGGGTCGGCATTCACGAAGTCCTGAAAGGGACGACCGAGATGAAAAAGCTGGTCGCCAAAAGAGCCCCTGTTGCCCCGATCCGGGACCAGGCCATCGCCGACGGCATGCGCACCCTGATGCAGGACGGCATCTGGAAAATCTTCAAAGGCTCCATCGACTTCGAGCAGCTGCAACGTGTCTGTCACCACTGATCAAGGTCCAGTTCTGGTCCTCCTCAGCGGCGGACTGGATTCCTCCACCCTCCTTCACCACGTGGTGAAGGATCTCGGGGTCAAACACGTCATCGCTTTGTCTTTCGATTATGGCCAACGCCACGATCGCGAGCTGAAGGCCGCCGCCGCCCAAGCACAATCCCTGACCGAAGTCATCGAGCATGTGGTCATGGACATCCACTTCCTCGGGGCCGCCATCGCCCAAGGTTCTTCCTTGGTCCGCGGCGGCGCCGAAGTCGGCGATCTGTCCGAGCTTAAACCCGGCGAGGAAACCCAGCCGCCGACTTATGTGCCGAACCGCAACATGACCCTGCTGTCCTTGGCCGCCGCTTGCGCCGAAGCCCGCGGTGCCACCGAAGTCTACTACGGCGCCCAAGCCCAGGACGAATACGGCTACTGGGATTGCACCGAAGACTTCCTCATCCGGATCAACAGCGTCCTCGCCCTCAATCGTCGCGATGCCGTCCATATCCATGCCCCCTTCGTCCACTGGCGCAAGGCCGATGTCGTCCGCGCTGCCCTTCGCCTCGGCGTCAAAGTCGAAGACACTTGGACTTGTTACCGCGGCGGCGAAAAATCCTGCGGCACCTGCCCCTCTTGCGTCGAACGACGCAAAGCCTTTCTCGAAGCTGGCAGCGTCGACCCGGTTTAACCCATGCACCCCTTCGTCAAAATTTGCGGACTCCGCAATCCTGAAGATGCCCGTCTCGCCTACGAGCTCGGCGCGGATGCCATCGGCTTTGTCAACTACGCCAAATCGCCGCGGCATGTGACGCCGGAGGAAGTCCGATTCTGCTGCGCCGGCTTGCCCGCGACGCTGAAAAAAGTCCTGGTCTGCGTCAACGCCAGCCGCGACGAAATCCTGCCCTACCTCGAGGCCGGCTGCAATGTGGTGCAGCTGCACGGCCAGGAGACGCCGGAATTCGCCCGCAGCCTGCCTTGCGAGGTCTGGCTGGCCCTGAGACTGGGTCAAGCCTCTGACGGCCTCAGAGCGCGGGATTTTCCCTGCTCCCGGATCGTTTGCGACAGCGCTCCGCGCCACGCCGAGCTCCCTGGCGGCACCGGCGAAACCGGCGACTGGCAATTGGCTCGGGATTTCACCGCTAAAAGCTCCCTGCCCGTTCTCCTCGCCGGCGGCCTGCATGTCGGCAATGTCCGCCAAGCACTGCTTGAAGTCGGCGCAGCCGGCGTCGACCTGTCTTCCGGCGTCGAATCCGCGCCCGGAATCAAAGATCCGACCAAAATCGCCGCCTTTCTTCGCCTTTTGAACGCTCAGTTGCGCGGCCGCCCGGACCGTCGTCAACAACCCTGATTCCCTCTTGATTTCCGATGTCGGCACCACTGCCGTCGAGTGCAAGCACAAGGTCAACAGCAAGGAATGCGTCCTGCTTGGCGATGGTCATGTCGAGGAGAAATGACGGGGAGGTCGCCCAAGGGTATCCGGGCTCGTCTGGACTAAGCTGAATCCGGCTTGAGCTGGTTTGCAAAAGCCGTCCTTCGTATTTTCGCCTGCCATTCCCCGTTTGCATCGCGCAGCTCGCAAGCTAGCTTGGGCGGCAAGCAAAAAATCAATCCAAGGAAAGGTCAGAACCATGCCCGAGCCCGTCATCATCGGCAACCATTCAGACAACCCCTTCGCACTTGACGTTGCCCACTTCTGCGGGCAGTCGGTGGACATCTCCGACATTATTGCTCTGAAAGACTTCCAGAACACCGAGTTCTGCCCGCGCTTCATCAGCGATGAAGGCGATCTGGAGAACGTCGGTAACTACTTGAGAGGCAAGCGGGTCATCCTGGTTTCGACCTCCAGCGTGATGGACAACCGCAACTCGATCGCCATGCGCAACCTCCTCATCGCCCGAGCTGCCAAGGACAACGGCGCCGAAGAAGTCTGTCTGGTCGAGCCCGACCTCTTCTACTCCGCCCAGGACCGCGGCCCCCGCGTCGAACAC
>CAMCSH010000221.1 GCA_945877655.1 Lentisphaera araneosa HTCC2155 | reverse complement strand
CGTCTTTTGCTGCCAGCCGCCATTCTTCAGTCCCCCCGACATCACACCTCATCCACCCCGACAAGCTCAGGGTGTGGCACCCACCATTTTGCTTGCGGGAGCGGGCGGGCGCAAGTGGGCAAAGGAAATAGGGATGTCGCGGCGCTGGCTTGTGTCCACAATGTTTGCAAAGTCGTTTATTCGGTGCTAATGTCGCGGCTGCAATCATCACACAGACAGGAGTTCCCTTCATGAGCGTCAAAGACCCCTCGCAGCGCATCGTCATCACCGGCATCGGTCTCGCCTCTCCGAACGGCAGCAACCTTCCCGAGTTCCGCCACAATCTGCTCAACGGGGTCTCCGGCGTCAAGCCTTATGAAATCCGCTACATCGGCAAAACCGTCGCCGGCCTCTGCGAATTCGACGCTCTCCGCTACCAGACCAAAAAAGACGTCCGCAACGGCACACGTGCCGGCTCGATCAGCATCTACTGCGCTGGCGACGCCCTCGCCGATGCCGGTATCGACATCACTCAGATCGACCGCTCGCGCGTCGGCGTCTTCGTCGGCATCACCGAGCACGGCAACGTCGAGACCGAGCAGGAAGTCTACAACATCTCGCAGCACAACTACGATGTCAAGTTCTGGACGCACCACCACAATCCCCGCACCGTCGCCAACAACCCCGCCGGCGAAGTCACCATCCGCTTCGGCATCACCGGTCCGCACTGGTGCATGGGCGCTGCCTGCGCCGCCGGCAACATCGGCCTGATCAGCGGTCTGCAGCAGCTCCTCCTCGGCGAAGTCGACCTGGCGATCGCCGGCGGCGTCTCCGAAAGCCCGAGCACCTTCGGCATCTTCGCCGGCTTCAAGAGCCAAGGCGCCCTCGCCACCCACGAAGACCCGACCAAGGCCAGCCGCCCCTTCGACAAAAACCGCAACGGCATCGTCATCTCCGAAGGCGGCGCCCTCTACACCCTCGAGCGCCTCAATGACGCCCAGAAGCGCGGCGCCAAGATCTACGGCGAAATCCTCGGCTACGCTGTCAACTCCGACGCCGCCGACCGGGTACTGCCGCACTCCGGCCGTCAAGCCGAATGCATGCGCCTGGCGATCAAAAAGTCTGGCCTCGTCGCCAACGACATCGACATCGTCAACACCCACGCCACCGGCACTCCTGAAGGCGACATCAAGGACGTCGAAGCGATCCGCGAAGTCTTCGCCGGCACCAAGACCCACATCAACAACACCAAGGGCTTCATCGGCCACGCCATGGGCGCCGCCGGCGCCCTTGAACTCGCCGGCAACCTGCCGGCCTTCGTCGATGGCATCGTCCACCCCTGCATGAACTGCGATGATCTCGACCCCCGCTGCGAAGTCCCCAATCTGGTCCTCGGCCAGCCGAAGCAGCTCGCCAGCGTCGACGTCATCCTCAACAACTCCTTCGGCATGCTCGGCATCAATTCGTCGCTCATCGTCGGCAAGTTCAAAGGCTGAGTCGCAACAGCTTTGCAGAGACAAAAGGGCTGGCATTGCTGCCAGCCCTTTCCTTTGCCGCGATCCATTTGAGATCAGCTGTCGCTGGCCGAGGGGGCCTTGATCGCCTGTTCAAGCAGATCGAGTTGGTTGTTCCAGGCGGCGACGCCGAGGCGGGTGTTGTGGATGCAGGGCAGCTCGGCCTCGACTTCGCAGGAGCCGTCGAGGCGGGAGCCGCCGCAGGGACCGTGGACCAGTTTCTTGGGGCAGGATTCGAGGCAGACGTATTGCGTCGCCCGCAAATCGGTGCGCTGTTCACCGCCGCAGAGGAATTGCCGAAGCCACTGGCCTTTGCGTCCTGGCATGTGCTCGACCTTGAGCAGCCGGGCGAAGCGGTTGCGCCAGAGCAGTCCGGAGAGCGGGTAGTCGAAGTCGGCTTCGACCATGGCGAATTCCGGCTCGGCATTTTCCGGGTCGTCGCGGCGGCGATCGCTCTGGCGGTAGATGTAGAAGTGGTGATTGGCCGGGGTCATCGAGGTGCCGTGGTGGAAGTCCTTCCAGGCTTCGAGCCAGGCGCCGAAGCTGGCGAACTGGCTGCGGACCTTGCGGCAGGTGTCGAGGACGGTGGCGGCTTCGGCGGCATTGCGGAGGCCGCGGATCTGGACGGCGTTGTAGCCCATCAGGGCGCAGCCGGCAGCCTGCAGCGAAAGGCGCTTGAGCTGCACCGACATGAACTGCGGACGGCTTTGCAGTTCGCGCTGCAACTGGGCGGCGAAGCCCTGCGACACATGGGCACCGGGAACCAGTCCGCCGGCGGCGATGCGCGGCACTTCGGCCTCGCCGACGAGGGCGAGGCGGGCGACGATCGGCACCGACACCTCGCGCAGGCTGCAGAAGCGGGCGAGCTCGTGGTATTTGCGCATGTCCCAGCCGGCCTGAGTGACGATGAAGTCGGCCCCGGCATTGACCTTGAGGATCATTTTCAGGTATTGGCCGTAGACGTCGTTGACGTTGTATTTGAAGGGATTGACGGCAGCGCCGCAGAACAGCGGCAGGCCCAGCGATTTGCCGGAGCGGATCGTTTCGACGCCATCGACATGGAGACGTCCCTGGGCGAGCCAGTGGCCGCTGCAGGCAAAGATGTTTTTAACCTCTTCGGAGGCGTAGGAGCCGAGAGTTTCAGGCAGACGGCTGGGGTCGAGGTCGCGACCGGAGATGGTGGCGATCGGCGATTTGCCGTGGAGCTGGCGGAGTCGCCCGAGGAGGTGCGGGGTGGCGCGGGAGTTTTCATCGAAGAGACGATCGGTGACGAAGAAGGCGGCGATATCCGGCTGGCTAGCGCTCCAAGTGGCGAGGCCGTCGAGGGCGGTTTGCTGTTCGGCGGCGCCTATGCCCGGGCAGGGCGGGTCGACTTCGAGGATGAAAGCGAAGCGTCCCTCGGAGAAGGCCTGCCGGAGCGGGTTCTCGGGGTTGAAGTCGAGCTTGAACTGAAGGTCGGTTTTCATGGTTGTTTCCGGGGCTCCCAATCCAGTCCCTGCGGCAGCAGGTCCGCCGGCTTGCCGAGCAGGGTTTGAAGGGCGGCGAGCGCCGTACCTGCCGGCTGCAGGCAGGGCGTGGCGATCAATTTGCTGCTGTAGGCAGCGAGCTGCAGAGCCTGCTGGCGGTGAAGAAGAAGAGGCGGATACTCAAATAGATAGACCCGCCATTTTTTCAAGGGGGAGGAGGCGATGATGCCGCGCTCGGCCTGCGAACGGAACTGGGCGAGCGGGACGCGGCTGAGCTTGCGGCTCTTCATCTCGAGGACCAGAGCCTGGTCGCCGCATTCCCAGACGCAGATCCAGGGATCGAGGCGCTCCTCGCCGAGCCGGGCGATCCAAGCGTGATGTCCATGCAGGATGCCGATGACCTGCAGCAAGGCGGCGGCGGCGACCTGGCTGGCCTTGCCCGATTCCAAGGTGTCAGCCGGGAAGCTGAAGGTGCTGCCGGCTTCGGGACGGAGACGCGCCAGCATCGTCTTGGCCAGTGCTTCGGGATCGGCGATCTTGAGCTCGACTTCGGCGAGCTGCCGAAGCTTTTTCAGCTCGAGCAGAAGCCGGACTTCCTGACTCATGGCTTCCTGCTGGAGCGGCGTGAGATTGGCGGCAATGGGATCGACAATGTCCAAACCCCGCAAGCCGGAGAAAAGCTTGTGCATAGATTGGGCGTCTGGCGATGCGATCAACTGATCCAGAAGCGGTCGCGAAGCCATCTCCGGCGTGTTGGCGGCGGCCAGCTCAATCAGCTCGGCGCTGCCGAGATCGAGGAGATCCTGCTGCGCCCGGGCAGCATCCGAAAAACGGCCGGCACGGAAGCAAAAGTTGCGCCATTGGGCCAGGGCCTCGGGCTGACCCGGATGAGTGACAAGATGGCGGCGATGGGAGGCCAAGGCGGCGGCGGCATACGATTGCTGGATCATGGGCTCGGTGGCGATCTGGGCTTGGCGTTCCGACAGCATCCCGGCATAGAGCTGGAAATGGCTGTAATCGGGGGCGATGGCCTGGCCTTTTTTGATGATTTCGATGGCTTCGAAGGGCTGATCGAGACGAATCAACAAAAGGTCGGCCGCATTGTGCCAATAGGCGGGATTGTCGGGAGTCTTTTCCGCCGCTTGGCGCCACAGCTCGGCGGCCTCGGCGGCGTCCGGGCAACGGCTGGCCTTGTGGGCGAAGTAGGCGGCGCTGTGAAGACCTCGGAAGTAGATTCCGGCTCCGCCGAAGATCGCGAGGGCGACGAGGGTGGAAAGGATGGCGGCGGCGCGACTACGCATCTGGGGCAGGGCGGTTAAGCCGGCGAGGCTGGGGCGGAGGGCGAGCGCGATGAAGATGACTCCAAGGACCGAGCTGGCGCCGACGCTCATCGGCATGTCGACAAGGGCGCAGAGGACCATGGCGGCGAGGGCCCAGCGGGGGGCGCCGGAGGAATAGATCAGGCCAATGGCGAGAAGGGCGAGGCCGCAAAGCGCCGCCGGCAGGCCGAGTTGCACCATCCAGCTGAGGATTTCATTGTGGGGATGGGGGCAGTTTTCCGCATAGGTGCTGCATTGGCCGTGAGCGACGGTGCGCAGACCCGGCTGCTCGCGAAGAAAGCTGCCGGGGCCACCTCCGAGAAGGGGATGCTCGAGAGAAAGGGCGGCGGCTTCCTTCCACAGGTGGGGACGGATCTCCTTGCGGCCGTCGGGAGAGAAGAACCAGAGGAGGCCGGCGAGGGCGACGAGTCCGGTGACCAGTCCGATGCGACGGACGAGCCTCGGGCAGCCGAGGATCAAGCGAAGGGTGAGGAGCAAGGCGAGGGCGGCCCAGGCCATGCGGCATTGGCAATTCCAGAGGATGACGAAGAAGGGCGGCAGGCTGAGGGCGAGGGCGAGGGGGCCGGCGAAGGCGCAGGCGTGGTGGATGGGCAGGGCCCGGCGGCATAGGCTCAAGCCCTTCAGGGCGCAGCGCCAGGTCAGGTCGAGTCCCCAAGGAAGGGCGGCCAGCAAGGACGCGGCGAGCCAGTTGGGATTGCCGAAGAGGCCGATCTTGCTGTCTCCGATCAGGCAGAGCAAGATGTTGAGCCACCAGAAGGAGCCGAGCAGGAGGCTGAGGGCGAATTCATCCCGTTCGGGCTTGGCGGAGAAGCGGCTCAGGGCGAGGGCCAGTCCGCCGCAGAAGGGAGCAGCAAGAAGTGCGGCGTCCGCCACCGGGCCGGGATGAACAAGCATCGACAGGGCGAGGAGGAGAACCCAGGTCAGAGCTAGGGCGAGGACGAGGAGTCCGCGGCCGCGGGCCTGCCAGGCCTGGGCACTGAGAAGCGCGAGGCCGGCGATGCCGAGGATGCCGGTGCTCGGCCAGGCGAAGGCCCACTCCTCACCGAGGAAAATGGGTTGGGCGAAGTAAAGGCAAAGGGCGGCGAGCGTCCAGAGAACAGGCCCGGAGAATCGGAGAAAGACGCTGGTGGCGGGCGGCATAGGGGAACCTTTGAGGATGCAGTGGAAAAAGGCGGCCA
The DNA here is from genome assembly GCA_945877655.1 of Lentisphaera araneosa HTCC2155. Lineage (GTDB taxonomy): Bacteria > Verrucomicrobiota > Lentisphaeria > Lentisphaerales > Lentisphaeraceae > CAMCSH01. Next base: position 1,138 of record CAMCSH010000221.1, on the reverse strand, counting down.
CCTTGCGGCGGCCGCCCTGGGCGCGACGCGGATTATTCGTCGCGCTTGAGCTTTTCGGAATTGGCTTTCAAGGTGTCGTATTGTTCCTTGAATTCGCTCCACTCAGCGGTGGTTTCGAAGCGCTTGTAGTAACGGCTGATGCGACGCAGGCAGTCGTTGCGCTTGCCATCCTTGAAGAGGGCATTGCCCAGTTCTAGACCTTTGGTCAGCTCCTGGCGGTTGTAGCGGGGTTCGACCTCGGCGATCTCGTCGGCAAGGAATTTTTTCAAGGTTTCGTCCGCTTCTGACTGGGCTAGGAATTTCTTGGCGTCGGGGAATTCCTTGAAGGTGTAGAGCAAGCAGGCGAAATCGAAGGCGAGCTGGGCATCGCTGAGCTTCTTGTCGCGCTTAGGCGTCTCTTTGACCAGTGGCCAGAGTTCGTCGGGCGGGATGTCAGCCAGTGGGCGAGTGAATTGGTTCCACTCATCGACCAGATTGCCCGTTTCACGGATGGAGACGATCACAGTTTCCTGTGAGACAGTCTCGATTTTGCCGAGCCGGCCATCGAAGGTCATTGCCCGGCCTTTAAAAATCGAACCGCGGTTGGCGACGGTTTCGAAGGTGTTTTTGGCTCGGGTGGCGATAGAGGTCATGTTGAGACCCCAATCGCGCAGTTCGTAGCCGACTTTTTCGGTCTTTTCGGCGATCGGGGCGGGAGGCGTCGAGTAATCCATGATGTTGAGTGTCATCGACTCGAAAGACTTATACCGTTCGAGGCGGTTGATGGCGGTCTGGAAGCCGTATTTATTGGTGTCGACTTTTTTATCGGGAGTGTAGCGCGACACGTCGACACACTCGTTGATGATGCTCCAGCGGATTTCAGGGCGGGTGGCGTCCATTGCGGCGGCCTTGGCTTTCACCGCGGCGAACTTTTCCTGCATCTTGGTGTTCTGCGTGTCGATACCGTTGCGGCGGTCGATTTCGAGCTTCTGCTGGTTGGCGTCGAGGGCGGCTTTCTGATCGACCGCATCGTCTTCCAGTTTCCACACCGGTGCCAGTTCGCCGACGAGGCGACGACGGGTCGATTGGGCGAGAACCTCGTCGCATTCGGGGATCAGCGCCTGGATATCATTGACATCCTTGCTTTTGGGATGCTGGG
>CAMCSH010000220.1 GCA_945877655.1 Lentisphaera araneosa HTCC2155 | reverse complement strand
CCTCGGCTCCCTCAACGAGGACCTGCCGAGCTACGCCGTCCTCAAGGCCCAGATGTCCAACCCCATCCTGCAGAACGTCCAGGCCATCTCCTCCCGCCTCTGGGGCACGGGCTACCTCCCCGGCGAACATGCCGGCATCGGCCTGCGCTCCGGCGCCGACCCGGTTCTCTTCCTCGATAACCCGCCCGGCGTACCCCGGGAGATCCGCCGCGGCATGCTCGACGACCTGGGGCGGATGAACGCCGCCACCCTCGCCGAGCTCGCCGATCCCGACACCCGCGTCCGCATGGCTCAATACGAAATGGCCTACCGCATGCAAGCCTCGGTTCCCGAGCTCACCGACATCTCGAAAGAGCCCGCCCACGTCCTCGATATGTACGGCCCCGAAGTCCGCAAGCCCGGCAGCTTCGCCGCCGACTGCCTCCTCGCCCGTCGCCTGATCGAACGCGGCACCCGTGTCGTCCAGATCTTCCACCGCGGCTGGGACCAGCACGGCAACCTGCCGCGCGACCTGCCCTGGCAATGCCGCGACGTCGACCGCTCCTCCTACGCCTTGGTGCAAGACCTCAAACAGCGCGGCCTGCTGGAGGACACCCTGGTGGTCTGGGGCGGCGAGTTCGGCCGCACCATCTACAGCCAGGGCGGGCTGACGCGCGACAACTACGGCCGCGACCACCATCCCAAGTGTTTCTCGATGTGGGCCGCCGGCGGCGGCTTCAAGGCCGGCAGCAGCTACGGCAGCACCGACGACTTCGCCTACAACATCACCGAAAACCCCGTTCACATCCGCGACTTCCACGCCACCCTCCTGCACCTCTTCGGCATCGACCACGAGCGCCTCAGCTTCAAGACCCAAGGCCTCGACGCCCGCCTCACCGGCGTCCTGCCCGCCAAGGTGATCAAGGGCCTGCTGGCGTGATCGAGCGCGTCACCTGAAATCCATTCCCTCCCTGTAGTCCAAATCCACTGAGGCCGTGCTAAACCAGGCGGCATCAATTCCGGAGATATCCCCCTGATGCGCAAACGAGACAGCGGTGGCGGCTGGCAAGCCGTCGCCTACACCTGGAAGAAATCCCGCGAAGCCGGCGGCTTCTGGAAGTTCTGGAAGGCGATGCGCTCCCGCAACGCCTGCAAAACCTGCGCCCTCGGCATGGGTGGGCAAAAGGGCGGCATGGTCAACGAAGCCGGCAACTTCCCTGAAGTCTGCAAGAAGTCGCTGCAAGCCATGGCCGCCGATATGCAGGGCGCCATCGCTCCGGAATTCTGGCGCAAATACACCGTGCAGCAGCTCGCCACTTTCACTCCGCGCGAGCTCGAACACTGCGGCCGCCTGACCCAGCCGCTCATCCACCTCCGCGGCAGCCGCCACTACGAGCCGATCTCCTGGGACATGGCGCTCGACCGCATCGCCAAAAAACTGCGCGACACCCCGCCCGACCGATCCTTCTGGTACTTCAGCGGCCGCAGCTCCAACGAAGCCGGTTTCCTCCTCCAGCTCTTCGCCCGCCTCTACGGCACCAACAACGTCAACAACTGCTCCTTCTTCTGCCACCAGGCCAGCGGCGTCGGCCTCACCAGCGCCATCGGCAGCGGCACCGCCACCGTCGATCTCGATGACCTGCACAAGGCCGATCTGCTCTTCCTCATCGGCGGCAACCCCGCCAGCAACCACCCGCGCTTGATGACCAGCCTGATGGAGCTGCGCCGCCGCGGCGGCAAGGTCATCGTCATCAACCCGGTGCGCGAAATCGGCCTGGTCAAATTCCGCATCCCCAGTGACGTTCGCTCCATGCTCTTCGGCTCGGAAATCGCCAGCTCCTACCTGCAGCCGCACATCGGCGGCGACCTCGCGCTTTTGAGCGGCATCGCTAAACACCTCGACGAAATCCAGGCTCAGGATAAGCCCTTCCTGCAAGCCAATTGCCTCGATTCGGAAGAATGGCTCGCCCACCTGCGGCAAATGCCCTGGGACGAGATCGTCAGCAAGTCCGGCGTTTCCCGCGCTGACATTGCGACGACCGCAGAAACCTACCGCCAATCGAAGAACACCGTCTTCGCCTGGACCATGGGCATCACCCACCATCTGCACGGCGTCGACAACGTCCAGGCGATCACCAACCTCGCGCTGATGCGCGGCATGGTCGGGCGCCGCTCCGCCGGCCTCATGCCCCTGCGCGGCCACTCCAACGTCCAGGGCCTCGGCAGCGTCGGGGTCACCCCCAAGCTCCGCGACGCCATCTTCGCGCAACTGAGCCATGAATACGGCCTCAAGCTGCCCACCACGCCCGGGCTCGATACCCTCGCCTGTATCGAAGGCTCCCACCGCCGCGAGCTGAGCAGCGGCTTCTGCCTCGGCGGCAATCTCTTCGGCTCCAGCCCGGATTCCACCTTCGCCGCCGAAGCCCTCGGCCGCCTCGATCAGCTCGTCCACCTCAACACCACCCTCAACACCGGCCACGCCCAGGCTCTTGCCGAAGAGACCATCCTCCTGCCGGTGCTGGCGCGCGATGAAGAGCCGCAACGCACCACCCAGGAATCGATGTTCAACTTCGTCCGCATCAGCGACGGCGGCCCCGCCCGTCACGCCGGCCCGCGCAGCGAAATGGAAGTCATTGCGGAGCTCGCAAAACGCATCCTCGGCGAGCAAGGCGGCGGCCTCGATTGGACTCAGCTCCGCCAAGCCAGCGCCGTCCGCGACATGATTGCCAAGACGGTGCCCGGCTACGGCGCCATCGCCCAGGTCGACGCCACCGGCACCGAATTCCCGGTGGCCGGACGCGTCCTCCACGAGCCGAAATTCCCCACTCCCAGCGGCAAAGCCAAGCTCTTCCGCCACACGCTGCCGGAGAATGCTCTCGACGCCGATCAGCTCCGCCTGATGACCGTGCGCAGCGAAGGCCAATTCAACAGCGTCGTCTACGAGGAATACGACCTCTACCGCCACCAGGACCGCCGCGACGTCATTCTCCTCCACCCCGACGACATCAGCCGCCTCGGCCTGAAGCCGGAGCAACGCGTCAGCATCAGCAGCTCCGTCGGAAAGATGAACCAGATCCTGGTTCGTTCCTTCGACGAAATCCGCCCCGGCAACGCCCTGATGTATTACCCCGAATGCAATGTTCTGGTGCCGCGTGATGTCGACCCGCAATCCCGGACGCCGGCCTTCAAGAATGTGGCGGTGAGGGTGGGTGTTTGAAGGGTGCCATGAGGCTGTCTTCCCTGGGAGCGCGCCAGCCCGCTTGCGGCGTGCTCTTTTTGGCTTCCTGAGAACAACAGCGGCAGGGGACTGCCGCGCTCCCCAGGGAGAGCAGCCGGCAGGATGCCGACGAGCCCCCTGGGGAGCAAAACAGATCCCCGCGCCCCGGACGAGATTTACGCCGCGGAATAGGCAAGGCCAGATATCGACGAAACCCCTCTCACCTCACCCACTTGGATCAAACTCATGAACGACTTCTGGGACACCGAATTCTACCTCAGCCATGGCTGTTACCTGCCATCGCCGCTGCTCTTGAACCAGGCCGACAGCTTCTACTTCGCCAAGGACGCTGAGCTGCGCTTCGTCTATGTTTCCCGCGGCCTGCTGCAACTGCTCGGCAAGACCGGGCCCGAGGTGCTTGGGCGACGGGATGTCGAGCTCTTCAGCGCCAGCCTGGCGGCCAGCTTCGAGAGCGACGACCGGATGGTGCTCGAGTCCGAGGTGATCCTGCAGGACAAGCTGGAGCTGGTGCCGGGCGAGACCGAGCTGCAGTGGTTTATCACGGTGAAAAGCCCCTTGCGCGATCCGCAAGGCCGCATCGTCGGGCTGGAGGCGGTGACACGTGACGCACGCTTGACCCATCGCCGCCTCGAACCCTTCCATGAATTCGCCCGTTGTATGGACTTCATGCGGGAGAATCTCCATCGCTCCCTCAAGCTGGAGGATCTGGCCGCGGTCTGCGCCTTGTCGGTCTCCAGCTTCGAACGCAAATTCAAGAAGAACTTCGGGTCCTCGCCGGGCCAGTACCTGAAGCGCCTGCGCCTCGAAAAAGCGAGCGAATGGCTGCTGCGCGGCCTCAGTCCGGCGGAAGCCGCGGAGCGCAGCGGTTTCTGCGATCAGAGCCATCTCACCCGGGAATTCCGCGCCACCCTCGGCCTGACGCCGAAGAAGTGGCAGGAACAGCACGCGAAGAAGTGAGTGTAGCCGGCACGCGTATCCAAGATAGCCAATTTTGCTCTTGTTCATTTGTTCGACCCCTCGCGGGTCGCACATGGTAGCCCAGGGTCGCTTCGACCCTGGGTTTGTTTGTGAAATATCAGACTTCCTGACCCGCAGCGGGAGATTTTTGGGAAGCCGATGGCACCTGCTCGATGCTCAACCCCAATGGGGTTGCGGCCTCCAGCCCGGGGTTGGCGCATCGCCTACCCCGGGGATGAAACGAGCATGATTTCAAACCCCAAGGGGGTTTCGTCTCGTTCCGTGCGGCCGGGGAGCACCAGCGGCCGAAACCCCGTTGGGGTTTGAGGACACTGGCAAGCCCCCGGGGTAGCTCCTCGTTCCTCGTCGCAACCCCGGGCTGGCAGATGCAACCCCTTCGGGGTAAAACCGAAGGTGCCAGTGGCTTCCCAATTCTGTCGTCCGGCGGGTCAGGAAGTCTGAATTTAGGATTCCCCTTCATGAGTATCGGAGTGCGGTATGACAAGCTTCTTTCGTAACCAGATGCCATATCGCTCATGCTGCGTCATTCTGCATTTTCTGCGGTTAAATTGAGCTTTGTCAGTTTGGGAGTTGAGTTGTACAGGTCGTTCATTCCCGAGTGCAGAAAATCTCGATCGACTTGTTTTTGTCCCCTGGCAAGGGCAGCTCCAGGGTCAAGCTGTCGCGGGCCGCTTGTGTCGCTTGCGTCACCCGCAAAATCCACACTCCGGGCCGAGGGCCAGCGCGCAGTTCAGCCGGAAATTTGGTGCTCGAATTGCTGATCCGCGGCGCCGCCGGGGCGAGGCTGGGATCAACTTCGATTTGAGCTTCGAGGAAGGACTCCGCTGCGTCCTTTTTCCAACGCAGCAGGCGAGGTTCGGCATCGAAAGAACGGCGCAGGAAAACCTCGATCGGCACGACCAGTGGCTCGCCTGTCGCCGGCACCAGGGTCAGGCTTCCCTTCTGCAGGCCTTGGCGGCCCTTGGCATCGTAGCTGAAAGGCAGCTCGAACTCGGCTCCGGGCGCGATGCCGACGGACGGCGACGCCGCGGTGAGACAGCCGCAGCAGGAGCGGATCTCGCGCAAGGTCAGGCTTTCGACGCTTTGATTGCGCAGCTTCAGCACCGCGGAAATCAGGGTCGCATCGGGCGGCGGCTCCAGCCTGGCCGGCGGCGCCACCAGCTCCAATCCGGCCCAGGCGCTGAGGCAGAGACTGAGACCGGCGGCAACAAAAACAGCGTGCTTCATGTGATCACTCGGCGTTGATAAGGTTGAAATGGCCCCTTGCTCAGGGTGTCCCAATTGTGTCCCAGTTAGGACGGCAGTCCTCCAGCATAAAACCAGGCAAGTTTGAGCAGGACGGCCGCCAGGATCAGGCCCAGCGCCTGGGGCCAGATGAGACGGGCGAGTCGCGGCCACCAGCGTGCGCTGAGAGCGCCAAGAATCGCGCCCCAGAGCAAGCCGAGGGCATGTGCCCCGATGTCGATGCCCGGGCCGATACCGGTGAGAGTGAACATGGCGACCGCAACCAGCACTGGCAGAGTCCACGAACGCCAGCCTTCGCCGCCGGCGTGGCGACGGATAAATGATGACGCGCAAAGCAGGCCGATGATGGCAAAAGTGGCGGTCGAGGCGCCGACGCAGCGGTGGTCCGCATCGTGCAGCCAGCAGTTGCTGAAATTGCCGAAGAAACCGGCCAGCAGGACCAGCAAGGCTCCCACACCTTCACCGGTCTGGCGCGACAAGGCGTAGCCGAAAAACAGAAACGCGGTGGTGTTGCCAGCCCAGTGCGGCAAGTCGGCGTGCAGACACAGCCCGGTGATGCAGCGCCACCATTGCCCCGCCTGGACTTGGCCGGAAGCGACATCGGCACGGCTGAAGACTTCGTGGTTTTTAGTGATGTCGCCGACGATGAGATGGATGACCAGCAAGGCCAGCACCACGGCGAGCCAGACCGGGCCGGCCAAGGGCGCTTCGGTTACCTTGTCGCTGCGTCGACGGCGTAGCTTCTGCCAGCGACTGGAGTTTAGATCTTCCTCGAGCCGGACGATCTCGATTAAGGCCGTCGCCGCGTGATCTTGCGGCACCCGCAAGACCTGGACGCCCCGCGATTGATCCAAGGTGGAGGGCAGGCGAAGAGCTCCCAAAGCGGAGAGCCAACGTTCGGCGCGACGGCCGCTGAGGTCGAGGCAGAGACTGCCGTCCTCGTCATACCAATGCCTGATCTCCACCGCCATCGGATCCCGTTCCTTTTTCTGTCGTCTGGAGCTTATACGCGAAAGCAACGAATCGGCCAGCAAGTGCGTCAAAAAAACTGGTTCTATACACTATTCAGCTCATTTCGAACGACTTGAATTATCCTATCAAAAATTCGTTACAACACCCATTCCGCTCCCGACCTGCTCCGCCCGCCCATGTGAGGACGCGCCTGCCATCCGAAACGCAGTTAGGCTCCCTGATCGCT
>CAMCSH010000219.1 GCA_945877655.1 Lentisphaera araneosa HTCC2155 | reverse complement strand
CTCTGTCGAGCAATCCGGCCGAGAAGGCCTGCGACCTTTGCGCCAGCCAGCGCCAGAAGGGCCGCGGCATGGCTTGGTCGGCGGACGGCTCCTACGCCTTGGCCGTCATTCGCGCCACCATCATCAGCGGCTGGATCAAATCCTGGCTGAATTCAAGCTCGATTGAGCTAAAGGCTGGGTGATTTGGAGTGAGACAGGTCGATTTTTTCTCCTCGCCTGTAATTCCCGCCTATCCCCACGCGTCTCGGGGACGGTTCACTCTCACCCGAAGACAAGAGGTTTTTATATGCGACGCGCCCTGATTCTCCTGCTTTTACTCCTTTGCCTGCCCTTGGCCGCCGGTTGGTTTTCCGATCCGCCGGAGCCGGGCCTGAGGAATCTCAAGGTCAAGGTCCGGCCGCAGGCGAGTGAGGGGGAACGGCTCAACGCCATCGAGGTCGATCTCGAACTCAAACTGGCGGGCACAAAAGGGACGAAGCTCCTCCTCGCTGCGGGCACGGGCGAAGCGCCCTTGGCCTTGTCGCTCCGCGCCCTGCCGACCTTGCCGAAAGGTTTGAGCCTGGAGTGGATCGGCCCGGCGCTTTATGTCGTCCTCGATCGCGAATTCCGGGCTGAGGAACTGAAGGTCGAACTGGCTTGCTCCAGCCCGATGTTGCTGCTGCCGAAGATGCCGGCGCTGCCGGTCGAAATTGCGGTTCCCGCAGCGGATATCCTGCCGGCGCTGCGCAATGCCTCGCCGCTGCTGCCGGTCGAAGGCTCGCCCTTGAGCTGGAGTTCGGCTCTGGCACAGCCGGAAGAAGGCGACACCACTCTGCTGCAATGCGCCTTCCGCAAAAAAGCCGCGGTGGCCCTGCCGGTCGAAGCGGCGGGCCTGGCGGATCTGCGTCTCATCGCCGAGGTGTCGCCCGGCGCGGTCGAGCAGCGCGGCAATCTCCGCCTCACTTGCACCCAGGGGGAGATGAAACGCCTCCGCCTCGAATTGCCGGAAGGTCTCGAAGTCACCCGAATCGCCGATGCCAAGGGGCGACCGGTGTCGTGGATCAGCGGCCGAGATGGCGCCGCGATCTGGGCCGAGATGGAGTTCGCCGCTCTTGGCGCCGGCCAGAGTCGGGATTTCCTCTTCGAGGCTCGCCATGCCGCCGCCACCGAAGGCGCCGGCTTCCCCATCCTGCTCGCCCGTCCCCTCGGCCTGACCCGCGCCGGCGGCCAGATCGCCCTCGGCAGCCGCGCCCGACTCAAGCTCGAACCGGTGCTCAGCGAAGGACTGACCCGGATCGCCAGCGCCGACCCGATGCTGCAAGACGCCGGCCTGGCGCAATCCTTCTTCTTCACTTTCGCCGAACTGCCGGTGAAACTCAGCGCCCGGGCCGAAGCGGTCAATCCGGTTCTCGATTCCGACCTGGCGCTGCAATTGCTCGCCAAGGATGGTCTGGTCGCCACCCGTCTCCGCCTGCAGGTCGACATCCGTGAAGCCGAACTGCGCGAGCTGCTGGTCGAAATCGGCCCCGGCATCGATCCGGCCAAAGTCACCGCCGCCGAGCTCGCCTCCTGGGATCTGATCGAGGAGAAAGGCAGCCGTCTCCTCCGCCTCGTTTTCGCCCGTCCGGTCAGCGGACGCCGCGAAGCCGAAATCCTCGCCGACTGCCGCCTCGCGCCGGGTCAGGAAAGCCTGCCGCTGCCGCACTTCGCCCTGCGCGGCGTCCGCTCGGAACGCGGCACCATCGCTCTCGAAACCCAGGAAGGCTTCACCGCCGACCTGCTCAAGCCGGAAGGGCTAGTGCGCCAGCCGCCGCCGGCCGTCACCGTCGGCGACCGCCCGCCGCAATCGGTGTGGCGCTTCCGCGACGCCTCCTGGCTGGCGGAACTCAAGCTCAGCCGCCTCAGCCCGGCGCTGCGCTGCGAAACCCTGCACAGCGTCACCGTCGGCGAAAACTCCGCCGCCTTCGCCGCCGTACTCACCTATCACATTGCGGGGGCTCCCTGCGACCGCTTTGAGCTGGAAATGCAGGCCGACCTGGGGGAATGCCAGATCCACGGCGCCCACAATCCCCGCCTCGTCACCGAAGGCGGAAAAACCGCCGTCCTGCTGCAGAAGCCGGTGCTCGGCGACTACACCTTGCTGATCTCCTGGGAGAAGGCCATCGCCGCCCGCAAAAGCGAGCTCAAGATCGGCCAACTGCGTCCCCTCGGAGTGCTCAGCGACGACGGCTTCATCGCCGTCTCCGGCGCCCAAGCGCTCAGCGTCAGCGGCGGCCAGGCCGATGCCGGCATCGTCGAAACCGCGGTCGATTCGCTGCCGGCGGAATACCTCGCCCTGCACCGCCACCCGGTGCTCAAAGCCTGGCGCTTTTTGCGCGGTCCGCACAGCCTCGCCGTCGGCCTCGAAGCCCGCGACTACGCCTCGCTGATGAGCCTGGTGGTCGAACGCGCCGATCTGAAGTGCGGCCTCGACGAAAAAGGCTCGCTCACCGGCGAGCTCAAACTGATCGTGAAAAACTCGTCGCACCCGCATCTGGCTTTGCGCCTGCCGCAAGGCGCGGAGTTGTGGACGGTGGAAGTCAATGGCCGCAAGGTCCGCGCTGCGGCCGACGGCGAGCGCATCCTGATCCCGATTCCCCGCATCGCCGATCCCAATCTGTCCTTCCCGGTGCGGATCGAATACGCTCAGCGCTGCCCGCCCCTCGCCGATGGTGTCAAGCTGAAAATCGAATCACCCAGCCTCGAGGCCGATGTCGTCCTCAGCGATCTGAATCTGACCCTGCCGGGCGGCTGGAGTCTCGATCACATCGAAGGCGCCCGTCCGGTCAGCGGCCTGGTGCAGAAGAATCCGGCGCCGGATCTGGGCTCGGTAGCTAGCCGTCTGATGTCGAATTGCCCGCTGCTGCTGATCCTGGCGCTGGCCCTCGGCTTCCTCCTCGCCCTGGCTTGCCGGGTCGAATGGAGCACCGGCCCGCGCGTCTTCGCCGGCGGCCTCAGCCTCGTCTGCCTGATCCTTCTGCTGCAGGCCTTCGTCGAGATCTCGCAGATGAACAGCCACGGCTACCGCTCGCCGGAAGTCAGCCAGTCGGAACTGAAGTTCAGCCGCAACGTCGTCAAGGCCGGTGACACCGCTCGTCTCGAGGCCGTCGCTGTCGATCAGAATGCCAGTGCCGAACGGGGGCAGGCACAGGTCAAGACGCCCTTGCTGATCGCGGGGATACTGGCGCTCCTCGGTGCCTTCTTCCTGCGTCCGGCGCCGGCGCGCGTCGCCTTGGGTGCCGCCGGTGCCGGCCTGGCGATCTTCGCGGTGAAGGGCGTTCCTTCGGCGGAGATGCTGCTGGTGCTTGTTTTGCTCTGCTCCGGTCTGCTCGGCCTGGGCGCCATCCTCAGCCACGGAGTCACCGGAATGATCCTCCGCCGCCGCGCTGCTGCCGCCGCGCTCCTCGCCTTCTGCCTCCTGCCTGCCCTGGCGCCGCAAGGTCGTGCCGAGGAAGCGCCGGCTCCGGCCCCGGGCCAGCAGTGGGACAGCGTCAAGCTGGAGCTGAAAGCCAGCCTCGGCAGCAATCCCGAAGGCCGTCCCTCCTGGCAACTGGGTGGCGACGCCGTCTGGCTGCGCACCAAGGTCAAGGAAGACGAGCTGCTGCCCTTCGCTCTGCCCGGCGCCATTCTCTTCTCCCAGGAAGTGCCGAAAGAGGCGGAATTCCTCGCCGACAGCCGCCATCTCAAGGCCAAGGACGACGGCATCCTGATCGCCCGCCAGAAGCTCGGTTTCCTGGTCCGCCCCTCCGCCGACGATGAACTCGCCTTGGAATTCCCGGCCTGTCCGGCGCTCATCGCCGAGCTTAGCGTCGAGCTACCCGACACTGATTGGGAGATCATCGGCCACTCGCCTCTCGCCCGAGCTCAATTGAGCCCGCTCCCCGGCGGCAAGACCAGCCAGCTCAGCGTCCTCCTGCCGCGTCAGGCCCGTAGCGCCGTCGTCCTCCGCCGCAAGCCGGCCCAGAGCATCGCCGAAAAACCGGTGCTCTTCGCCGAGGTTTCCAGCGCCGCCATCTGCGGCGAAGGCTTTGTCACCCTGCTGCACCGCATCGACGTCGAGCTCGCCCGCGGCCAGATGAAGACCCTTCAGCTCAAACTCCCGGCCGGACAAGTGGTCACCCGTGTCGACGGCGGCCACGCCTGGAGCTGGGATCCCAAAACCGGTCTGCTCGAGATCGCCCTGGCCGAGAAATTCAGCGGCAAGGCCAGCTTCCTGGTGCGGGCCCAGATGCCCGCCGGGAAAGACGCCGAGCTCAAGGTCGAAGCCCTGCAAGTGCCCGCCTCCTCGACCAGCCGCGGCCGCCTCTTCGTCTGCGCCGAAACCGGCATCGCCTTCCGCCTTAGCGGCAGCCGCAAAACCGCGCCGGATGACGATGCGGCGGGCTTCATCGCCCTCTTCCCCGAGCTCGCGGCGCATTGCCGCGGCGAAGCTCTGTTCAGCGGCTACCGTCACCTCGAAGCCGGAGCCTCGCTGCAGCTCAGACTCGCCGCCGTGGTTGCCGAAATCTCGGTCGACGAACAATCCAGCCTCAGCCTCGGCGACGACCGCAGCGTCCTCTCCTCGGTCCTCACCGTCCACGTCGAAAAAGCCCCGGTCTTCGCGATGGAACTCAGCCTGCCCGCCGGCTACGAGATCGAGTCGCTCGATGCCCCCGGCCTGGCCCGCTGGGACGAGCTCGGCCGCGGTGCCAAGCGCCGTTGCCTGCTGACCTTTGCCGACAAGGTGCGCGGCGACATTCCGCTGCGTCTGGTACTGGTCCGGGCCGAACCCGCCAGCGCGGGCGACCTCGAGCTGCCGAGCTGCGGCGTCAAAGGAGAGCTCCGTCGCGGCGGGCGCTACCAGATCGCCGCCGAACGCGGCCAGCGCCTGGCGCCCATCCCCGGCGCCGCCGGCATCGGCTCGCTCGCCCTCCCGGCGGAAGGCGTCGCCGCCTTCCCCATCCTCAAACCCGGCTGGAAAACCAGCCTCAAACGCAGCCTGCTGGCGCCCCGCGTCGAAGCGGAATACCTGCAGACCCTCAAGGTCCGCGACGACCAGCTCCAGCTCGGCGCCGTCTTCCTTCTCAAGATCGAAAACGCCCCGGTCCGCAGCCTTCACATTCACGCTCCCGCCGGCATCGCCGCTCTCGACGTCAAAGGCGCCGACATCAGCCGCGTCGACCAGCTCGGCGACGGCCTTTGGCAGGTCGAATTCGGCCGCAAAATCTTTGGCGAATGCCGCCTCGAAGTCAGCTGTCAGACCTGGGTCGCCGGTGGCGTCGGAACGGTTCAGCCGATCCTCGTCGACGGCATCGAGCGCCAGCGCGGCCACCTGCTGGTCCACACTCCGGCGGAAATGGATGTCGATCTGAGTCCCCGCAAAGGCGCCTTGACCAAGGCCGACCCGCGTTTGCTGCCGCCGCAATTCGCCAGTACCGAAGCCGGCCTCGCCCTGCATTGCCTGCGCTCGGCCGAAGCCGATTACCTGATCGACCTGAAGCTCAGCCGTCGCGCCGAGGCGAAGCAGCTCGCCGCCAGCGTCAGCTCGGTCGACATCCAGACCCTCGCCGCCCTCGACGGCGCCTGTCTCTGCCGCGCCCTGATCCATCTGCAAGCCGGCACCAAGACCGAGCTGGTGGTGCGCCTGCCGGCCGGCTCCAGCCTCGCCTCCGCCTTCGTCAATCAATCGCCGGTCCTGCCGGTGCAACAGGACGGCACCTGCGCCATCCCGTTGCCCCGCCACGCGACCGCGCTCGAGGTCGAGCTGGTCTGGTCGCAGAAGGCGAAAGTCGACGCCGCTGGCCGCTGGTCGATCCCGGGTCCCAGCTTCGATCTCCCCCTGAAAAACATCCGCTGGAGCCTGTTCACACCGCCCGAGCTCGAGCTTGATCCCCGCACTCTTGGCGGCAGCCTCCGCCTCGCCTCTTCGGCCCAGCTCTATCCCGCGAAAACCCCCGCCGCCACGGCGCAAATCGACGCCGCCAGCCTGCTCAAACAAGGCGCCTTGCTGGCCCGCAAAGGCAAGCGCGAGGAAGCGGCGCAATGCCTCAATCAGGCGGTTCAATTGTCGCAAGGACTCAGCGACCTCAATGAAGACGCCCGGGTGCAATATCAAGCCCTGCTCAGCGACAACACCACCGCCGCCCTGGTCAACCGCCGCGCCAATCTGCGGGCCCGCGGCGGCTCGCAGAAGGACGCCGAATCTTTCGCCAACCAATCCGTCCAGTTCAACAAGGGCAACTTCTCCGACGCCTATGCCCGCGAGCTGAGCAAACAGCTCGACGACGAAGACGCCTCGGCGATGGGCCGCATCGCCGAGCGCCTCGCCGCCCTGCAACGCACCGCCGACGACGCCGTCCTGCCCCTGCGTCTGAGCCTGCCGGAAGAAGGCAATCGCCTCAATCTCTACCGCGAAGTCATGATTGATCCCAGCCAGGCCCTGCAGGTCGATTTCGCCACCAAGCTTGAGCCCACGCCCCTGCCCCCCGGCAGCCCCTCGCGCAACCTCTGGCTCATCCCCCTGCTCGCCCTGCTCGCCAGCCTGGTGACCTTCCTCCGCCCGCTTCGGAAGGAGTGAAGACGTCGTTCCCTGGGACCGCCGCAATCCTTGCGGTGTTTGCCGTTGCCGGGACCGCCGCACTCCGTGCGGTGTTTGCCGTTGCCGGGACCGCCGCACTCCGTGCGG
>CAMCSH010000218.1 GCA_945877655.1 Lentisphaera araneosa HTCC2155 | reverse complement strand
AGGTCAGTCCCCCTCGGAGTTCCTCATCGCGATGATCATCCAGGCGCAGCAATTGAAACAGGATCAAGCCGCCGCCTGATCCTGTTTCTTTGCCTCCCGGCCAGCTGGAGCTGCTAGGGATCAGGGAGGAGAACTCGTGACTCTCGAGTTCGCAAGATGCAATTTATTATCTGAAATGAATATTCAGGTAGATTACTAGCCTTGAGGAAAAATAATTTTGGATCTCAGGATGATATCATGGGAATTTCTTGGCCTTGGACCTTAGTGAGGCTGAGGTGCAGTTTTATGGCGTCGATGCGGACGTGGCGGCAGGAGAGGCGGGTGGGGTGCCACCCGACCTTGTGATGCGTTTTCTCGCTGGCGGCGCCGGGTTTGAAATGGGCGTCGATGAGGCGGATGTCGTGCAGGAAGAGCCTGGCCCCTCCCGTGCATGCGATGCTGAAGGCTGAAGCTGTATTCGCCGTCGGCGGGAATGTGGACGAAACCGGTGAAGCTGAGGCCGAAGGGACGGGCTTCAACCTAAAAACCGCAGTTGAAAGATTGGAAGGTTCAAAGGTTGAAAGGATTAGCTGTGACAATTTGGACAAACTAGAATGCCCGCAAAGATTATTAGGCAGCCCGTCTAAAAATGAGCGCATTATTAGGCGAGTCAGAAATGTCGCGGCCAGCGCACGCGAAATCTGGCTTTTCCCTAGACAGCGGCTGAGGCTGCGCTCACTTGGCGGTGATCATGATAAGGATGCCCCCATGTCCGCTGCGCGCCCGCCGACTTCCCCTAGCTGCCCAGTCGCCATCGCATGACTGAGCCCAGCAAGCATCGTTACTTCCTCATCAACAAGCCAGCCAACATGGTGTCGCAGTTCATCAGCAGCCACCAAGTCGGCTTGCTCGGCGACATGGATTTCGATTTCCCCGCGGGCACCCATGCCATCGGTCGGCTCGACAGCGGCTCGGAAGGCCTGCTCATTCTCACCACCGACAAAAGCGTGACGACCAAGCTCTTCCGCTGTCCCAAGGCCCACGCCCGTTCGTATTTGGTAATGGTCGAATATGTCATGACTCCCGAAACTCTTCTGCAGCTGCAAAACGGCGTCAACATTCCGATCGGACCGAAAGAACTCTACTTCGCCAAGCCCGATGCGGTCGAGCTCGTCGAGGACCCCAGAGCCATCTACAAATACGCCCGGGATCCGCGCGAGGCCTACCCGCACACTTGGCTCTTGATCACCCTCAGCGAAGGGAAGTTCCGCCAGGTCCGCAAGATGGTGAAGGCCATCGGCCACCGCTGCCTGCGCCTGATCCGGCTCAACATCAGCAACATTCACCTCGACCACTTGGCTCCCGGCATGGTCAAGGAGCTGGGCGAAGTGGAGTTTTTCGACCTGTGTAACTCAGACGCCAAACTGACGAAGCTCATTTTAACCGCAGAAAACGCAGAATAAGCGAGATACCATCTGGTGCGGAAGAGGCCTATTGAACTGCACGTCGATTCGATCTCATGATGCTGGTGAGTGAGAATTTCTCATTCTGTTCAGCGTTCTTCTGCGTCTTCTGCGGTTGTACTGAGCTAAATCTCGAATTGCATAGGTCGAATGATTGTGTCCGTTGAGCCAGACTTTGATAGAGCGAGAAGCGAAGACGGCGAGGATCAGAGTTTCGCCGGATATTGGCCGGCGGCGTGGAGGGCGTCGAGACGCGCCTTGACCTCCGGCTTGTCCTCTTGATAGGTGACGCCGAACCACTGCGACGAGGTATCGAGTAGCGCGACTTTTTCGCCTTCTTCTTTGATCAAGTTGTCGACGACTTTCGGGATGAAGAACTCGCTTTTCAGCTCGTTGCCTTCGGTCGCGAGGAATTTGGAGAAGCGGGATTCAAGCTGGGCGAAGAGGCGCGGGGTGAAGCCCCACATGTTCATCGACACCGGTTCATGGCCCAAAAGCTGGTCGCCGGCGTCGGAGACGATGAACTCGCCTTTGCGGATCAGTCCGGTGGTTTCGCGGACGCCGCAAAGATTGCCGTTCTCGACCTGGCAGAGACCGCGGGTGACGGTGCCGTTTTCCGACAGAGTCTTGCCGATCTGGAAGCCAACCATGCAGAACTGGTCCTTGCCTTGGCGGAAGAATTCGGCCGCCTGCTTGTACGCGTCGGCGCCGTAGAAGTCATCGCCGTTGATGGCGACGAAGGCTTCGCTGACGACGTCTTTGGCGCTGAGGATGGCCTGGCCGGTGCCCCAGGGTTTGGTGCGGCCTTCCGGCACTTTTCGGCCGTCGGGAAGATCGTCGATGCTTTGGAAGGCGTAGGCGACTTCGATGCGGCCTTCGAAGCGCGAGCCGATCTGGTCGCGGAACTCTTTTTCGAAGTCGCGGCGGATGATGAAGACCACCTTGGTGAAGCCGGCGCGCATGGCGTCGTAGACCGAGTAGTGGATGATTGATTCACCGGAGGGACCAAACTGGTCCAGTTGTTTGAGGCCGCCGTAGCGGGAGCCCATGCCTGCGGCCATGACGACGAGTGCGAGTTTCATAATCTTCCTTGGGTTGCTTGATCTTATCGGATATCCTTGCGACTTCGCCAAGCTAAAGGAAGCTTCTAGTTATGAAATTGAGGATTCGACTAAATTTCCTGTCGGATCCGACTGTTTAACTGAGCTCAGGAACGCTTCTTCTTCGGCTTCTCTTGCAGGCCGCGGCCGAGGGCCCAGTCGCGCATCGCTTCGACGGTGGCGGAGCGTTTGCGGCCGGAGACTTCTTTGGCGAAGCGTGCCATCAGGGCGCGGAGGGCGGCTTGCAGGGTGTGCAGAAATTCAGCTCGCTCTTCAAAGCGTTCGAGCTTGTTCATCTTCTCGCCGTCGGGCAGCTTGACGCTGCGGAAGCCGAGCGAGTCGGCGTCGAGGCTGAGGTGCCAGGCTTCATCGGGGCGGCCGATCATCAGGCGGGCGGCGCGCAGCTTCTTGCCGGAGGCGAGAGCGGCGGCGGCTTCGGGGGCGCCGGTGGGGACGCCCTTGCGCAAGACCGATTCGTGCGAACCTTCGCCTTCCGCAGCGAGAGTGAGAGGGCCGTCGACGCCGACGGCGAATTCGCCGAGGTCGGGCACGGTGAACTTGCCGCCGTCCTGCTCTGCCATGAACCACACCCAGGTGAGAAAATCGCGGCCCATCCAGCGCTCGGTGCCGTCTTCAAAGCCGTCGACCAATTGGATCGGGTCGAGCTGTTCGCCGGAGGTGGCGAGGACTTCCGCGACGCTGGTCTCGACGGTGATCGGCAGCATCGGGATTTCGAGGGCTTCGAGAATTGCGGTGGCGACTTCATCGGCGCCTTTGGCCGAGGCGATCCCGATGTACATCAGGCTGGCCTGCGGATCGATCAGGACCGGGATGCCGCGGATCTGCGGCACACCCTGCTTGATCAGCTCTTTGCGGGCCTCTTCCTTGATCTCGGTGCGGCGTTTGCGCGACAGATAGCCGCTGCCTTCCGAGCCGGCGACCTTGATCGCCGCGAGTTCGCGCTTGGCGCATTCCGCCGCCAGCAAGGCGGGCGGGACGCGGCGCACTGCAGTAGCATAATGGA
This sequence comes from Lentisphaera araneosa HTCC2155, assembly GCA_945877655.1. Taxonomy (GTDB): domain Bacteria; phylum Verrucomicrobiota; class Lentisphaeria; order Lentisphaerales; family Lentisphaeraceae; genus CAMCSH01. Next base: position 3,124 of record CAMCSH010000218.1, on the reverse strand, counting down.
AGTGGCAGAAGTCACCGATCCAGCAGGTTTCTGTAGTGAATTCAGTTTCCAGGATGTGACGGGCGGCGAAGCCGCTGACCGGCTCTTCGCCGACCTTGTCGAGCGGTTTCATCGCCTTGGCCTCGAGGCGAGTCAGGAGATCCTCGGGCAGTTCGCCATCGAGTTTGAAGAGGCTGAAAGAAACGCTGCCGTGATCGAAAGCCATGGGGGAAATTCTCCTGGAGGTTTTGCGGATGCCGCGCAATCTGCCATGGAAAAGACGGCGGGCAAGCCCCTGCCGGAGATTGCCCGCCTTGACTTTCGTACGGAAGCCGCAGAAGCCGAATTCACCACAGAGACACAGAGGACACAGAGGGTTTTTCTTTCATCAACAAAAATCTGTTGCTCCCTCTGTGCTCTCTGTGCCTCTGTGGTGAAAAAATTGCTCTGCTCTCTGCAGCTGCCGGGCGAGGCTGACTCAGCGATAATAATTCGGGTGCAGCTTGCGCAGGCGCTCGAGTTCGACGGTGATCATATTGAAGGCTTCGAGAGGAGTGTCGGCAAACTGGAAGAGCTTCAGGTCGTCGGGCGAGATCATGCCGGTTTCGGCCATGAAATCGAAGTTGATCAGCTTTTTCCAAAAGCCCGAGCCGTAGAGGATCATCGGGATCTGCTTGCTGGTCTTGCGGGTCTGGATCAAGGTGATGACTTCGAAGAATTCATCCATGGTGCCGAAGCCGCCGGGGAAGACGACGATCGCCTTGGCGAGATAGGCGAACCAGAACTTGCGGATGAAGAAGTAGTTGAACTCGATATTCAGCTCTTCCGAGATGTAGGGGTTGGGGTATTGCTCGAAGGGCAGGCTGATATTGAGGCCGATGCTGCGCCCGCCTTCGACCAGGGAGGCGCCGCGGTTCGCCGCTTCCATGATACCGGGTCCGCCGCCGGAGCAAATGTAGTAATCAAAGTTCTTCTCGATCGACCAGCGGGTCAACATCTGGGCGAGTTCGACCGCTCCTTCGTAATATTGGCTCATGTCGAGGGCCCGCTGCGCCGCCAGGACCTTCTCCGCTTTGTTGCGTTTCGCCTGGTTGGCCTCGTGCATCATCGTCTGGGCGGCGGCCGCCGACTTGATCCGGGCGGAACCGAAGAAAGCGACGCTGTCGCGAATCTTCTGGCGACGGAAGCGGTGTTGCGGCTCCAGCATCTCCGCCATGATCCGGAGGAGGCGGCCATCGGAACTGTTCATGAAGGCGTCGTTTTCGTAAGCCTTCTGCGGCTTGTGGCCTTTGTGCGCGTGCTCGCTCATAAGAATTTTCCTCCTGGGTGGATGGTCTATTATACGCCACACCGCGGGCGCTTTGCAAGCTTTTTCAAAAATACTGGCGCAAGATGCACAAGTCGTGTATACTTGGCTCAAGACCCAAACGAGGAGAACCCCATGCGCCGCAGCCGTTTCACTCTGATCGAACTCCTGGTTGTCATCAGCATCATCGCCATCCTCATGGCCATCCTCCTCCCCGCCGTCATGGCCGCCTACCGGGAAACCCAGAAGACTAAAGCGCGGGCGCAGATGGCGATGGTGAAGAGCGCCGTACAGCAGTATGTCGATACTTATGGAGTGCTTCCTCTAAGCGGGGATGCAGGTGCCGACGGTGGCTTCATCGCCCCTGCAGTGATTAACACCTGCGACATCAAACTGGACTTGGTGAAAAATTTTCTTTCTAACGCCAGTTCTGCAGCAGCCAACAACCCACGACAGATCGTTTTTTATGCTCATGCTAGCGATGTATCCACCACTAAGCAATTGACGCTTCCATGGACCGGCGGTGAACTTGGGGGGACAAACAAGATGCAAGTGGTTTTTAATACAAGCACCAAGAAATTTACCGTTTTTGCGGCCTGCCCGTGGAGCGGGTCACCTTTTGTCTCTGATGGCTCCACATCTTTGGGTGCTCAACCGACTAATCCCTGAATTCACAAGGATCCACACTATGAAACGCCGCAAATTTACCCTGATCGAAATGTTGGTGGTCATCTGCATCATCGGCATTCTCATGTCCCTCTTCTTGGTAGGTGTTCAGCACGCTGTCAACGCCGGTAAACGGACCCAGTTCCTTGCGGATGTCGCCAATGTTAGGGCGGCATTGGAACAGTATAAAAATAAATGGGGAAGATATCCGGCGCAATCTGCTGCAGAAGAAAATGCGTCTCCGGCAGTTTGCGTTGAGTATTCAATGATTTGTGGAGACCCTGTGTCGCAATATGTCTTGGTGACAAAACTGAAGACATCGATGATACTTAGCCCGTGGCAGAACTCGGTGACTATTACTGTGGACGGTGACGGAGATGGCGTAGTACTTGCTGGCCCACCCACACAAGAACAAGTTCCTCAGTCCTCCGCTGCTTGGACTACGGATAGCAACGGCAAACTTATCAAGTCTTGGGAATAAATCTCTTCCCAGCCTCCCCAAAAACCCTCCGCCTTCCAGCGGAGGTTTTTTATTCCCACAAGTTTCCTTGCGCTGGTCGCAAAAAAGCGGCGGCCTGGGGCAGGCGACGCAGGTGCAGCAGCAGCAAAGCGCAGGCGAAGCAGTCGTAGAGGGCGCGGTGGGGACGGAAGTGGCCGTTCACTGCCATCTGCCGCAACTCGGCGTCGATCCCCGCTGCGCTCGCCAGCGCTTCAAGGGAATGCTCCGGCGCCTTGGGCAGGCAGTGACGCGACAGCTGCAAAGTATCGAGCTTGGCCGGAGGACGGAAGCCGGGGAAGGCGGCGTGCAAAAGGGCTTCATCATAACCGAGATTGTGTCCGGTGAGAACGCTGCTTTCCAACCAAGGGAGAATCTCGGGCCAGAGTTGCAGGAGACCGCTGGGGATGGGACTCGAGCGGCCGGGATCATCCGGCGGCGGGAACTGCCGTTCCAGATGAAACAGGATCTGCCCCTCGGCATTGATCACCAGGAGGCCGAATTCGACCGCCACCGGGCCGTGGCGGCCGCCGACGGTTTCGAAATCGATGACGGCCCAGGGGCCTAGGGAGGGATCATGTTTCAAGTTGTAGGTTTCAAGTTCAAGTTTATTGAATTGCGCCCCAGCGGGGCGGCCAGCCGATAGCCCAGGGTGTAGCGACGAGGCACGAGTCGCA
>CAMCSH010000217.1 GCA_945877655.1 Lentisphaera araneosa HTCC2155 | reverse complement strand
GGCGGCGATCTTGCGATCGCCGCCAACTCATAGCCAGGAACCCCAGAATTTAGGCTTATCAAGCTGCGTACTGGGGTTGAGATCCTGAGCTTATTTGCAGCAGGTTTCGGAGACAGTCATCAGATTGTCGACGCTGTTGACGCCGTGGATGTCGCCGGTGAGTTTGCTCAACATCGATTTCTCGGCGGCGCTGGTGGCGATGCCGGTGAGGGTCACTTTGCCATCACGGGTGACGATCTTGACGGCGATGCCGTTGGTGGAGCGGCGCGATTGCAGTGCGGTGCGAATCTGGGCGGTGACCGAGGCATCGTCGATTTTTTCGGCGTCGCTGCGTTTTTGGAGGAAAGATGCAGCCGCCACAGTCATGTGGTTGTGGACTTGTTTGACGCCTTCGATATCAGCGGCGTATTCGCCGGTGAGCTCTTTTTGCGCCAGGCTTGAAGCTTCGCCGGTCAGGGTGCAGATGCCGTCTTTCACGTTGACGGAGGTCTTGGTGAAGTTGACGTTGCGGTGGAAGAGGAGCGCCAGATTGACCTTGCGGCCCATCCAAGTGTCGGCGCTTTCCGCGTTGGCGGCCGCTTTGGTCACCAGTTGGTTGTTGACGCAGCTGACGCCGTGCATGCTTTCGAGGGTGGCCTGGGCCAGCGACTTGTTGCCTTCGTCGGCAACAGTGCCGGTCATCGTGACCTTGCCGTTGTTGACGGCGAGATGGATCGTGTCGTCCTTCAGGTGGGTTCTGTAGATGTAGGTGTTTTTGAAAGCCGCTTCGATGCCGGCATCCGATTCAGCGGTGAATTTTGCCGGAGTCGAACAGGTGGAGTTTTGCATGGTGATGACCTTGATTTTTTTGTTGGAGTATTAGCATTCATCTATCCTCTGAAAGCCATATTTCAGGACGCTCAGAAGTTTTATGATCTCAAACATCTGTTGTTGAGATCGTATCTTTTGTAAATGTATTCTCTATAGCCATGGCTAACTATGGGGTTAAACCCTACGCTCCATTGGGGTTAAACCCTACCTTGGAAAAACATCATGCAGAGTGAATTATTATTTTACCTTCAAGAGTAGGGTGAAACCCTACCGAAAGCCTTGAAAAAATCTTATTTAAAACATTATAAACATATGATTATAATGTGATTACAATTATTTTATTCGGCCTTGGATAGGATTTGTAGCAGCTCGACAAGGGGCTTCATAAGGTATAGCCTAGACTTGCTTCATAGGGGGTAGAAAAACGCGGCAACAGGCTGACTGAAGACCCGATTTTTTGAAGTGTTAACCAAGGAGTTCCTATGTTATTTACCATTGCCATCATTCTGATCGTTCTGTGGCTGCTTGGACTCGTTTCATCATTCACGATGCACGGCTTCATTCATGTCCTGTTGGTGATCGCCGTCATCATGATCCTCATCCGAGTCATCAACAATCGCAAACCTATCATCTAAGGAGATTCTCATGAACAATATTTTAGCCTTGGCCCTGCTGATCATCGGCGGCGTCTTGATCTCACTGGGGGTGACCGCTTCCGAGTCTCTCAGTTCGGACATCTCGCGGTTTTTCACCGGCTCTCCGACCGACAAGTCGGTCTGGCTGATGATCGGCGGCGGCGTCTGCGTGGTGGCCGGATTGGTCGGCATGTCGAGCCGCTGGAAGGCGTGAATCTCGCCATGTCCGCAGCACCCCATCCTTGAGCCTCCCAAGCTCAAATCCTCAAGGACCCGATTCCACCAAAGTGGAAAAGGAATTCGCTGCGTCCGATCCTTTCTGGCGCATCCAGGATCTGAGCCGATGGAACTGCCGCCTGCCGCCGGCTGACACCGGCAGCCCCGGCCCAGACACCGAGCCGGCAGCGGACGACGCTCCCCCCGGCATCCTCTGAGGCCCCCCTCTCGACTTCAACTCGGCCTCGTCGCCCTCGCCCTCGCCCTCGCGGCAGAGCGGCGGTTCGCAGCCGCAACGACCCGAACCCCTAGGCGCTCATCATGACCCCAGATTCCCCCGCCCCCGCCGCCTGGCACACCCTGAGCCCGGCAGAGACTGCGGCGAAAGTGCGAAGTGATGCCGCTCGAGGCCTGACCGATGCAGATGCGGCGCAGCGCCTCGCCGAGCAAGGACCCAACAGTCTGAGCACGGCGCGCCGGCGCACCGCGGTGATGATCTTCTTTTCGCAATTCCGCAGCATCATTCCGCTGCTGCTTCTCGCCGCCACGGTCATCTCCTGGTGCCTCGGCGATCATTTCGAAGCCTTGGCCATCCTGCTCGTCATCGTGCTCAACACCGCCCTCGGCTTCTTCACCGAATGGCAAGCCGAAAAAGCTTTGTCGTCGCTGCGCCAACAAGCTCAACCCCAGGCGGAAGTGATTCGCGCTGGACGGCATCTTCAAGTGCCGGCGACGGACCTGGTGACCGGCGATCTCGTCGTCCTCTCCGCCGGCATCCGGGTGCCCGCCGACGGCCGACTGGTCCAATCCATCCAACTTCAGATTGAGGAGTCGACGCTGACCGGCGAGTCCCTGGCCGTCAATAAAAACCTCGAGGCCGTGGTGGCCGCAGACGCGACCTTGGGCGATCGCTTCAACCTCGTTTTTCTCGGCACAGCGGTGACCGCAGGACGAGGGCTGATGCTGGTGACTGCGACCGGCGCAAAAACCGAGGCTGGCCACATCGGCGCCTTGCTCGATGCGGCGGAAGACCGAGCCACTCCGCTGGAGCAAAAGCTTAACCGCCTCGGGCGAATGCTGCTGCTCCTGGTCGCCATCCTCTGCGCCATCATCGTGCTCGTCGGCTGGCTTCGGGGCGGCATCGACACTGGAAACCCTCGCCGCCGTGATGCTGCTGCGCAGCTTCTTCCCCGAGCTGAGATTGCGGGTCGTCAATGTCGTCGACCTGATGAAGCTGCAGGACCCGGCGGAACATCCGCACGGCCTCAGCGACGCCGATTTCGACGCCCTCTTCACCGTCGATAAACCGGTGATCTTCGCCTACCACGGCTACCCCGGACTGATCCACCGCCTCACCTATCGCCGCCGCAATCACGGCAATTTCCACGTCCACGGCTACCAGGAAGAAGGCACCACCACCACTCCCTTCGACATGGTGGTGCTCAACAATCTCGACCGCTTCCGCCTCGCCGGCGACGCCATCGAGCGGGTTCCCCGCCTGGCGGAAAAAGCCGGCCCGGCCCGCCAATGGCTGAGCGACAAGCTTCTTGAGCACAAGGCCTACATCAGAGAACACGGCATCGACCTGCCGGAAATCCGCGACTGGAAATGGCAAGGAGCCCAGACATGAACATCCTCGTCATCAACAGCGGCTCCTCGTCGCTCAAAGTCGCCGTCTTCCAATGCAATGGCGGCGGCGAGATCGAGCTGCTCCGCGGCGCCGTCGAAGGCATCGGCCAGCCGATGGGACGCCTCTGGATCCAGCAAAACAATGGCAAACGCATCGATCGCACCATGGCCTCTCCGGCGCCGGAAGAGGCGCTTAGCGCCATCATCGTCCTCCTCGACAGCCTTGGCATCAAACCGCCGGTCGCCATCAGCCACCGCGTCGTCCATGGCGGCGTCTTGTTCGCCGAGCCGAAGCGCATCGATGCCGGGCTGCTTCGCTCCCTGGGCTGCCTGATCCATCTGGCGCCTCTGCATCTGCCGAGTCAGATCGCCATGATCGAAGATTCGCTGCGGCACTTCCCCGGCGTACCTCAGGTCGCCTGCTTCGACACCGCCTTCTTCCGTCAGCTGCCGGAGAGGTCGCAGCGCCAACCCCTGCCGAGTTTCCTCTGGGATGCCGGGGTCCGGCGTTACGGCTTTCACGGGCTGTCATACGAATCGATCCTCGCAACCCATCCGGCTGCGAAAAAAGGGCGCGTCATCATCGCCCATCTCGGCAATGGCTGCAGCCTGGCGGCGCTGCGTGACGGACGCCCACTCAACACCAGCATGGGCTTCACCCCGACCAGCGGACTGATGATGAGCACCCGCAGCGGCGATCTTGATCCCAACGTCCTGATCTATCTGATCAAGCACCTCGGCTACACCTATGACGAACTCGAGAACCTGGTCAACCACGAGTCAGGCCTGAAAGGCGTCTCCGGTCTGCGCGGCGACATGCGGCAGCTCCTCGAAGTGCGCCATCAATTCCCCGCTGCCGATCTCGCCATCGAGATGTTCTGCGACGGCGTCCGGCGCCAGATCGGCGCTTACGCCGCCGATCTCGCAGGGCTCGACCAGTTGATCTTCACTGGCGGCATCGGCGAAGGCGCCAGCGCCGTGCGCCGCAGCATCTGCTCCGGCCTCGAACACCTCGGCGTCTACCTCGCCGATCCCGAGCTCCCCGCCCCGGGCATCATCAGCTCCCCGAGCAGCGCCTGCACCGTCGCCGTCGTCCGCTCCGACGAGGAATTGATGATCGCCCGCCATTGCCGCAAGCTGGTGCCTTGCCTGCAATGAACCGATGTGTGTATCAGTCCATTTTGATCTTGGATTCACTTCGCCGTCAGCGTCGAAACAGGGAGTGAGGGAGGTAGGGAGTGAGGGAGTAAAGCAGGAGCGCATCCCTCGTTCCCTCACTCCCAAGCCTGCAGATTAGAATCCCGAGTGATACAGCTCGCAAAAACGGCAGACCCTGGGAGTGCACTTCGCCCTGATTCGCGGCAAGCAGCCCGACGCTCGAATGGCTGCCACACTGGCAATGAGCGGTTTTACGGCTATGCTTCAAGCATGACTCATCTCACCATCAAGATCGGCACCAGCGACTTCCGCACCCTGCGGAAGAGCGGTGGCTATTACGTCGACAAGTCTCTCTTCGTTGCGGAGATTCTCAAGGGATCCGACATCATCGTCCTTCCCCGCCCGAGGCGCTTTGGCAAGACTCTTAATATGAGCACACTTCGCCTTTTCCTTGATCGCAAGGTTGCCGATCAGGACGTGCTTTTCGCCGGCCTGAAATTAATGCAAGAGCCAGACATCGTGCTGTGCCACAAAGGTCGTCATCCGGTGATTTATCTGACGATGAAAGACTGGAAGTTCGATGACATTGAGGCCTTGCGATTGAAGTTCGTCCACGCCATGGCGACACTCATCGGAGAGAATGCCGAGTTACTTGCTTATCTCGACGAAGATGAGACCCGACTTTTCCGCGCATTGCGATCATCGCAAGCCAGTCTCGATGAGGTTCAGTCCTCCCTTCTCACCCTCTCCACATGGATGAAGCGCGTCCACGGCGAAGAAGTCGCCATCCTTATTGATGAATATGATTCGCCGCTGATCAACGCCTGGATGGAAGGATACCTCACCGAAGCAATCAAGTTGCTCCGCCCTTGGTTCAGCGCTGGCCTGAAGGACAATACCTCGATCTTCAAGGGCGTGATGACCGGCATCCTGCGCATTGGTAAAGAGAACCTCTTCTCTGGTCTCAATAATCCAAAAATTGCCACCGTCTTGGATGAAGGCGCCTTTGAAGATAAATTCGGCTTCACCGAGGACGAAGTCAAACAGCTCCTAACGGACTTCGGTCAGAGAAGTCGCCTTGATGAGGCGCGGCAGTGGTATAACGGCTATAAATTCGGCCAGACGACCATCTACAATCCTTGGTCGATCACTCACTTCGTAGAGAAGCCCTCCTCCCTCCCCCAGCCCTACTGGGTTAACACCTCCGACAACGCCCTCGTTTATGAGTCGCTCGCGGCACGCGAAGACGACATCCGGGAGCAACTTCAAGGCATTTTGGAGGGACGGGAAGTTCGCGCTGTCCTTAATGACAACACCGTTTTTGCCGATATCGCCCGCGACCCCGATTCGTTGTGGAGTTTCCTCGTTCATACCGGCTATCTCAAGGTTGGGTCATCAAAGAAAAATTCTGCCGGCGACATAGTTCACTCTTTGTCCTTGCCCAATGAAGAATTACGCTCAATTTTTCGCTCCTTCATTCAAAGAGCTTACTGGAAGCCTTCTTATAAGGGCTTGGTCACCATCCTTGATGCGATTCTCGAAGATGACGCCGCCAAGCTGCAAAAAGAACTGGGCGAGCTCTTCCTCCAGATCGTCAGCTTCCATGATGTCGCCAAAGAACCTGAAGCCTTCATCCACGGTTTCTTCCTCGCCATGGCGGCCAACCTCTCGAATCGCTATTCGATCGAATCCAATCGCGAATCTGGGCTTGGACGCGCCGACATGATTCTCATTCCCAAGCATCCAACGCAGTTTGGAGTGCCCAAAATTTTCGAATTCAAGGCGATCGCCAAGGACGATGACCCGCAAGCTGCTTTAGCTGATGCCTTGAAGCAGATCGCCGACAAGAATTATGCCGCTCGGTGCCGCGCTTCGGGCTTTGTGGAATTCGCCGCCTTCGCCTTAGTGCAGCAAGGCAAGCAGCTCTTCATCCGACGCGCCTAAAGCGAAGTTCATTCTAAAAACCGCAGCAATTGGCGCAGTTGCTCTGCGATTATGCCTTGCAGTCGGCAATCATAATCGACCCCGACCAAAATCTGTCCGCCGCGATAGTTGGACATGGACGCCACCTCAAGAATCCTTTCCAATTGAATGCCGAAACGGGGACGATTTCGAAGCTATCTATCTCGGCGTGTGACGGCAAAAAGCCGTCGAAACCGAGGAGTCCCGACATGCTTATTTCCCTAGCCGCCAGTCTTTTCCTGAGCCTTAACACCGCCGCTCCAAGCGCCGAGGGCGGGCTCGACACTCCCAAGCTCGTGGCCATCCTGCCGGCCAGCGC
>CAMCSH010000216.1 GCA_945877655.1 Lentisphaera araneosa HTCC2155 | reverse complement strand
CGCGGCTCCGCCGCCATTGAAGGCGGCAATGCTTGCCGCAGTCCAAGGCGCTGCGCGCAGACGCGGCTCCGCCGCCATTGAAGGCGGCAATGCTTGCCGCAGTCCAAGGCGCTGCGCGCAGACGGGGTTGCGCTCAATCTACACCTGCTACTTGGCGAGAAGCAAGTTTTTCCAGTAACGAAAAAGGCCTGCCGGAAGCGGCAGGCCTTTTTGAGGTGGAGCGGGATCTCAGCGCTTGGCGATCTTGATCCGGTAGAGGATGGATTTGCCGCTGAGCTTGAGGCGGGTGGCGGTGCCGGGTTGGGGCAGGCCGGGGGAGAGGAGTTGCAGAGAGCTTTCAAGGGCGAGCTTGTCGATCAAGGCGACCAGCTCGGTGTCGCTGAGTCGGCTTTCGGCGACCAGGGCGGATTCTTCGGTATGGCTGAGGAAGACGCCGTTGGTGGGCAGGAGGCCGTGGAAGAGCTCCATGCCGGCTTCCGGATTGTTGCACACCCAAACATGCTCGACATGGTCGGGGACGGCGAGGCCGTCCACCTTGCTGACCGGGCCGGTGGTGACGCCGGCGAGGCGGACCTTGTTGGCGTCGACGGCGATGTTCTGGCTGTCCATGCGGTTGAGGATGGGGGTTTCCTTGACCGGGCCGAGCACGGGCATGACATCGCGCTTATCCTGCTTGGCGACATTGCGGCTTTCTTTCTCGCCGGCTTGCTGCTCTTTGACCAAGAAGTGGACGAGGCCGGCGACGCCGAGGATGGCGGCGACCTTGAGGGCCGAGCTGAGGATGAAGGGGATGACACGGCGCTGGCGGCGGCCTTGTTCGGCTTGGCGGGCGCAGGCGCGGCGGATCGCTTCTTCGACCGCGGGGGGAGGGGGCAGGCCGGCGCCGGCGCGGCGCAGGGGGGAATCGGCGCGCCGGAGATCGGCGGCGAGCTCGCGGCAGATGGCGCACTCTTGGAAGTGGGGCTGGAGATCGGCTTCGCCGTCGATGGCGGCGGAGATCTCTTCGAAGCTGGGGCAGTGGTTTTTCATGAGGTCGGTCCTGGGAGGATGGCGGTGTTGCTGTTGCACACAATAGATGCAGTTTTTTTGCCGAGGTTCCCGGTTCGGCGAGGAAATTTTCGAGAATGGCGGGCAGATCGTCCGCGTCTCCGTTGCGGAAGCTTGTCGCCGCACTGGAACTGCAGGAATCATGGCTATTGTAAGGCCGCATCAGCAACAGCCCAGGGCGGCCTCCGTGAAATTCCAGTGCGTCTTCTGCCTCTCGCCTTACAAGGTCAGCACTATCGATCTGGGTAACCAGATCGACTGTCCGAGCTGCTCCCGCAAGGTGGCGGTGCCGCGGCGTTCCTTCGACCGCGGCCGCGTCATCGACGACTTTCTGATCGAAAGAGTCATCGGTTCCGGCGGCATGGGTACGGTGTACCTGGTCAAGCAGATCTCTCTCGACCGCCCGGCAGCCCTCAAGATCCTCGCCCGTCGATTCTCCGGCGACCCGAAATTCCGCCAGGACTTCCTCGCCGAAGCCCGCGTCGTCTCCGGCATGATCCACCAGAACCTGGTCCAGACCTACGCCTTCGGTGAAGACGACGGCGACCTCTACATGGCGATGGAGTATGTCGAAGGTCTCTCCCTTGGCGACCGCCTCGAAAACGAAACCCGGCTCGCCGCTGAAGAAGCTCTGGACGTCATCCAGCAGGTCGCCGAAGGCCTGCACTTCGCCTGGAACAACGCCAAGATGATCCACCGCGACATCAAGCCGGACAACATCCTGCTGATGGCCGACGGCACCGCCAAACTTACCGACATGGGTCTCGCCCGCCGCCAGGAAGACCTCGAAAACGTCACCGAGATCTCCGGCACCCCCGCCTACATGAACCCCGAGCAGTTCCTGCGTCAGCCCATGGACTGTCGGGCCGACATCTATTCGCTTGGCGTCTGCCTCTACCACGGCATCATGGGGCGCCTGCCCTTCGATGCCGGCGCGGTCAAGGAACTCGCCCGCCAGCACATTCAGGACGACGTCAGCTTCCCCGATAAAACCGTCGACATCGCGCCCGAGATGAAGCGCCTGATCAAGCGGATGATGATGAAGGAACGCAATCAGCGTCACAGCGATTACGAAGAGCTGCTGCAGGACATCTACAACCTCCGCGTCAAGCTCAGCGGCAGCCGCCCGGTGCCGGGCATTCACACCGTCTCGATCAACCGCCGCCAGTTCATGGGCGCCGAGCTGCGCCGCAAAAACGCCTCATCATCGACTTCGGCCACGGGTGGCCATTCGGCGATCCAAGGGCCCTCGCTCGATCTGCCCCGCCGCAAAGTCAGCTCCCTCGCCGCCAACACTGACCGCTTTCCGACCTCGACCCCGATGGAAGGCCGGCGCTCCCTCGGTCTCGGCTCGCTGCTGCTCGCCAACGTCGCCACCATCGCCGCCGCCGCCGCCGCGGTCTATCTCGCGATCAAGGCCGAGCGCCCGGCCAGTGACTATCAACGTCGATCCGAAGCGCTCTACGACTCCTGGAAGGTCGGTCAGCAGGGGACCGACCTAGCTGCGCTCGAGGCGAAACGCCTTGATGCTAACTTTCCGCCGCAAGGCACCGTCGGCGATCACCGCAGCCGCGCCGCTCTGCTCGAAATCCGCCTGCTTGCCAGCGAAGCCAGCCTGCGCAGCGCCCAGGTCGCCGCGGAAAGCTACAACAAAAAACAGCTCCTCGTCCTCGATGAACGCGGCCGCGATGTCAAGACCCTGACTGAGGAAGTCGTCGCCCTCCGCACCGAGATCGAAGCCCTCCGCGGTGCCGCACGTCTCAGCAGCAGATTGAGCAGCGCCCCGACCTCGTCCGAGACCCCGCCCGTCGTCTTCGTCGATCCGCAACAGGCCGGCTGGGATGACGCCCGCGCCGTCCGCATCCTCTGGCGCGACCGCCTGCGCAGCACCGCCGTCACCATGATCGCCGAAGCCGGCGCCGGCCGCATGGAAGGCGCCCGTCTCGCCGCCGATGCCCTGGGCCGGAAAATGCCCGGCACCTACGCCCAGGAAGCGGGTATGTTGACCGAAGCCTGTGATGATGCCAATAACTTTTTGACTCGCCTCGCCGAAGCCATCACTCCTGGCCAAACCCTCAGCCTCAACGGAGCAATCAGGACGGTCAAGAGCACTTATCCCACCACCTTGGAACTGTTGATGATTGATGGCTCGGTGGTGCGTCTGCGAGAGGCTTCTCCAGCGGACATTCTTGCCCTTTTCCAACGTCTGACGGTGACAACGCCGGAGTTCCGCCGCCAGGCCGCCCGATGGGCCGCCTTCCGCGCTGAATTCGCCGCCGCCCGCAGCTTCCAAGCCGATGACCAAGCCATCGAATTACTCTCCGTCGCTTGGGTCGAAAGCCGCATGGATGAACTCGTCAAGCTGGCTCGCAAAGACAGCCGCCAGGCGGAAATCCTCGGTGCCCGCCTCCTCGCCGCCATCCGCGATTCCTCCGAAACCAGCGAGCTCCGCAACCGCATCAGCACCATCATGGGCGACTCGGCGATCAAGGGGATCAAGTGAGGAACTGGGACACTACTGGGATACAGTTGGGACACAGTTGGGACACGACTGGGTGAACATGAGCGACGAAGACTCGAGTGGTGCAAAACCAATAGCTCCCGCCAGGTCGCTTTCACTCACTGCATTTACTCTTGGCAATCTTGCAGCGGTCATCATTGGTGTAGGATTGGTGTTCGTGTTGGATGTTGCGGATTCCAAATGGGCTGGCCCATTGGTATTCGTAACCTCGATGCATTGGTTTTTGTGCCCATTATTGGCTCTGGTCGGCGCATTTTTGTTCAAGGGTCTGCGGATTCTTGCCGCTGTGGCTCTCTGGGCATTCATCTGGGGCGGTGCATTCCTTTTGGAGGTGATGATTTTCCTGAAAACTCTCGACAAGGCATGGCGATAGGCGGCTGAGCACAACAACGCCTCAAAAGATCGCTTTTGATTACTTTGCTCTATGACGGTTTCAAACGGCTTCATCGAAGCTAAATTGCCAGCCTTCCAAAGGATGATCCCATGAGCGACGACATCACGCCCGACAAGAACAGCCGCTTCCTGCCCTCGCCCGGCGAGGAGAGCGGATCGCACCTCAACCGGATGATGACCGGCCACTTCCTCGAATACGCCTCGTATGTCATCCGCGACCGTGCCATCCCCGACGTCGACGACGGTCTCAAGCCGGTTCAGCGCCGCATCCTTCACACCCTCTTCCGCGCCGACGACGGCAAGTTCCACAAGGTCGCCAACATGGTCGGCGCCTGCATGGCCTTCCACCCCCACGGCGACACCTCGATCTACGGCGCCCTCGTCACCCTCGCCAACAAGGATTTCTTCCTCGAGAAACAGGGGAACTTCGGCAACATCGTCACCGGCGACGCCGCCTCCGCCGCGCGTTACATCGAGACCCGCCTGACGCCGCTGGCTCGCGAAGTCCTCTTCAATCCCGAGCTCACCGTCTACACCGACTCCTACGACGGCCGCAACCAGGAGCCGGTCGCCATTCCCGCCAAGGTCCCGGCCTTGCTGATGATGGGCGCCGACGGCATCGCCGTGGGCATGGCCACCCGCATCCTGCCGCATAACTTCGGCGAGCTCATCGACGCCCAGATCGACATCCTCCGAGGCCGCCGCTTCACCCTCGTCCCCGACTTCATCACCGGCGGCCTGATGGACGCCAGCCTCTACGATCTCGGCCGCGGCAAGGTCTCGGTCCGCGCCAAGATCGACAAAATCAACGACAAGACCATCGTCATCCGCGAAGTGCCGCCCGGCGTCACCACCGAAAGCCTCATCGCCTCGATCGAAGAAGCCGAGCGCAACGGCAAGATCAAGATCGCCGCGATCAATGACTACACCACCGAATCGGCTGAAATCGAGCTGCAATTGCCGCGCGGCGTCGAAGCCGCCTGGGCCATCGAAGCGCTTTACGCCTTCACCGACTGCCAGGTCAGCCTGAGCCCGAACATGGTCGTCATCCGCGACAACCAGCCGGTCGAAATGCACGTCGGCGAAGTCCTCCATCACAACACCCAGCGTCTTGTCGACAACCTCCGCCGCGAGCTCGAAATCGAAATCGGCAAGCTCGATGAACGCTGGCATGGCAAGTCGCTCGAGCGCCTCTTCATCGAGAACCGCATCTACAAAAAGATCGAGGAGTGCCGCAGCGCCGCCGCCGTTCTCAAAGCGGTTCACGACGGCCTCAAGCCCTTCCTGCCCCAGCTCCGCCGCAGCGTCAGCGACGAAGATGTCGAAAACCTCCTGAAGATCCCGATCCGCCGCATCTCGCTCTTCGACATGGAGCGCAACCGCGCCGAGATCGTCGACATCGACACCCGCATCGCCGCCGCTCAGCTCAAGCTGCGCGACATGAAGGGCACGACGATCAACTTCCTCAAGGACATCCGCAAACGCTACGCCGACAAGTTCCCCCGCCGCACCCAGATCACCAGGATCAACAAGGTCGACGTCAAGCACATCTCCCTCGCCAACCTGAAGCTCGGTTTCGACCGCAAAACCGGCTATCTCGGCACCGGCGTCCACGGCGCCGAAGTCCTCAAGGTCTCCGAGTACGACCGCCTCGTGGTGATCATGAAGGACGGCACTTTCAAAGTCGTTCCGGTGCCCGACGGCAAGGTCTTCTTCGGCAAGATCGAAGACGTCTTCATCTCCGACAAGGAGCGTGTCTATTCGCTGGTCTACCGCGATACCGAGACCGGCCTCTCCTGGGCCAAACGCATTCGCATCGACGCCTTCATCATGGACCGCGAATACCGCCTCTTCCCGGAAGACTGCAAGCTCGAGCTCCTCGCCACCAACACCGGCATCGTCCTCGATTGCGAACTGGAAGACACCCTGCGCCTGCGCGACCAGGTCTGCGAGCTCACCTTCGACGACATCGAGCTGTCCAAGGCCGGCACCCGCGGCCTCAAGATTTCCAACCGTCCGGTCGAGAAGATGCGCATGCGCAAGCGCGGCTCCGACCAGGATGTCGCCATCGCCCGCGAACAGGAGCAGCAGCGCAAGCCCCGCCTGCGCGACCAGGACGAGGACGAGAATGCCGAGGACGACGAAGCCGGCCTGCCCGAAGATCAGGGCTGGAAGGCGCCGCTCATCCGCTTCGCCCCGCCGGAGGGCTACGAGACTCCCCTCGTCCTCGAATCCCAGAATCGCCCCGCACCGGTCGAGGAAGCGCCGAAACGCGGCCGCCGCAAAGCCGTCGAAGCCGAGCCCGAGCCCGAGCCCGAGCCCGAGGACGAAGCTCCCAAGCGTCGCGGCCGCCGCAAATCCGACGACGGTTCGCAGCCGACTTTGTTCTGATCAAACGCCAAGCTTTGCGATGAGCGCAAAAAGCCCCCGCCGGTCTCCCGGCGGGGGCTTCTCGTTCAAGAATTCTCAATAGCGGTAGTGGTCGGCTTTGTAGGGGCCTTCGACCTTGACGCCGATGTAGGCGGCCTGCTCTTTCGAGAGCTTGGTCAGCTTGGCGCCGATCTTCTCGAGGTGGAGGCGGGCGACTTCTTCGTCGAGGTGCTTGGGCAGGATGTAGACGCCGGCTTTGTACTTGTCCTTGTTCTTCCACAGGTCGAGCTGGGCGAGAGTCTGGTTGGAGAAGCTGTTGGACATGACGAAGCTGGGGTGACCGGTGCCGCAGCCGAGGTTGACGAGACGGCCTTCGGCGAGCATGAAGATGCGGTGCTTGGGGAAGTCGTAGGCATC
>CAMCSH010000215.1 GCA_945877655.1 Lentisphaera araneosa HTCC2155 | reverse complement strand
CCCCCGGCGTCTTCTGGGAATCCTGCATGACCATGAACGACACCTGGGGTTGGAAGAAAAACGACCACGCCTGGAAGTCGGCCACCACCCTGGTCCGCAACCTGATCAACACCTCCTCCAAAGGCGGCAACTACCTCCTCAACGTCGGCCCCAAGCCCGACGGCACCATCCCCTCCGAATCCGCCGCCCTCCTCAAGGAGATGGGCGCCTGGCTCAAGGTCAACGGCGAAGCCATCTACTCCACCAAGGCCGGCCTGGTTGGCGGCGCCTGGGGCAAGTCCACCCTGCGTCAGCTCGACGGCGGCGGCGTCCGCCTCTACCTCCACGTCTTCGACTGGCCCAAGAATGGCAAATTCCAGCTCGCCGAAGTGCAGGGGGAGCCCAAGGCCGCCCGCATCCTCGGCAGCGACGCCACGCTCACCGCCAGCACCTCGGAAGACGGCCTCAGCCTCAGCGGCCTCCCCGCCGCTGCCCTCAATCCCCACGCCACCGTCATCGCCCTCGACTTCGCCGCCATGCCCAAGATCAGCGCTTCCGCCGTCCGTGCCCAAGCCGACGGCAGCTACCTCCTCACCGCCTCCCTCGCCATCCTGACCCACGGCCTCCGCGCCGAGACGAAAGGCGAAGAGAACATCGGCTTCTGGACCAACAAGGAAGGCGGCGCCACCTGGACCGTCAAGGCCGCCAGTGCCGGCAAGTTCAAGGTCAGCGTTGCCCTCGCCAACCCCGCCGACGGCGCCAAACTCACCCTCTGCAACGGCGACACCTGCCAATTGCTCAGCGTCCCTGCCACCGGCGCCTGGGATAAATACCAGGAGGTCGTCTGCGAAGTCGAGCTCAAAGCCGGCCTCAACACCCTCGAACTCCACGCTGTCGCCGCAAGCCCCCAGGGCATCGCCAACGTCCGCCCCCTCAAGCTGACACCGATCAAGTGAACTGAGCTCCATCCTCCCAGCCCCGCCTCTTCTAGGCGGGGCTTTTTTCTGCCCGCCACCTTGGACAATCTGCTGGGTTCCGCATCCAGACACCTGGTCGTGCGGAATGCATGAGGCAAAAGGCCGGGCGATTTTGTCACTTGGCACTACTCTCAGGAAGGCACGGCCAGCACTTCAATCTTCTCACAGGTTTTCCATGCATCAACTCATCCAATCGATTCGTCAGGCGATGAACCGCGCCGTGCTCGGCTGTGAAGCCGAAGTCGAGCTCCTCCTGACCTCGCTGGTGGCCGGCGGGCACACCCTGATCCAAGGCGCGCCGGGCATGGGCAAAACCTCGCTGGCCAAGACCCTGGCGCAGGCGATTGATGGCAAATTCAAACGGGTGCAGTTCACTCCCGATTTGCTGCCGGCCGACATCCTCGGCTACTCGCTCTACAATCAACGCAGCGGCGACTTCGAATTTCATCCCGGCCCGATCTTCACCAACATCCTGCTCGCTGATGAAATCAACCGCACCACGCCACGTATTCAAAGCGCCCTGCTCGAGGCCATGAACGAAGCTCAGGTCAGCCTCGACGGCAAGACCCACATCCTCGGCGCGCCCTTCTTCGTCATCGCCACCCAAAACCACCTCTACTCCAGCGGCACCTTCCCTCTCCCCGACTCGCAGCTCGACCGCTTTCTCCTCTCCTTCGAAATGCAGCGCCCCTCGCCGCAGATCCAAGCTGAGATCCTCAGCCTGCACCTCAATGACGGCGGCGAGTCTACTCCCCAAAATCCCGTCGCCAACATCGCCGACATTCTCCGCGCTCAGCAGCAAGCCGCGCAGGTCAAGATCGCCCCGGACCTGTTGCGCTACATTGCCGCTCTCACCGACCGGACCCATCACCACGAGTTCTTCAACGAAGGCATCTCGGCACGGGGTGCGCTCGCCTTGATGCGCGCCGCCCAGGCCCGCGCCTGGCTCGATCGCCGCGCCGCCGTCTACCCCGACGACATCCAGTCACTTCTGCCTGCAGTGTTCACCCATCGCCTCAGCCTCAAGCACCGCCTGAAAAACGCCGGGAACTCCGCCGCCGAGCAAGTCCAAGCCCTTCTCGATAGCGTTCCCGTTCCATGACTCTGTAACAGAACCGGGTTGAAAGGTTGAAAAGTTGAAAGGCAAACACATGAACAATAAGCACAAGAGGCAAAGCAATAAGCTGCCTTCAGGCTTGATCACTTCTTGTGGTTTCTGCCTCTCGACCTTTCAACCTTCTAACCTTCCAACCTTTCAACTTCAGTTTTTAGCATGACCCGCCTCACGGCGCCGCAGCTCGGTTTGACTCCTCGGGGCAAGGCGCTTCTCGGGCTCGGCTTGTTTCTGCTGGTCTGTGGCCTGCTCGCGCCGGAACGAATCCTGACGCAGTTGGCGCTGTGCCTGCTTTTTCTCCTCGGCATCTGTGCCTGGCAGGCACGCCGCAATGTTGCCTCCCTGTCGATCCGCCGCATCGTCCCGGAGCGCCTCTTTTGTGGCGAGGCCTTCCTCTTCACCCTCGAAGTCGGCAACGGCAAAAGCTCGCCCAGTTTCGAGCTACATCTGGTCGATGAGCTGCTTGATCCCAAGTTCAGCCACGGCGAAGATCTGGCCTTGATCCTGGAAGAGGTCCCCGCCCTCGGGCGGGCGGCGGTCAAGGGCGTCGCCCTGCTCCGCAATCGCGGCGCCTACTCCGGTTTCAAGTGCCGCTTGAGCAGCTCTTTCCCCTTTGGCCTCTGCCGCTGCGACAGCACCTTGGTGATCGAATCGCCGCTCGTCGCCTACCCGGAACCGGCCTTGCCGCCCGAGCTCGATGATCTCCTAGCGAACGGACAGGGAGATGGCGACGGCCGCAGCTGGAACAGCAGCCCGGCCGAGTTCAGAGGCCTGCGCGAATTCTCCGCCGGCGACCCGATCAAATGGATCCACTGGCCGCTCTCCGCTCGACACCAGCGCCTCATCGTGCGGGAATTCGAACCCGCCGCGCCGGAGAAGCTCAGCCTGGTTTTCCACGCCTACCAAGGCCCCGAACAGGCTCAGCCGACCCGGCCGGAACTCGCCCTCCGCCTGCTCAGTGGCATCTTCCTCCAGATCCATGAAAACGGCAGCGAGGCCGAGTTCTTCGCCGATTTCAACCAGTGGGAAGCCCTGCCGCTCAAGGCCGGTGAGGATGATCTGCATGAAGCGCTCGAAAACCTCGCCCACGCTCCTGTCCATCCCGCCAAGCAAATCGACGCCCTACTGGCGACCCTCGAGGATCTCCATAGCGATGACCGCCGCGTCATCGTCATCAGCAATGCCCCGGTGAAGGCCTGGCGTCATCTCCTCGGCGATCATCAGAACTTCCTCTGCCTCGATGGACGCGTCTCCATCGCCGAAGCGGTCCGTCACATCGCCGAGCGCCAAATGGAGCTCGCCCGCACCCGCCTCGAACACGGGGAGGAGTTGACCTCGGAAGGGAACCGGGTTGAAAAGTTGAAAGGTCTTCTGAGGTCTTAAGTCAAGTCCGGGTGGGGCGATTCAGCCCGGATTTCAACAGTTTTTCTTGGTGCTGGCTGTCGACAAGCTGCCGGGATGCCGGACTTGTTGACAGGGCAGTCAATCAAGTGGGTTGGAGTTTTCTTGACGCAAGCCAGGCCTCCTCATTGTACGGCGTGTTGGTCTTGAGCATGGCGCAAATGATTCGCACCCATTTTTCCGCGACCTTGCGGGCGGCGGTGCCGAAGCGCTTTTTATGCTTTTGAAAAATTTCCGCCGCCCAGCCGCAATGTAGCTTGGTCATGGCGGCATACTCGAACAAGGTCTGACAGCTGAATCCTTTCCCTGAATGCCGCATTTTCACGGTCCGGAAATTGCCGCTGCTTATGGTCACCGGGGCGATGCCGTTGAGAATCAGGACGGTTTCCGGGTCGACCCCATCAGGCAGTGCATCAAAAATGGCGATAAGCCTCGGGCAGAACACCTTGCCAGCAGCTGGAAGGGTGTCGAGGATGGAGTATTTCTTGCTCTTGATAGCCAAGGCGTGGGCTTCATCCTCAAGGGTTTCGATGATTTGATTGGCCGCCTGAATCTTGGCGACTTGGGCAAGAATGTTGCAGCGGATGACGGCAATGATTCGCTTGTTGGTGAAAAACGGCTGAGCTTGTGACAAAGCGGTTTCGAGCTTATCGAAAGTTGCTTTTCGGCAGTGCTTGCCGATGGCGGCGATGATCGCGGGCATGCCGGCTGCCTTCGCTTCCTGCATGGTGGGGAAGGCGAGCAGAAGAGCTTGCAGCCCAGGGTGAGCGATGTCGTCGAAGATCTCCAGGACCTCGGGGAAAACCTGCTTGAGATCGGCGGTCAGGATGTTTTCCGAGGCGGTTCTGTTGTCGACTTCCTTGCGGCGGTAACGGCAGAGCAAATTAAGCGGCGATTCGTGCTCGATGCAGGGGGTGAGTTCGTCGCCGTGGCGGCGGAGGTAGTCGCTGATCAGGGCCGCATCGGAGGTATCGTCCTTGGCCTTGCTTTTGCGCTTGGTCTCGCGATAGGTGGCGAAGGTACCGGGATGGATGACGAAGAAGACGATGCTTTCGTTTTCGCGCAATTGGCGGGCGATGGGGTTATTGGAGGATTCGAGCCCGACATTGAGCTTGCCGTGGCTGCCAATGGTGCGTAGACAGGCGTTGATCAGGGCGGTGATGACTTGCGGTGAGTTGTCGATGACACCGTGGCCGAGGATCTTGCCGTCGGCACCGCGCAGGCACCAGTCGTGTTTCTGGCTAGCCCAGTCGATGCCGAGGTAGGCTTGCGCCTGATGGCTGGGGCTCATGTTGAACTGGAGGAGATTTTTGTTCATGGTCTTGTATCTTGGGTTGGGGGTGATGCCCTGGGGTAACTGCCCTTTCGATCCCTGCGAATAACCTATGGAAGTTCTTTTTGGAGAGCGGCTTCTGAGAGTTCGTCTGAGGATCTTGAGACCGCTGTCGACCGAAGGACCTTTCATGGCCGTCAAGCGGCAGGTTGTTTGGTTCGTGTCGGCAGCGGTGCAGTTTCCTCAATTTCGTCTAGGTTATCCACATTATCCACAGGTTTGGCTCTCCCCCCTGCACCCCCCTCGTGACTGAGGGCTGCGGTTATGAAGAAGGGCTCCTAATACCCATAGGTTGAAAGGTATGCATATGAGAACCAACAAACATAGACGAGGCAAGGCCATGCGAACGAAGAGGCTATCGAGATTGTCATGCCTCTCCAAAACTGATGGCCGGGCCGTTAGTTCTTGTGCTCGTAGCTCCGCCTTCCAACCTTTCAACCTTTCAACCTTTCAACTGCAGTCATGAATCTCCCCGTTCTCCGTGTTCTGCTGCTCCTGCTTGTTGTCGGCGACGCACTGCTGATTCCGGGCTTCCAGAACTCGCATCGTTTCAGTCTCTTCCTGGACGCGATCAACCTGCTCTTCCACGCCTCGGCGCTGCTCATCGCGCTGAAGTTTCCCGAGAAATTCGCGAGCTGCAAAATCCCCTTCATCGCCTCCAGCCTGATCAGCCTGGGCTTATTCCTGCACGGACAGGGCGCCGCGGGACTGGGCTACATTTCCCTAGCGTCCTTCGCCCTCTGCTGGCTTTTGCTGCACCCGCAATTGCTCAAGAGTTTCCGCCCCGGACTCCTGCTTGCCCTGCTGCTGCCACTCTTCCTGCCCCTCGCCTTGGCGCAAGTGCTTGAACCGCAGCTTAACCACTTCGCCCATGCCGCCGAAACCCAGAATCCAAACGGCACCAAGACGCAAGAATTCTCCGACATCAAAACTCAGAACAAACAAGGCCCGGGAAAAGGCGCAAAAAAAGCTCCGGCCAGCGACGCGGACTCGAGTGTGCTGAGTCTCGACAGCCCTTCCCCCGATCCCGTGCCCGAGCTGATCGCCAGCCTGAAATTCCTCCCGGGAGGTCAACACCCGCCCCATCCGCCCTACTACCTGCGTGAAACCGCCTTTGTCGCCTTCAATGGCCAGAACTGGTACTCGCCCAGCCTCCCCAGTCGCCTCGTTCAGGATGTCAATGACGGCTGGCTCAGTCTCGGCCCAGCCAATGCCCGCTCCCTGCATTACCAAATCACCTTGGCCGAGCGCGAATCGCGACGCCTCCTCGCCCTGCCCGGCGTGAGTCAATTGCGCCTCCCGCAAGTCCGTTTCGACAGCAGCCAGACCTGTTATCTTCCCCGCAAGCCCGAGCACGGCCTGGTCTATCAAGCTCAATCGGTGCAAGTCTTCTACTCCCAGTGCCCGCCGGCTACAATCGTCCCTGGCCGGACCGATCCCGCCTACCTCCAGATGCCGCAGGACGGCCTCGTTTATGAGGAGATCCGCCGCAGTGCTGCAAAGCTCACCGTCGGGCTCCGCAGCCCGGCCGAAAAGATCGCCGCCATCCAGTCCTTCCTGCACAGCAACTTCACCTACGAATTGAGTGCCGATCAACACTCGCTCGAGGAGTTTTTCCTGCGCCGCAAAAAAGGGCACTGCACCTTCTTTGCCAGCATCTGCACGCTCATGCTCCGCAGCCTTAAAATCCCCGCCCGCGTCGCTATCGGCTACAGCTCGAACCACTACGATGAATCGATCGATTCCTATCAATTCCTCTCCGATCAACGCCACGCCTGGTGCGAAATCTTCCTCGACAAATATGGCTGGGTCCAGCGCCGCGACATCCCTATTTCCTTTGCCCACTTGCGCCCGCCCGCTCCCGCAAGCAAAATGGTGGGTGCCACACCCTGAGCTTGTCGGGGTGGATGAGGTGTGATGTCGGGGGGACTGAAGAATGGCGGCTGGCAGCAAAAGAC
>CAMCSH010000214.1 GCA_945877655.1 Lentisphaera araneosa HTCC2155 | reverse complement strand
CTCACTCACCTACCGCGACCAGCGTTTGGAAGGACACGATGCCGCGGCTTGCGTCGAAGTCATCGAACACCTCGACGCCCACCGCCTCAGCTTTTTCACCCGCAACCTCTTCGTCTTCATCCGTCCCCGCGTCATCGTCCTGAGCACCCCCAACCGCGACTACAACGTCCTCTTCCCCCAGCTCGCCGCCGGACGTTTCCGCCACGGCGACCACCGCTTCGAATGGAGCCGCGTCGAATTCCAGCAATGGGCCGAAGCCGCCGCCACGCAATACGGCTATCAAGTCGCCTTCCGCCCCGTCGGCCCGGTCGATCCGGTACACGGCGCCCCGACCCAGATGGCGGTGTTTGAGACAAATGACTTCACCACGAAGGCACGAAGTCCACGAAAGGAATGCGAAGAGACAGAAGCTGGATAAAAATTCGTGATCTTCGTGTCTTGGTGGTGAATTATCTTTAACTCCTAAAACACCTTTACTTGGCAAATTCCATGACACTCAAAATCCCCGCCCTCAGCGTCGTCGTCCTGATCGGAACTTCCGGCTCCGGCAAGACCAGTTTCGCCCATCGCCTCTTCAAGCCGACGGAGGTGCTCTCTTCCGACTTCTTCCGCGGCCTCGTCGCCGATGACGAAAACTCGATGACGGCCACTCCCGACGCCTTTGAGACGCTGCACTTCATCCTCGAAAAACGCCTTGCCGCGGGACGCCTGACGGTGATCGACGCGACCAACTGCCGTGAAGAAGATCGCGCCCACTTCCTGCGCATCGCCCGCAAGTGGCACGCCCTGCCCGTCGCCATCGTCCTCGATGTCGAACCCGAAATTTGCGTCAGCCGCAACGAAGACCGCCAGGACCGTCCTGACAGCACACGCTATGTCATGGCGCAGCAGCGCGCACTCCACCGTTCCATCGGCCGCCGCGGCGTCAAAAAACTGCGCGACGAAGGCTTCACCCAGGCCTGGCGTCTGAGTCCGGAACAGATCGATGCGGCCGTGCTCGATCGGGTCCCCCTGTGGTGCGACCGCCGCAACGAATGCGGCCCCTTCGACATAATCGGCGATGTACACGGCTGCTTCGATGAGCTCTGCACTCTCCTCGCCAAGCTCGGCTACCAGCCCGACGCCGAGGCCGGCTGGCGTCACCCCGAAGGACGCAAAGCCGTCTTCCTCGGCGACCTCGTCGACCGCGGTCCGCGCTCGCTCGACTGCCTCTTCCTCGCCGCCAAGATGCACGCCGCCGGCCAAGCCCTCTGCGTCCCCGGCAACCACGAGGCCAAGCTGCTCAAGGCGATCCAGGGCAAAAAAGTCACCCTCAGCCATGGCCTGAAGCAGACCCTGGAGGAGTTCGATTCCTTCCCCGACGTGCTGCCGGAGGACCTCCGCCAAAAAGCCGCCGATTTCATCGGCTCCCTCGTTGCTCACCTCGTCCTCGATCACGGCAAACTGATCGTCGCCCACGCCGGCCTCAAACAGTCGATGCAAGGTCGTGCCAGCCCGGCGATCCGCGCCTTCGCGCTGTACGGCGAAACCACCGGCGAGATCGATGAATTCGGCCTGCCGGTGCGGGCCGACTGGGCCGCAGCCTACAAGGGCGAAGCCGCCGTCATCTACGGCCACACCCCGGTGCCGGAAGCGGAATGGGTCAACGGCACGCTCTGCCTCGACACCGGATGCGTCTTCGGCGGCCGCCTCAGCGCCCTGCGCTGGCCGGAACGCGCCATCGTCAGCGTCCCAGCCCAACAGGTCTGGTGCGAACCGGTGCGCCCCCTCGCCCCCGTGACGCCCGCCGCCCCGCACCTCGCCGGCGATGTCCTCGACCTCGCCGAAGTCAGCGGCAAACGGACCTTGACCACACGCCTGATTTCCAGCGTGACGGTGCGCGCCGAAGAGAGCTCCGCGGCTCTCGAGACGATGAGCCGTTTCGCCGCCGATCCGCGCTGGCTGATCCACCTGCCGCCGACCATGTCGCCACCCAGCACCTCGTCGCTCGACGGCTTCCTCGAACACCCGGCCGAAGCCTTCGACTACTTCCGCAAAGCCGGGGTCCGCGAGCTCATTTGCGAGGAGAAACACATGGGCTCCCGCGCCGTCATCATCATCTGCCGCGATGCCGCCGCCGCGACCCGCCGCTTCCAGGTCGAAGACGGTCGCGCCGGCATCATCCTGAGCCGCACCGGACGCGCCTTCTTCCCCGATAGCGAAACCGAAGACGCCCTGCTGCAGCGGCTGCGACTCGCCCTCGATCGCTGCGGCTGGTGGGACCGCTTCGGCAGCGACTGGTTCTGCCTCGACTGCGAGCTCATGCCTTGGTCGGCCAAGGCGAAGGAACTGCTCCGCGGCCAATACGCCGCCGTCGCTGCCGCCGCCAGCGCCAGCCTGAGCTGCGAAAGCGCCGCCTGGGAAAGCCTGACCCGCCGCCTTCCCGAAGCGGAATCACTGGCCCAGATCAGCCGCGACCGCCAAGCCGCCGCTAGCCAGTTCCGCGACGCCTACCGCCGCTACTGCTGGGAAGTGGATTCGATCGAGGATTACCGCCTCGCTCCCTTCCATCTCCTCGCCGCCGAAGGCGAATGTTTCGCCTCTCGCGATCATGCCTGGCACATGAATACCCTGGCCGAACTCGCCGAGCACGACCCGATCCTCGTCGCCACCGCATGGAAAAAGGTCGATCTCGACGACGAGACCAGCGTCACCGCCGCCACCGATTGGTGGCTTGCGCTGACCGCAAAAGGCGGCGAAGGCATGGTGGTGAAACCTCTCAGCTTCATCGCCCACGGCGACAAAGGCCTGGTCCAACCCGCGATCAAATGTCGCGGCAAGGAATACCTGCGGATCATCTACGGACCCGAGTACGACCGCCCCGACAACCTGTCGCGTCTGCGTCAGCGTTCCGTCGCCGGCAAGCGTTCCCTCGCCCTGCGCGAGTTCGCCCTCGGCCTCGAGTCCCTGGAGCGCTTCGTCCGCCGCGAATCTCTTCGCCGCGTCCACGAATGCGTCTTCGCCGTGCTCGCCCTCGAATCCGACCCGATCGATCCGCGCCTGTGAGCTGTGGCTCGAGCATCCCTGCTCGAGTTCGCTCCCTGGGGCCGCCGCAATCCTTGCGGTGCTTGTTTTCCTCGCGACTCAACTTCTGAAGTCATCTCACCAACTGAAGGACGCATTTATGGACATCCCCGATCTCAAAGCCTGGAAAAGTGAAACCTATGTTAGACCCCGTGCCGCACAAAACCTAGAAGAGGAAATCCAAATCTTCCTCTCGGACACAGATCTAGACACCGCCTCCGCCTATCATAATTTCTTTGGCAAACCGCTTGAATTGGTCGTAACGATGTTCGAGATCAATCCCTTTGGTTGCTCAGAAGATCTGATGTTCATGCCCCGTCTCTGCTTCGCCTACTACATCCACTCATACATGGAATATCTGCGGTCACCGCAAGCCAAGGGCGATTCCGATGCCGCCAATTGTTTTTTCAGCCTAGTTAAAATTCGAGCGGAAGATTTCCGCAAATTCTGTCGTGAGCCGGCCCTCGACACGCTCAAAATTTTGGCGGCCGGCCAGGAGTGGTTCGATGCGCCTATCGACATTTACGGCAGCTTCCCCGAGCGCGCCGCAAGCTGTGCGGAATTGCTGAATGCCAAGACAGCGACGGCCTCCGCCCCAACTCGAGATGCACCCATGAGCAAGCGCAAGAAACTCGATACCGCCTCGATCGACTATCGCCATTTCGTGGAGCATCCTCGCTACGGCAGGGAACCGAGAATCACCGGACTCAATCCCGTCTTCCATCACTGGCATTCTGATCAAAACGGCCGCGTGGCGAATACTGCGATTGCCGCAAACCTCAGCCGGCAGAAACCAGCGACAATAGCGATGTCGCATTACTTCGACCAAAAACGAATTTGCGTCGACTGCAAACGCCCCTTCCTCTTCTTTGCTGAAGAACAGAAGTTCTGGTATGAAGACCTGGGCTTCGGCTTGGAGTCTCAATGTATGCGCTGCTGCGATTGCCGAAAGATCGATCAACAACACCAGGCAGCTCATAAACGCTATCTCGAGCTATGCGAGAAACCGGAGCGCACCACAGAAGAAGATCTCGAATGGCTCGAAGAGTCTTGCGCCCTCTACCAAGCCGGACGCTTGGGCGAGAAGTCGAAGCACAAAGCCCTTCACATCTTAAACAAGCTCGAGAAGTCTCCCGAGATCAACCGCGCCCGCTGGGAGAAATGCCGCCGCATCCTCAAGCCGTAAAGACGCAGCCGGCCAGAACTACAAACCCAAGCAACAACACCGCAAGGATTGCGGCGGCCCCAGAGAACAAACCCGGCACGGAGGCCGGGGCTCCCAGGGAACGACACCTTGCGCTCCGCACAAAATCGAAGTAGACTAAGCTTAGCTAAGTCCAGTCAAGAAAGGAAACCCGCCATGATCATCGTCAACACCCACGAAGCCAAGAGCCGTCTCTCCGAACTGATCGAGCTGGTCATCACCGGCAAGGAACAGGTCGTCATCTGCCGCAACGGCAAGCCCTTGATCGACCTGGTGGCGCATACCGAGGAGACGGATTTCCCCGATCCTCTGAAAAAGCGACCCCACCTCGCCAAGGTGAAGATTCTCGGCGACCTCACCGCGCCCATCGATGACGAGGCCTGGCCGAAGGAATTCCGCTGATGCTTCTGCTCGACACCTGCGCCCTTCTCTGGCTGGTCCAGGATCCAGAACAACTGAGCAGCGCAGCACGAGAGGCGATCCGGAAAAACGCCCGCTCGCTGGCTTTCTCGCCGATCAGCTTCTGGGAGATCGCCATCAAGCAGTCGCAAGGGCATCTGCAGTTTCTTCGCGGCGTCGACCTGGAGAAATGGCAGCTTGAAGTGATCTCCAGCTACCGCCTCAAGGAATTGCCTCTCGACGCCTCGACCCTGATCGACTCCGCCCGCCTGCCGCCGATCCACAAGGATCCCTGCGACCGGATGATCATCGCCAGCGCCCTCCGCCACAAGGCGAGCATCGTCACCGCCGACCAGATCATCCCGAGCTACCCCAAGGTGAAGATCTGCTGGTGAGGTGAGCCCGTCGAATGTGGATCAACCGTGAAGAGCATCAAACTCATGCACCCAGTCAAGCCCCACACCCCTTTACCTTGAATTTGCTCTGGGGCAATTTAAGATTCATCTGCCGCCCATAAAAGTAAGACCCAAGAGGAGAACAATCCATGCCGAAGATATCAAAAGCCAAGCTGACTCAATCCTTCGAATCGGATCTCACGGCTGTCTGGAATGATTTCAAAATCCGCTTTCCCCAGCACAATCCCTATGCTTTTGTGTTATATGGTGTGGAGGGCGGCTGTCCCCGCTTGAATCCGGAATTCCTCACTGATGTCGGCTTGGCCGATGTTTCCAGGAAATATGTGGAGGGTGGCTATAATGACGATGAGAAGGAAGCCGCCAACGACTTGCGTTATTCCGTCGCCGATTCACCTCTATTCGGTGCCTTTGCCGACAAGATGCCATTGGTCTCTCATGCCCTCAAAGCCTGGGAGGATGAGTTTATTGATGATGAGGAAGGTTATAAGATACTGGTCAAGTCTGCTGTTGATGCTCTGGCCACCATGAATGAAAATGGAATCTTCGGCAAAGATGAAGAACGGAGCAAGATCGTCGTTTTAATCATTGTTGAAGGTATTGAGACCTATTACACGGAAAAAACCAGCAAGAAATTCAATCCTCCTGATGTGTTAAATAAATTTAAAGAGCAAACAAAAATTACCGGAGAATTTAAAAGCTCAAGCATAGTAAGAGTCTCAAAAGATGGCTCGTCTTTATTCATTGACTGCCATAAGCGTCCAGAAAAAAAAGAGTCGATTAATGAAGTCGTATCCATTAAAAACAAAAATGGGAAATTCCTGCGTAACTGGACCTATCAATTCCCAACCTTTGGCGATAGTATCGCTGACCTCAAAATCTCTAAAGATGAACAACATATCTTCACGGTCCGACGACAGTATTGTCATCCTGAGACAACATGCCTCATCCAAAAGTTCAGTGCCTTAGATGGTGAAGTTATCTCAGAGCATTCTATCTCTGGGAATTTCAGATCAATGGAACTTCTTGAAAACGATAAAATCATCATCTGTATTGATCGTTCCTTAAACATATTTGACTCATCACTAAAACTAGTAGAATCAAATTCATTAAATGAAGATATATACAAAATAAAATTTAACGACAAAAACGAGATTTTCTTATCCACAAGTAGCGGCATCAAGATCATCAAGAATGGCGACCTAAATAGTATCAACTGGAAAGATATCGCAGCTTTGAAACCGGCCATCAAGCCAAGTTTTAAGGCGCTCGACATGGATTGCCAAGGGAAACTCATCGTCATCGGCCAAGCCATGTGTAACGATGAAGAGGATGCGGAAGTGTCATTTGATGAGGACGACGATGGAACTGATCTCTTCGAGGATGAAGAAGACGAGGAAGATGCCTTCGGACTCTTCGCTTACGATCAAGAAATGCTCAAAACTCCAAGAGAGCTCTTCCTGCCTGGGTATCAATTAAGTGACCCTATCATCTCCCCTAATGCAGAATTCCTCTGCTGTCACGCCCATCGGATCAAAGGATATCGCTTATCTTTAATGATATTTTCACTCATCACGGGCGACAAGTTAGACGAAAAGAAAATTGAAGATATCGATGAGGAGATGATTTTCACACCTGACAGCAAATCTGTTATTCTGGCCATTGGTGATTTTATGAAAGGTGAACCCCTCGCCATCTGGAAATTCAAGAACAAACTCCAGTAAAGCTTGCCCCCTTCAACGGCGAGTCTCCGGCGATCCCAGCTTTGAAACTTGAG
>CAMCSH010000213.1 GCA_945877655.1 Lentisphaera araneosa HTCC2155 | reverse complement strand
CAAAGACTCCGCCTTGGCTACCATTGCGGCTCTGCTCGCCATCGCCACTTCTCCTTGCGCCCCGCTGATGAGCCTGGTCCGCCACGAAGTCGAAGGTCGGATCCGCAGCGTCTGGGCCCAGTGCTGCCTGTTCGAATCAATCGTCGAAGCCCTGGCCTTCCTCGGCCTCGCCTTCTACACTGGCAAGGCCCTGCAATCAGGTGAGAAGTTCAGCTTCTCCAGCACTGGCACCATCCTCTTCATCGTCGCCGCCATCTCCGCCCTGGGCTTCTGGATCCTCCGCTTCGCCGTCCGCTCCCGCATCATCGGCGAAGATTACGTCGAACGTAGCGGCAACAATCGCCTCGCCCAGCTGCTCCAGGCTGACCGCATCCCCTCGGTCAACATCCTGATCGCAGTTTGGACCTCCGTCGGCCTCATGGTCGGCTTGTCGATGATCTTCAAAATCTCCTTCCTCCTGCCCGTTTTGATCTGCGGCATCTTCGTCTCCAACCTGCTCAGTCATTATGTCTTCGACTCCCTCAAGTTGCCCGACCTGTCGGCCTTCATGCACGTCGCCTTCTTCGGCCTTGCCGGCAGCTTGATCCCGGTGTCGGAAATCACCTTGCACAGCCTTGCCATCGGCCTGGTCTACATCGGCGCCCGCGCCCTCGGCAAGATCGCCGGATCGCACACCGCCTGCTCAGTCATCGATACTGACCGCCAGCACCGCCTGCGCACCGCCTTGCCCTATCTCGCGCTGCCCAACCTCACCCCGACGGTGATCGGCTTCGCCGCTCTTGGCAGCCAGTTGGAAGGCCCCCTCGCCGAAGCCTTCAAGCTCCTGCTGCCGGGCATAGTCATCGGCGAAATCATCACTAGCGCCGCCGCCGACATCGCCGCCCGCCGCTGGAAAGCCCGCGTCGAACGCGAACGCGCCGAAGTGCAACGCAAAGACCCCGAGCAACAAGGCGAAGACGAGGAGAAACCCCGCGAAATCCTCCGCTTCCCCTTGGAATCGCTCCTCCAATCGCGAGTCATCGTCGACATCAATGTCAAAACCCGCGAAGACGCCATCCGCATGCTTTGCGCCGAACTGGGCAAGTCCGGCGCCGTCGCCGAACCCGACGCCATCGCCCAGCAGGTGATCGAACGGGAAAGCATCTTCTCCACCGCCCTCGGCGATGAAATGGCGCTGCCCCACTGCCGCGCCGCCGACGTCGATTACCCCATCGCCATCTGCGGCCTCCTGCCCTTCGGCGAAAGCCTCGATTGGGATTCCCCCGACGGCCTCGGTGTACGCACCATCTTCCTTCTCGTCACCCCGGCGAAAGATCCCGATGCCCACATCGAAGCAATGAAGTGCGTCTCTCTCCACCTCGGCCGTCCGGGATTCCTTGACGATCTCCGTCGCGCCGCCATCGAGGACCGCGTCGAGGAATACCTCCATTCACTCTGAGTTACGGAATGATGCTGTCGGGTTTTCCGACATGATCAGACGCGGAAAAGGCCCTTTTCTGCCCCCAGTTTCGAATCATTGATTTCGACTGCTTTGCGCTCGAAATCAAAAAACTGCGTATTTTTCCCGAATTCCTTAGTGACAGTGGCATGTTGACTGCGTAAATTGACAAGCCGGCTTTTCAAGGTGGCGGGAATTCCTTGGGAGGGAGGACCTGCTGCCGGGCTGGTTTTGATTAACCATCAAAGACCAACATGGAGTGTCGCCACATGAGTTCCAACACCACTGGATTTGCCGACGAAAGCGTCAAGAGTTACATGAAGAGCATCGCGGAGATTCCCCGCGTCAGCGTTGAAGATGAAGTTGAGCTGGCCGATCTCATCGCCGCCGGCTCGGAAGAAGCTCGCAGCCGTTTGATCACCAGCAATTTGCGTTTGGTCGTCAAACTCGCCAATGATTTTCGCAACCTCGGCATGCCGGTCTCCGACCTGATCAGCGAAGGCAATATCGGCCTGATGCGTGCGGTCGAGAAGTTCCGCCCCGAGAAAGGCGCCAAGTTCTCCTCTTACGGAGCCTGGTGGATCAAGCAGTCGATGCGTCGCGCCATCGCCGACCAGAGCCGCGTCATTCGCATTCCGGTGCAATCTGCGGTTAAAATCCGCAAGATGCAAAAAGCCGCCCTTGTGCTCGCCGCCGAGCTCGGACGGGTTCCCGAGGAACACGAAATCGCCGCCGCCGCCGACATCTCCACCCGCTCGATGCAGAATCTCAACAACAGCGCCATCTCCGCTGTGGTTTCGCTTTCCGCCTCGCTGCACACCGGTGAAGACGGCATCATCGGCGATCTCATCCCCGATCCCGATGGCCTGTCGCCGTCGGAATCCCTCAACAACAGCGAAGTCAGCCTCCTGATCCGCGACGTCCTCGAAAGCCACCTCAAGGAACGCGAGAAGATCATCATCAAGTACCGCTACGGCCTCGGCGGCTACCCGATGAAGACTCTCGACGAAGTCGCGACCCTGGTCGGACGCACCCGCGAACGGGTTCGCCAGATCCAGCACATCGCGATGCGCAAGATCGCCATCCAGCTCCGCGAAATCCGCAAATAAATGAATCGCCGAGCAAACACAGGCGGAGCCGAAAGGCTCCGCCTGTGTTGTTTCCCGCGACAGCTCGCCAAGGGCATGATAAATTATGACAATTCCAAGCCAAAGCCAGGAGCCAAAATGTCCAATCCCGTCGTCATCGTCGCCGCCCGCCGCACCGCCATCGGCAATTTCGGTGGCAGCCTGCAGAACTTCAGCGCCGCCCAGCTCGGGGCGCACCTGATCCGCGGCCTCATCGCCGAGACCGGGCTGGACCCCGCACTGGTCCGCGAAGTCATTCTCGGGCAGGTGCTCACCGCCGGCTGCGGCCAAAACCCCGCCCGCATCGCGGCGCTCCAAGGCGGTCTGCCGCAGAGCGTCCCGGCGACCACGGTGAACCAGGTCTGCGGCTCCGGACTAAAAGCCCTGGAACTCGCCTTCAACGCCCTTCAGGCCGATGCCGAAGCCATCATCCTCGCCGGTGGCCAGGAAAGCATGAGCCAGTCCCCCTATCTCGACAAGAGCAGCCGCTGGGGCGCCAAAATGGGCCACCAGCAGCTCGTCGACTCGATGATTCAGGACGGCCTCTGGGATGCCTTCCATGACTATCACATGGGCACCACCGCCGAAAACCTCGCCAGCCTTTACCAGCTCAGCCGCGCCGAACAGGACGCCTTCGCCCTGAACAGCCAGCAGAAGTGCCGCGACGCCGTCGCCGCCGGCCGCTTTGATGCAGAAATCTTACCCTTCCCCATCCCCCAGAAGAAGGGCGAGCCGCTCCTCTTCAAGACCGATGAATACCCTCGCCCCGACACCGACGCCGCGACTCTCGCCAAACTCAAGCCTTGCTTCAGCAAGGACGGCTCGGTCACCGCCGGCAGTTCCTCCGGCGTCAACGACGGCGCTGCCCTGATGATGGTGATGCGCGCCTCCCGTGCGACTGAGCTCGGCCTGAAGCCGCTGGTCACGGTGCGCGGCTTCGCCAATGTCGGCTGCGATCCCGCCACCATGGGCCTCGGCCCCGCCTTTGCCGTTCCCGAGCTCCTCCGTCGCCAGGGATTGAAACTCGACGACATCAATCTCTTCGAACTCAACGAAGCCTTCGCGGCGCAATCGCTGGCGGTGCTCAAGGAACTCGGCGCCGATGCCTCCAAAGTCAACGTCAACGGCGGCGCCCTCGCCCTTGGTCACCCCATCGGCGCCAGCGGCGCCCGCATCGCCGTCAGCCTGCTGCACGAGATGCATCGCCGCGGCTCGCGTCTCGGCGTCGCTTCGCTCTGCGTCGGCGGCGGCATGGGCATCGCCATGCTGTTGGAATCGTGACATCGCGATCGCCGTGAAAACGCCCGGAACTTGCGGTTCCGGGCGTCTTCTTTTTACGGCTTACAGCCTCAGATCAGCGACATCTTTTCGTCGAAGCCGAAGATGATGTTGAAGCACTGGACGGCCTGGCCGGCGGCGCCTTTGGTCAGGTTGTCGATCGCCGACGACAGGATGATCTTGCCGGTGTGCGGATCGAGAACTGCACCGAATTCGCAGGTGTTGGTAAGGGTGACGTTCTTGGTGTCGGCAAGTTTACCGGGAGGCAGGATGCGGACGAAGGGCTCGTTGCCGTAGGCGGCTTTCCAGCAGGCTTGCACCGCTTCCATGGTGCAGCCGGGAGCGGCATCGGCGATGATACTCGAGTGAATGCCGCGGTTGACCGGAACCAAGTGCGGGATGAAGTTGATCCTGACCTCGGCAAGACCGGCCTGCTCGGCCAGTTCCTGCTCGATCTCCGGCAAGTGGCGGTGTCCGCTGACTCCATAGGGACGGCAGCTCTCGTTGCACTCCGGGAAGATGTATTCGAGCGCGACCTTGCGGCCGGCGCCGGAGACGCCGCTCATGCTCGAGCAGACGATGCCCTGGGCCCTGACCAGCCCCGCTTTCAGCAAGGGAGCCAAAGGCAGGACGATCGAAGTCGGGTAGCAACCCGGGCAGGCGATCAGGTCGGCCTTGCGGATGGCTTCGCGCTTGCGCTCGGGAGCGCCGTAGACGCTGGCGGCGAGCAGGGCGGGCGAGGGGTGATCCTCCTTGTAGTACTTCTTGTACTGAGTCAGCGACTTGAGGCGGAAGTCGGCCGACAGGTCGATGATCTTGACCCCGGCTTCCATCAGGGGAATGGCGAATTCCGCCGCCAGGCCGTGCGGCAAGGCGAGGAAGGCCGCCTGAGCGGTCTTGGCGATTGCGGCGACGTCGGGCACCGAGAATTTCAGGCCGCTGCCGCCGAAACGCGGGAAGACTTCCGACACCGGCTGGCCGTCGTATTGACGCGAGGTGATGGTGGTGATGTCGACGCCGGGGTGACGGGTGAGCAAGCGAAGCAGCTCTTCGCCGCTGTAACCGGAGGCGCCGACGATGGCGACATTGACTTTCGGATGAGACATGGAGGGCTCCTTTCGGCTTTTGCATCTGTGAATGAATTCGCGCGGAAATTAACCCGCTTTCCGGGGAATCCGCCCCCTAGCTCCGCAGCTTTGCCGAAAATCTCTGTCAACGTCAAATCCGCCGCGCCCAACTGAGCTTGCCGACGTCCCGTTGCTTGTGCTTGTGCGCGCAGCGCCCCTGGCCTGCTGCAAGCATTGCCGCCTTCAAATGGCGGCGGAGCGCGGACCGCCCCCCCCGGAACATCCGTCGCCGCAAACACAACGTGCGCAGCGGCTTTGCGGAAGGCCAGCACGCTGTGATACTGCTTTCCACCGTTGCAGTGCATTGCGCAACCACGCCCAAGCCTGATCTGCTTTATTACCTTTTACAATTGTTAAGTAAATCCAAGGATCGATCAGCGGCAATCCAGGGGGAATGGGAGACAATCGCAAAGGCTTCACCACCCACCCAAGTGCCAGGCGCCATCCCGATAATCAGGGCCAGCATCATCACTATAAGTGAGTATGACGGAGCTTAGCTTAGCGCCAAGCGCAAAATCGTCCGCGGCAGCTTGCAAAGGCCCAGCAAAACGGAGCGCAATCAAGCTTGGAAGCGAAGGAATTCCTCTGGCCACGAGGCGCTGAGGTGGATCGGGCGCTGGTCGTCTGGGTGGAAAAAGCTCAGGGACAGGGCGTGCAGCATGAGGCGGGCGACGCCGCGTTCTTCCCAGCACTGGTTGAGCTCGTGATCGCCATAGAGCCAGTCGCCGAGAAGGGGGTGACCGAGACCGGCGAAGTGGCGGCGGATCTGATGGAAGCGGCCGGTCTCAGGAGTGACTTCGACCAAGGCCAGTTTGCCTTCATCGGCGAGGGCGAGGCGTTTCCATGCAGTGACGCAGCGCACCAGGCGATCGGGTTCATTGTCGCGACCGCTCATCAGGTTGTCGATCAGGCCTGATTCCCCGGGATCGCCTCGGCAGACGGCGAGATAGGTTTTACCGGTCCGGCGACGTTCGAACTGGCCGCGCAGTTCTGCTTCGGCGGCGGGATCTAGAGCGAGTAGGATGATGCCAGAAGTCGGACGGTCGAGGCGGTGAACGACGAAGACCTTGAGGCCGGTCTGGTCGCGCAGGGATTGCAGCAGCACCTCGGAGTCATCGCAAGGCAAAGTGCCGCGATGGACCATCATGCCGCGAGGTTTGTCGACGACGATGCAGCGGCTGTCTTGGTAGAGGATGGGGATCATTCTGGACCTGTGAAATGACGAAGCACGAGAAGGTTCGACTTGTCACGGCCTAGGGTATCCGGGAAATCAATCCCGTCCCCGTAGGTGTCACAACTCCGCAATCGGGCCCGAGCACGGAGTGTGATACCGATTCAGCTTCAAACAACGAACAAAACCCAGCCGGAATTCCACCATCGCCAAGCGAGCCCAGTTCGCGGGACCCGCAAAAGCCCTGAAAACCGCTCAATTCCGAGCGTGACCCAGCGCCGAGGTTCGTTCGAAATCCGTTCCAAACCCAACTTCAAAACCCTCAGGCGGCGAGCCGATGATACGACTTCAGCAGACCTCCTTGGGTTTTCTGGGAGATCATCCGGCCTTTTCGTCGCAGGAAGACCGGATCGGGATTCGGCGGCACATTCTCCGGAAAGCCCTGGTGATATCGCTCCACGTGGTAATGCGCCAGAAACTCACTCAAAGCGTATTCCACCTGTCGCTGATTGAGGAAGACCAGACCTGACAGAAAGCTCAGCTCATCACCTGACGCACACTGGCGCGACTTGGTTTTCAGTGCTAAACTTTCGCATCAACCCCTAAGATTTTCTTCATGCGTATCGCCAACCCGATTTACGACAGCGTTTTCCGCTATCTTCTCAGCGACCCTGATGTCGCCCGCTTGATCGTCTCGACGATCATCGACCAAGAAGTGAT
>CAMCSH010000212.1 GCA_945877655.1 Lentisphaera araneosa HTCC2155 | reverse complement strand
CAACGCTCAGGGGCGGCGAAGATGACTGCCGAAGCTTTTTTTCCTAGTCGTTAGTTGTTGCTGTTGCAGCTAATCCTTTCAACCTTTGAACCTTTCAACCTTTCAACTGCGGTTTTTAGGTTGATAAAAACCTTGATTGGCCGTGTTGTTAGAGATCGTTAGGAAATAGTTCACGGGCTGAAAAGCATCGCGGCACGGGCAATTCCTGCCCGTGCCGCGATGCTTTTCAGTGATTGAATATCAGAGCGCCTTGTTCTTGTCGCGGAAGTGCTGGCGGATGACTTCGGCGAGGGTGTTGATGACGAAGGTGAAGAGGAAGAGGAGCAAGGCGCCGAGGAAGAGGGCTCGGTACAGAGTGGAGCCGTGGGCTGCCTCGGGGATTTCGGTGGCGAGGTTTTGCGACAGGGTGCGCATGCCGATGAGCGGGTTGAAGTCGGTGTTGTCGTTGCCGCCGGCGACGCAGAGGACAATGATGGTTTCGCCGACGGCGCGGCCGAGGCCGATCATGATGGCGGAGAAGATGCCACCGGCGGCGGCGGGGATGATGACGTGGAAGGCTGTTTGCCAGCGGCTGGCGCCGAGGGCGAGCGAAGCTGAGGACAGCGATTTCGGCACGTTGGTGAGAGCGTCTTCGGCGATGGTGAAGATGATCGGCATGACGGCGAAACCGATGGCGATGCCGGTGATGATGGCGTTCTGCTCGCTGACCTGCAATTCCAGCTGGTTGCGGGCGAAGTCCGAGAAGCCTTTCGGGAAGAGCTTCGACTCGACCAAGATGCCGAGATTCCACGACTGCCAGGCGGAGATCAGGAAGACCGGGATCAGCATCAGCCATTCATTGCCGCTTCGGATGCGGAGGAAGTGGCCGTGCGGGATGCGGCTGTGGGCGATACCGATGAGGGCGGCGATGGCGCAGGAACCGGCGATGGCGACGGCGAGGGGGACGATGTGATCGCCGAGGGCTTGCTGCAGCCAGGCCATCGCCAGGAAGCCGATCACGACCGAGGGGATCGAAGCCATCACTTCCATGCACGGTTTGATCACGGCGCGGGTGTTGTGGCTGAGGAATTGCGAGCTGTAGACGGCGGCGAGCAAGGAGAGGGGGACGGCAAAGAACATGGCCCAGATACAGGCTTTGATGCTGCCGAAGATGAGGGGAATCATCGACAGTTTGGCTTCAGCTTCATCGGAGCCGCCGCCAGATTCCCACGAGTACTGCGGCTTCGAGTCGCCTTCATACCAGACCTTGCCGAAGAAGGTTTTGATCGATGCTTCCGGGTGCGGATCTTTGAGAGTGTAGAGCTGGAATTTACCGGCGGAGTTGAGGGTGGCGATGCGGTGATATTTGGCGGTGAAGAGAGCTTGTTCGATGGAGCTGTCCGACTGCACTCGTAGGCTTTCCTGTTCCGTGGTGTAGTTGTTGAGACGCAGCTGATCGCCGCTGAGAACGGCGAAGGACTTGTTACGCAGAGCGTGGACGAGGACGGGGGCGGAGGCAGGCGCAACCGGGGTGAAATTCTTGATCCGGCTAAAGAGACGTGGACTGTCGTCTTGAGCTTTGAACAGACTGAAGCCGGCGATCTCTCCGCTCGAAGCCGCGATGACGAGCGACATGTCGCCGTAAATCTGTTCGATGGCGGTGATTTCGGCGCCCGGGAAGGCATCAAAAACCTGGAGGAGTTCGGGTCCCTCGTCGCGGAATTTGATCACCGCGACTTTGCCGCCCTTGAGCGATACGGCGATCAGATCAGCCTGGCCCGAAACATAGAGGAGCTGCGGCTCTTCCTTGATCAAATCATCAAGCTTCCAGCTGCCTTTGACTTCAAGATTGCCGGCGTTGCCGAAGAGGTCGACGCTGCTGCCCATCAAACTGGCGGTGAGGTGGCGATGGCCGTCTTCGCTTTTGACGATGGCGCCGATAAGACGCGATTCCTTCTGCATGCCGATGCCGATTTTTTCGACCTGGCCTTTGACTGCCAAGTCGTAGGAAGCCGATTCGACGGGTTCGGCACTGACTTTCTGAAGGAACTTCTCTTCCCCTTCAATGGCTATCGGTTTGCCGTTGGCTTCGATCAACTGGCTGCGATAGTGAAGCTCGACAGTGCTGAATTTGCCTTCGCTCGAGCCGAGGACAAGGGTTTGGCTTGCTTGCGAGTAGCCGCTGGCGGTGACGCCTTTCAGGTTGAAAGGGAATGAGGTGGGTACGGGGAGCGCGGCGACATGGTGTTTAACGAGAAGATCGTCGAAGGCGGGGTCGCGGTGGAATTCGAGGGAGGTGGTACTGACAGCGCCGGGCAGCTGGCCCCACTCATCGAGAGTGATCATGCGCGTCTTGCCTTTCACTTCGAACGAAGCGGCGGGAGTCAATATCGGGCTTTGGAAAAGGGGGATGACTTCCTTCATGATAAATATCAGGATCAGCAGCACGGCGGCGATCACGGCGAGGCCGCCGACGGCTATGAAGCGGCCCATGAATTTGTCGGTAAGGCGAGTCCAGCGGGAGATCTCGCGGCGGTTTGGCACTGAACTCATGGAGAGGTGTCCTGGGGCGGAATTCGGGGAGTGGGGGGGGATCTAAATCGATCTTGGTTTCCGGCGCGGCCGGGCCTGAACAAAGTCCCGTCCGGAAGGTGGATCTTCCACATTCCGGACGGTTTTTAAACTCAGTCGAAAATCACTTCAGGGATTGTTCGAACTTGGTCGACATGGCGGCGGTCATGGGGTAGAAGCCTTCTTTGGCGACCAGTTCCTGGCCTTGCTTGGAGAGGGCGTAGCGGAGGAACTCAGCGGTCAGGGGGTCAGCGGCCTGGCCGGGCTTTTTGTTGATGTAGACAAAGAGGACGCGAGCCAAGGGATAGGATTTGTTCAAGCAGTTGTCGAGGGTGGGCTCGGCGTAGGTTTTACCATCCTTGGCGGCGAGGGGAAGGGCGCGGACTTCGGCGGTCTTGTAGCCGATGCCCGAGTAGCCGATGGCGGTCTTGTTCTTGGCGACCGAGGAGACTACGCCGGAGGAACCGGGTTGCTCGTTGACGCTGGACTTGAAGTCACCTTTGCCGAGAGCGTTTTCCTTGAAGAAGCCGTAAGTGCCGGAGGAGCTGTTGCGGCCGAAGATGGCGATCGATTCTTCGCCGAGATCGCCGCTGAGACCGAGGTCGCCCCAGGTGGCGAGGTCGCGGCCACCTTGTTTGTAGGTCGAGGAGAAGATGCCGTCGACTTGCATGACGTTCAGGCCTTTGACCGGGTTGTCTTTGTGGACATAGACGGCGAGGGCGTCAATGGCGACACCGATGGCGGTGGGCTTGTAGCCGAATTTCTTTTCGAATTCGTCGGCTTCAGTGGACTTCATTTCGCGGCTCATCGGGCCGAGCTGGGCGGTGCCGTCTTTCAGAGCGGTGGGGGCGGTGGCGGAGCCTTTGCCTTCGATCTGGAGTTTGACTTGGGGATACTGGCGGCGGAAGCCTTCAGCCCAGAAAGTCATGACGTTGTTGAGGGTGTCGGAACCGATCGAGTTCAGGTTGCCGGAGAGGCCGGCGACGGGTTTGTACTCGGGGAGAGCTGCGTCGACTTTGTCGGCGGCGCCGAGGTTGGCGGCGAAGAAGAGGCCGGCCAGGCTGCTGAGGAGGCTGAATTTCATCTTGGAGTTTCCTTTCTGGTTGGGTGACGAGCAGAAGGTAAAGCCGGGGTCAGGCAACGCCCGGTGCGATTGATCAATGCGCCGTGATCTTTCTGTTAAGGATCTGTTAAGATGTTTCAGGCGACAAGCTAAAGCGCTGTCCCTGCAGATCTACTCGCTGCAATCGGGTCCGCCGGGATTCTTGGCCCAGGGAGCGCGTTCGGCGCAGAGGTCGAAGTCTTCCATTGATGCGCCAATCGCAAGTGCCTTCGCGGAAACCGTCCTTGCGGCGGCGTGGTGGACGGTGGCTCTGAGGACGAGGAAGACGTCCTTGGGGCCGATCTCGACTTCGGCGAGGAGGATCTTGCCGAGGCCCTTGCCCCCGGCTAGGCCTGCTGCTCTCAAGCAGTCCAATCGCGCGGGTAATTAGCTTGAAAAGCCTCAGCGCTCAGACATCGCAGAGTTCGAGGGCCTGGCGCAGCGCCGCCTCGCCGCCGCCGAGGAACTCGTGGGCGAGATAGACCTCGTCCTGGCCGCTCGCCTCGATGGCCGCCAGGACGGCGCGGGCGAGGGGCTGATAGTTGATCTCCTGCGTCGCGTCAATCGGGCCGCGGCCGGGGTTGCCGCCGCTGTGGTAGTGGTTGAACCAGCGGCCGTGACG
Organism: Lentisphaera araneosa HTCC2155; assembly: GCA_945877655.1. Taxonomy (GTDB): domain Bacteria; phylum Verrucomicrobiota; class Lentisphaeria; order Lentisphaerales; family Lentisphaeraceae; genus CAMCSH01. The sequence goes on along the minus strand of CAMCSH010000212.1, from coordinate 2,667 downwards.
CAACACGCTGCGGATCAAATCGCCCTCCATGATCTGCATGTGGTAGAGGTCAAAAAGCAGGCCGAAATTGGCTTCCTTGGCGCCGGCGCGGTCCGGATCGAGACCGAGGCCGCGGGCCACCTTGGCGCACAGTTCCAGGCCCCAGGCGCTGCGGTCGCACATGTAGCCGGGATGGTCGACACGCGAATTCAGCAGCTCCATGGTGATGCTCACACCCTTGGTCCGGGCGTATTGGCTGATGGCGATGAGACCGGGCACGCAGTTGTCGAGGCCCTGTTCGTCGCTGAGGCCGGGGCGACGATCGCCGGAGAAGCAGATCACCTGCTTGCATCCGCCCGCGGCGGCGGCGTCGACGCGGTCGCGCAGGAAGGCGAGGTAGCCCTCCTGGTGGGCGGGATCATTGAAGCCGCGATTGATGCCGAAGCCGGCGCCGATGCCCGCCAGCAGCGAACACTTGAGCCCGTGAGCCCGCACCGTGGCGAGCTGCTCGGGTTCCAGTAAGTCGATCGCCGGCACCCCGAGGGGGGCGAGGAAGCGGCACAGCGCCTCCAGCTCCATGCCACTCGACCACAAACATACGGACTGTTTCAGACGGCCATTGAGACGATTATTCATGGGTCATTCCTCTTTGATGTTCGGCAAGCTATCTCCTGTATCCGGCCTGCCAAGAGATGCTTATGGTTCTCTCGTCTTCAGCAAATCCTGATCCACACTATCCTTCCTTAGGGCATCAGCGTCGCCAAGGACTCGGTCAGACTAAACTGGAGAATGGAGAATGACTGAATTCGAAGAAACCTCATCTGGGCCCTATGACTGATCACCCCCGTAAACAAAAAGAAAGGAATCTTGCATTTTGCATTTGAGACCCATCCGTTATATGCTGAGAACAAGGCCGCACTTCTGCAGCTAGTTTCCCGGGAGCCATTGATGACGAAGCCTTCCTTCCTGACGCTTGCCTGCCTGATCGCCTCCCTGGCAGCTTGCGACAAGCCGGCAGCGCCCGCCCCCACCGTGTCGCTCCACGAGGCGGTGGAACTCGGCGATCTGGCCACCGTGAAGCAACTGCTCGCCTCTGGCGCGGATGTCGATGCTGGAGCGGTGCTTCACCGAATGCCCATCCAAATCGCGGCACGCGCTGGCCATGTCGAGATCGTGAAGGTTCTCCTCGCCGCCGGCGCCAAAGTGGACGCACGAAACAAGATGGATGCTTACCCAGCTCTTTATTTGGCGGTAGAAGCGGGCCATGCCGAGGTCGTCAAGCTCCTCCTCGCCGCCGGCGCCAAGATTCATGTGCAGGAGGACGGCACTCAGCTCATTCACTTGGCTGCGGCCAAGGGCCATGCCGAAGTCGTGAAGCTATTCCTCGCCGTCGGCGCCAAGGTGGATGCCAAGGACGAGGACGGTTCTCAGCTCATTCACCTGGCGGCAACCCATGGCCATGTCGAAGTCGTCAAGCTCCTCCTCGCCGCCGGCGCCAAGATGGACGCCGAGGACAAACACGGGTCCCAGCCCCTTCATCTGGCGGCAACCCATGGCCATGTCGAAGTCGTCAAGCTCCTCCACGCCGCCGGTGCCAAGATGGACGCCGAGGACAAACACGGGGCCCAGCCCCTTCATCTTGCGGTGGCTGCCGGCCAAGTCGAACTCGTTAAGTACTTCTTCTCTGTTGGCGCTAAGTTGGAAGTCGAAGGCAAACATGGCCTTCAACTCATCTATCTGGCGGCGGCTGGCGGCCATGTCGAAGTCGTGCAGCTCCTCCTGGACAAGGGAGCCACTCTGGAGTCTCGAAACGATCTTAGCTATTCCCCTCTTCATGTCGCGGCAACCAATGGCCACGCAGCAGTCGTGAAGCTTCTCCTCGCCGCCGGCGCCCAGGTGGCGATCCAAGACAAGAACGGGGATCAGCTCCTTCACAACGCGGCATTAAGAGGCCACATCGAGGTCGTCAGAATCCTCATCGCCGCTGGCGCCCAGGTGGATGCCAAAGATAAAAGAGGGTTTCAAACTCTGCACCACGCGGTGATGGGAGGCAAGGTCGAGATGGTGAAGCTGCTCCTCGCCGCGGGAGCCCAGGTGAATCAGGACGAGATTGCCACTCAGCTCCTTCATCTCGCGAGGGAAACAGAGGTCGTCAAGCTGCTCCTCGCCGCCGGCGCCCGGGTGAATGTTCAAGACGAGAACGGTACGCAAGCTATTCATTATGCGGCGCAAAGTGGCAACACTGATAATGTGAAGCTGCTCCTCGCTGCCGGAGCTAAAGTGAATGCTCAAGACCATGACGGCGCTCACCCGCTGCATTTTGCGCTGCGCGATGACAATCGAAGAAAGCGCTCCCAAGTTAGGGAACCCGTCGAGATGCTAAATCTGCTCCTGGCCAGGGGCGCGGAGGTGGAGGCGCGTGACAAGTCTGGTCAAACCTAAATTCTGCAAAAAATTAACATAATCCTTGATTCTTCTGCTTGACTCCTGCTTAATTTGGATTATGTTAAATTGTTGACATAATCCAAATTCCCAGCACGCAGGAGCCCCGCCATGAAAAAATTCATCGTCGTCCAGAAGCGCGCATCCGGCGCCACGCAGATCTCCGCCGCCCACTACGAAGGCGAACGCCCGACCCGCATTCAGAAACGCGTCCAGCTCGGCATCCTAGATGCTGACGGCCACCTC
>CAMCSH010000211.1 GCA_945877655.1 Lentisphaera araneosa HTCC2155 | reverse complement strand
GTTCACATCACCCAAAGGGAAGGATTCGAGCTGGGCGATCGATTTAAAGCCGCTGAGGCTGATGGATTCGAGCTTAGGCATGAGTGGGGCCTTTTGAGAGGAGGATGAAAACGGCCTCAAATTACATCCCGGATCAGCTTAAACCAGCTTATCTGGTCGCACTGAATTTGACCTCGCCGCTGGCTTGCTGTTTGCGCTCTTCGCACTGGAATTGCAAAAGCCTGAAGGAAGCTGCGCTACGAAGCTCCTCCTTAAAACTCTTACAACCCCTAAAACTCTTACAACCCTCACTCATCGCATCCTTCGCCGTCGTCGTCATCGTCGTCATCATCGTCGTCGCTGCCGGCGCCGCCGCAGACTTTTTGGATGCGGTCGAAGAGATCCTTGTTGGCTTGGACCTTGGCTTCCGAACCGTGGACGACGAGGCTGCCTTGTTCGGCGAGGAGGCGGAAGCAGGAGGCGTAGGCGCGGAGGTCGGAGAGGGTGGCGGCGAAGAGTTCGTCGCGGCGGCGCTGGACGTCGTCGTGGCTGATGCCGGCGACAAAACGGGCGAAGGCGACGCGGCCTTTCTGGGCCGGGGTGAGCGGGCTGTCGAGGCGACCGAAGGTGCCGATGAGAAGCTTGTCGAGTTCGCGGTCGCTGAGCTCGAGTTTTTCGAGGTGCTCGGCGAGACCGGTGTAGACCTGCAGGGTTTCGCGCAGGGCCGGGTCGCGGTAGGAGCAGATCGACAGGACTCCGGAGAGGCGGTCGTGGCTGAGGTGGCAGCCGTAAGCGCCGCCTTGGACGCGGACCTTGTCCCACAGGTAGCCGGTGGAGAGGCTTTGGTGCAGAAGCTCGAAGCTGCCGGTGGGGACAAATCCGGCGGCGGCAAGGTTGACGCCGCTGGCGACGTATTGGACTTTGCCGGAGGTGGCGATGCCGATCTTTTCGGGCTTGAGTTCGGTGACGAAGGGCACCTCGACTTCCGCACCCGCGGGGATGGCGGCGAAGAGCGGCGCGAAGGCGTCGGCAAAGAGGCTCCAGTCTTCGGGACGGCAGGTCAGGTTGAGGGTGATATGACCTCGGCGCAGGAGCTTGCGGTGCAGGCCGAGGAGGCGCTGGCGCAGGGCTTCAAAGCCACCGCCGTCGATATCGGCGATGCTCTTCTCGAGCAAGGCGAGGAAGGGGAAGCCGTGTGCCTGTTCCGAGGCCCAGCTGACTGGCGACAATTGGGCGGCGAGGAGGGAGCGGGCGACGGCCGAGCCGTTGCTCTGGAAGTGCGACTTGAGGCGGGACTGAGCCTGCACCAGGATTTCGCGGACGCGGCGCTGATCGTTGAGCTCGAGACGAAGGAGGAAGTCGGAGAGGATGCGGGCGTAGTGAGCGGCGTGGCTGCTCATCACCTTGCCGTCCCAGGTGAGGCGGCGGTCGATGACTTTGTGATCGGCCTGGGTGGTGCTCATACTCATGCCGAGGGCGAGGCCGCCAGTGTGGATGCCGATCTCTTCGGCCATGGTGGCGAAGTCCATGTCGCCGGCGCCGCAGCGGCCGGAGACGCTGGAAAGCAGGGCGAAGAGGCCGATGTCGTCAGCGCCGACCGACGAGGCGTCGAGGGTGAGCTGGGCATAGCCGATGCCGACGGCTTCGGGGATGGGGTGGAAGAAGGTCTTGACGCCGGCGATGTCGCGCCATTCGCCGGGGATGGGATCGACCTGGCGTTTCAGGTCGCTGCGGGAGAGTTGCGGGATGAGGGCGAGAGCTTCGGGGCTGTCGGGGGTGCGTTGCAATTCGAGCAGGAGGCGTTGTTTCTCGCGGACTTCGGCCTGGCGCTGCGGGCTCATCGCGGCTTGGGCGGCAGCGAGCTCGGCGGCGACGCGTTTCTCGCCTTCTTCATGGGCGGCGAGGCTGGGTTTGCAGATGACCAGGGCGCGGCGCGGGTTGTCGAGCAGGACCTCGCGGATCAGCTTTTCGAGACGTCCGCCGGCGATCTGGGTCTTCAGTTCGCCGAGGTGTTTTTCAAAGCGCAGCGACTCGAAGGGGTCGCCGCCGTGGATCCAGCTGGCGAGCGAGCCGAGGGCGTAGACGACGCCTTTCGGGTAGCCGCCGAAGTTGGCTTCGCGGAGGTTGAATTCGACCGTGTTGACGGCGGCATCGATGAGGCGTTGCGGGATGCCATCGGTGGCGAGGTGATGAAGGACGGAGAAGGCGAGTTTCTCGAAGGCCTCTGCGCGTTCCGGCTCGGAGTCCTTGATACCGAAGGCGAAGGTGGTGCGGGCGGTGTCATTGCCGAAGCCCCAGTCGAGGGTGTCGCGTCCGAGGCCGGATTCCTGCAGGGCCTTGCGCAGAGGAGCGGCGGCGCTGCCGACGAGGACGTGTTCGAGGACGCTCATTTCGAGGGCGTGCACGGGGTCGGTGGCGCAGCCGGTGTCGAAGTTGAGGGCGATGAAGGTTTGTTCCTTTTCGGCGACGGCGTCGTTGACCGGGTAGGTGCACTCGCTGCGGGTGGGCAGTTCGCGTTCCGGCGGGACGTGGGCGGCTGGCGAAGCGGCGCGGGCGGGAAAGTGATTGAGATAGTCGTTTTCGATCTGAGCCAGGCGTTCTTCGAGGTTGAAGTCGCCATAGAGGCTGAACCAAGCGTTGCCGGGGTGGTAATGCTCGCGGTGAAAGGCGGTGAAGTCTTCGTAGCTGAGGCGGGGGATGGCGTCGGGCGCGCCGCCGGATTCCTTGTCGTAGCAGGAGCCGCGGAAGAGGACGCGCTGCATCTCGTGCGACAGCCAGGTTTCAGGCGACGAATAGGCGCCTTTCATCTCGTTGTAGACGACGCCTTTGTATTGCAGCTTGTCATTCTCGTCGAACTCGTAGTGCCAGCCTTCCTGGAGGAAGCATTCGGGCGACAGCTTGGGGAAGAAGACGGCGTCGAGATAGACTTCGATCAGGTTGGCGAGGTCCTTCTCGTTGCAGCTGGTGACCGGGTAAACGGTGCGGTCCGGGTAGGTCATGGCATTGAGGAAGGTGTTGAGGCTGCCGCGCATCAGTTCGGCGAAGGGTTCCTTGAGGGGGAATTTGCGCGAGCCGCAGAGAACCGAGTGCTCGAGGATATGAGGCAGGCCGCTGTCGTTTTCGGGAGGGGTGCGAAAGCCGACGCAGAAGGATTTATTTTCATCGGCGCAGCGGAGGGCGAAGAGCCGAGCTCCAGTAGCGGTGTGCTCGAAGACCATCCCTTCCCCGGGAATCTCGTCGAGGTGCTCGCGTCGCTTCAGTTCAAAACCGCCGATTTTCAAAGTTTCCATGTCATGCTTCCCTGTGCTCCACCCTGGCGGGACTTTCCCGTTTGAAATGGCGCATGACACAAACATAGGCGGAAGCAGGAATTTATCTCCGACAGCAGGCAAATGAGATGCAAAATCAATCCGGCTCAATGAATGAACCGCAAGCAGCGCTGCTTGCGGTTCCATTTCGATTCGGAGACGAGCTTATTTGTCCTCGTCACTGATCCGTTTCAACGAGCGTTCGACCGCTTTGCCGATCTCTTCCTTCAAGACCTTCTCGAAGACGCCGCGATCCATTCCCTGGGGAATGAGGAAACGCATGCGCAGATCGAGGGGCATGCCGGCAAGGGAGACCTCGTCGGGCTCGATAGTCGGCTTGGCGCCGGCTGGCTTGATCTTGCTGCTTTCCGGGTGCATCTCCGGCTTCTCTTCGCGGCTGTCGGCCACTTCGAGGATGTGCAGCGACAAGGGCAGGACCATGTCATCTTGCAGGTGCGCAAGATAAAAGGTGCTCTGGTCGTCTTTTTCCAAGAGCATGGTGCCGTCTTGGATCGCGACCGCCTGGGTCAGGCAGCCGACTTCGTCTTTGGGCAAGATGTATTTTCTGTAGGTCATGGCGTGGTCTCCGTTTCTACGCCTTTAAACAAAGCAGGCCGACCTCTCCACAGGCTAAGCATATCTCCCGAATAGCCCTTCCCGCAAGAGCTTAATCGAAAGATGTCATAGAATTCAGGCTCGTGGCTGGGACAAATTGACCCAGCCACGAGTCAGCTTGGCAGATAAGGAGTGACATCGGCTTTGCGGGAGTTCATCGAACCTTGGATGAAGCGGAAGACCAAAACCGGGCGTTGGTAGGGGCTGTCGCTGATGCTCAGGTTATGCGCCGGCAGGGCCTGATGGAAGTTGGCGACCATGGCGTCGCGCTGGGCTCCGGGTCGTCCTTCGATGGTCGAACGCAGGCGCACCGAATTGTACTTGGTGCTGGATTTGACCATCGAGAGGAAGTGGCGGAGTCGCGCCAGGCCTTGGTCGGAACTCTGGTCGACGGTGATCCAGATTTCATCCTCCTCGGAGGTGTCGGGCATGCGGCCGAGGTAGGCTTCGTCGGCGCCGGGGATGGTCGAGGTCATGTGCAGGAAGAAGTCGACCGAGCCGTTTTTGCGGCGCAGGTCGGAGCTGAGTTCGAGCCAGAAGGCAAGGATCTCGGCGCGGCGCTGGGTGAAAACCTCGCGGTTGCCGGGGAAGAGCTTGTGCTGCGATACGGCGCAGAACTCGTTCTGGATCTTGCGGTCTTCGAAGCAGCAGACGAGCTGCTCGGGCACCAGCATCCACCGGTCCATCACCCCTTGGCGGTGGCTGAAGATGGCGCGATAGAAAGAGTAGGCATCGGGGTCGACGAGGATATCTCGGATCGCCTGGCGCAGGTATTTGCCGACGCGCGGATAGTGCGAGACATCGAGGATTTCGACTTCCCGGCCAAGCAGGATCGACTTCATCCGGTTAATCAATTGGCAGACGCAGTCGAGATCGCGCCAACCGCATTTCTGGAACAGGTCGGTGTCGTCGACGATGGCGTTGAAGAGGAGCAGGTATTCGGTGAATTCGCGCTCGGGGCTGACGAAGAAGCTGTTGCCGGCGCGGCTCAGGGCGAGGCGCTTGCGGGTCAGCCGCTCAAGCAGGCGCAGCTGGCTCGGTTCGTCGCCGCCAGCGACCGCCAGATCGCGGATCTGCGCCTCGATCGAATCCTTGCTCTGGCCACGAGTGGAATACAGGTCGTTGAGGTAAAAGCTGCGCTCGGCCACCAGGACGTTGGCCGACTGGACGTCGGCGATGGTGATGGTCATGCATTGCTTCGAGTGCATCGTCGACTTGTGGTGGTCGATGGCGGAGATGACCGCCACGGTGGAGGCGATCTTGATCTCGTCGTGGTTGAGGAAGTCGCGCAGCGACAGAGTGCCTTGCACCGGTTCTTCCAGGTCGTCGCGATGGATGACGCCGACCGGCACCAGACGGGCTGCGGAGTCGGCAAAACAGACGGCGACGTGCTGGTAGTCTTTGATCTTGTCCTGGATCTCGGCGATGTCGGACTTGGTGCTGACGTAGTTCGGACGGTGGCCGAGAACGTCGCGCTTGACCGCCATGGCGACATCGAGACGGTCGCAGTAGGAGCGGTAGCGTCCGGTCGATTCGGAAAGAGCCGTGTAAGTGGCGTTGAAGGCCTGGAAGAGGCGCTCGGGGCTGAGGGCGAGGCCGCCCTCGGCATTCCAGCTTTCCGGAGCGATGAAGACATTGAAATTCTCAACGAAGCTGGCGAAGTTGCTGCCGGCGCGGCGGTCCATGACGACGAAGAAGTCGGCCATGTGGGCGTTGCAGCCGGATTCGACGCCAAGGACGACGCGGAGATACTTGTCTAGCAGCTGCATCTCGTCGCCGGAATAACGCTGCAACTGGCCGCCGAACTCGGAAATCCGCCGCAGCAGCAGAGCTTCGCTCAAGGCGGTGAAATCCTGGCGGCGCAAGGGGCTCGAAGCGAGCAGGGCGGAGAGATCGGTGACGAGGCGCTTCTCGTAGGAGTTGACGCAGATGTTGAGCAGGCGCTGAACCCGGCCGACCGAGTCGACGTCGGTGACGCGCCAGTCGCCGATGTAGTAGCCGTCGCCATTGACCAGCATGATGTGGTTTTCGTGACGGTTGTGCTGGAAGTCGCGGATGCTCGTTTCACCGCTGACCCGGATCAGTCGGTCCTGGCGGACCAGTTCCATCGCCGTCGGCGAGATCATCGTCTTGTCTTTGGCGACGCGCTGGAACAGCGGTTTGCCGAAGATGTCGTTGAAGAGCTTGGAGATCAGTTCCCCCGGTTCGCCTTGGGGGACGTTCCAGATGTGCAGCGACGAGCCGACGCGGCAGGCGAAGGCGTCGAGCCAGCCGACGAAAGAGGCGGTGGTCGAGTCGAGGTCGGGCGGGTTGTGTGCGGTGACGGTGTGGCAGTTGGGGTGGATGCGGTCGCCGCCGATGGGGAAGAGCTGCTGGTATTCATCGCGGGGGATGTAGCGTCCGACGATCTTGCCACGGATGAGGCGGTTCTCTTCGTAGGACAGGCCGGAGTGCTGGTTCAGCCAGCGCTCGTAGGCGGATAGGTTGTAATGGCCGTCGAGCAAGCTGGATTTGGTCATCCGCTCGAGGTAGTCGCAGATCTCCCGAAGCAAAAAGCTGCCTCGCGGCGCCTTCATGATCAGATCGGTGAGGGTTTTGTTGACGATTTTGTTGCGCTCGATGCTGCTCTTCTCCCGGAACTTCGGGCTGTCCAGCTCGGTGAAGATCTGGTCGATTTCAGCGAAGGAACGAGGCGCGGGGATGTTTTGCCCGATCAGGGGCTCGGTCTGCTCTGTCATGGGTGATTCAAACTCCGTGTCACAAATCTCAATCTGCCCCTGTGCCCAAGGCTGACAAGCGGCCATCACAGGGAATTCGTCGGTTTAGGTCACTAAATCGCGAAGAGAAAAAAAGCGACGTGTGCAACTCCATACCAAGCTTGCGCTGCTCGTCACGACGCGACGCGACGCGGAATTCCTGGGAGCTACGGCTTCCGTGCCGCTTGTGTTGCGCTCGTCGCGAAGCGACGTTGTGATTGATAGGGGTAAGGAGAGCGCATTGATTTGCGCCCCCCTTCCCTCCGAACCGTGCGTGCGGATCTCC
>CAMCSH010000210.1 GCA_945877655.1 Lentisphaera araneosa HTCC2155 | reverse complement strand
CGGTGGGGTTTTTGTATAAAGTTGGCCGCGAATTTAGTTGCTCCTTGCCTCTCTGCCAAGGGCTAGGAGAAAGTCAGAGGCGTGTATCTTGTGTCCTATGTTTCTCCTGACTGCCTACAACCTCGTCTTCGCCGCCGGCTTAGCTCTGCTGACGCCGCTTCATCTCCTGCGCCTGTGTTTCCGCAGCAAACACCGCCGCAGCACCCTGCCGCGCCTCGGCTGGCAGAAGCTCCCGACACCGGATCCGGGCGACAAGGTGGTCTGGATCCACAGCTGCTCGGTCGGCGAAACCCAGGTCTCACGCACTCTCTGCCGCGAACTCCGCAAACGCGATCCCAAGCTCAAAATCTACCTGTCGACGATCACCGAGACTGGGCAGGAAGTGGCGGCCCAGATCCTCAAGGACAGCCTCTGCGACGGCCATTTCTACTTCCCCGTCGATGTCGCGCCGATCATGAGCCGCATCCTGGATCAGCTCCACCCCTCCGCCTTTGTCGTCGTCGAAACCGACCTGTGGTACTGCTGCATGGAACTGTGCCGCCGCCGAAACATCCCCTGCATCCTGGTCAACGGCAAGATTTCGGAACGCAGCCTCGAGCGCTATCTCAAACTGCCCTTTTTCGCCAAGGCCCTGCTCCGGCCCTTCCGCCAACTGCTGGTCCAGAGCAGCACCTACCGCGACCGCTTCTACACCGCCGGTTTCGTCCACGGCACGGTTGAAGTCACCGGCAACCTCAAGCTCGACATGGAAGTGGTCCATCCTTCGCCCGAAGAGCTCGACGCCCTCGCCGCCGAGCTCGGCCTCGATCGAGCTCGGCCCATGGTCGTCTTCGGCAGCACCCACGCCAGTGAAGAAGAACTGGCATTGGCGACCCATCGCATCCTGCTGAAACAACATCCCGACTTACAAACCCTGATCGTGCCGCGCCACCCGGAACGCTTCGCCGGCGTCGCCGACATGCTCCGCCAGGAAGGCGCCGCCTTCAATCGCGCCAGCGTCGCCGCGACAAAACCCGAAGCGATCTGCCTGGTCGACCGCATGGGCCTGCTGATGAAGCTCTACGCCCTCGCCGATGTCGGCGTCGTCTGTGGCTCTTTCACCCCGCATGTCGGTGGTCACAACATCCTCGAACCAAGCTTCTACAGCAAGCCCTTTGTCTGCGGCCCCTGGCTCTACAAACAACCAGGTTTCGCCGATCTCAACGCCCAGTTCGGCGCCGGCATCCAATGCCGTGCCCAAGAACTCCCCAGCTTCCTCAGCAAACTCATCGCCGATCCCAACTTCCGCCACACCCTCGGCAACAACGGCCATAAACTGATCGCCGATTCGAAAGGCGCCGCGGGACGTAGCTCCGCCGCCATCATGAAGCTGATTTCTTGAATCACCCCAAATCCGGGATGCCGATGCAGGGGAGATTGCGGAATTTTTCATTCAGATCCAAGCCGTAGCCGACGACAAAGAGGTCGTCGATGGAAAAGCCGATGAAGTCGGCCTGGATCGGGGCAATCCGGCGGCTCGGCTTGTCAAGCAGGACGCAGCAGCGGACGCTGAGAGCGCCGGCGTCGCGACAGAAGGCGATCACGCCTTCGAGGGTGCGGCCGGTGTCGAGGATGTCGTCGACGATCAGGACATGGTGCTTGTGTAGCGGCAGTTTCGGCGGGTAGCGGAAATCGACTTGGCCACGGCTCTCGGTGCCGGAGTAGGAGCTGACGCCGATCATGTCGAGATGCAGCGGCAGGTTGATCCGGCGCAGCAGGTCGGCGGCGAAAAAGAGGGCGCCATTGGAGAGGATGATGGCGGTGAGCGGCTGGCCTTGATAGGCGCTTTCGACTTCGGCGGCGAGACCGCGGACGCGCTGCTGCAGCGTCGCTTCGTCGAAGAGAATTTGCTTGAGTTGATTCTGCATCAGATCTCCTCCTTCAGTTCGTTGAGCAGGGACTCCATTTCGCGGCGCGGCTGGAAGTCGCCGCTGCGGGTGGCGCCGCTGATGCCGGTCATGAGCACCTCGCGGGCGGCGGTTTTGTCGCCGAGGGCCGCCAAAGTGCGGCCGAGGATGAGGGCGGCGGCGCTGTAGTCGGGCTTGATCTCGAGGCAACGGCGCAGATGCGGCAGAGCCTCGTCGATCGAGCCTAATTCGGCAAGATTTTTACCGAGTCCGAAGTGGGCGACGAGGTCGTCCGCATCGATCTCCAGGACTTGCCGGAACATGCCGAGGCGGCTGTTGATTTCGGCCCGTTTCTGCTCCTGCAGCTTCTCGTCGTTGAGGCGCATTTTGCGCTGTTTGGCGGCGACCCGCATGGCGGCGAGAGTGGCCTGGGTCTTCTCCTCTTCCGCCTCGGCGATCAGGCCTTTGCGCATGTAGAAAAGCGACAGATTGGTGTAGGGCATCACCGCGTCGGGCTCAAGCTCGGCCAGACGCTTCATCAAGGTGATCGCTTCATCGAGGCGGTTCTGGCGACCGAGAATGACCCCGAGAGCCTCATAGGCGTCGCCGAGTTTGGGATCGCGACGGATGGCCTGGCGGAGCAGGCTTTCGGCGGCGGAATCCCCCTCCCCGCTTTCGCGGATGAAGAGGCCGAGGGCCTGCTCCAGCAAGACGCGGGCGGCGGTGGTTTCTCCAGTGCGTTGCCGCATGGGAAAGTGAAACACCTCGGCATGGCCGCGACCGGCGGCGCAATCGAAGTCAAATTCCTGACCCGGCACGAAGAAGCCGCGGTTGAGCAGAGCGACGGCCAAAAGCTCGCCGGCGGCACTGGTGACAAGCGAGCGGACGATGCCGGCGGGTCGGCCGCGGACATCGAGGACTTCGCCGACTTGCGGCAGGATTCCCGGCTTGAGACGGAGGACGCCGAGAAGACGATTGACATTGCCGCGCGACTGCACCCGGGCGACAATTTCCTGGCCGACAAAACAGCCCTTGGTGAAGCTGACGCAAGAGGTCTGCAAGCCGGTTTCCGGCAGCAGGCAGGAGGCATCGTAATCCGCGCCCCATTCCGGCAGACCGCCCTCGATGACCAGTGCGCGTCGACAGGCTTCGTCGCCCTCGGCAATTCCAGCCTTGGCGAGGCCTTGGCAAAGCATCTCAAGTGCGGCGGGCTCGCCGAGCAGCAGCAGGCCTTCTTCACCGACGCTGCTGTGGCGCAGAGCGAGGAGATTTTGCGGCAGAGGCAAAGCCGTCAGGGCGCTGCCCGCAGACCAGTCGAGTCCGAGAATTTCTTCGGCAAGATCCGGCAAGGAGGGGCCGCTGATCTCCACCGCCGCCCATTCCGGCGCAGCGAGGATTTCGGCGTCTTCGGAAATCAGATTGCGATCAAGGCTAGACGCGAGGGACTCCTCCTGCCTGCCTTCGGTGATCAGCAGCCAATCTTGCAGATCGAGCCGCAGAACGAGAGCCGCGGCGATCACCTTGGCGAATTTATCGAGGCGGGTGCTGGGCTGGGCGGCAAGAACCGACAGGGATCGGACATCACTGCTCAACTGACCTTGCAAAAAAGACCCGGCATCTGGTCCCCGGAGCCGGAGAAATCCGAGATCCTGGCGACGGAAAAACATCGCCCGTTCACGGCAGAGAGCGGGATTCAGGAGCTGCATCGTTGTCTTCCTCGGGATTTAGTGTGGCGGGAAAGAAAGCCCGGCATTAGCGTGCCGCAAGCCCCCTCCCCCATAAGCCCCGATAAACCTCGAAGAAGTCCCCATGCGCATCCTCGGTGTCGACACCTCCCTCCGCTGCACCGGCTACGGCCTCATCGACGTCAGCCCCGATGGACGCCTGCGCGCCGTCGACTGCGGCATCATCCGCAACAAGGCTTCCCTCAGCCAGGCGCAATGCCTCGGCCGCCTTGCCGAAGCCTTCGAACAACTTTGCGATCTCCACAAACCCCAGGTCGCCGCCATCGAAAGCACCTTCTATTCCCGCAACGCCAAGACCGCAATGATCCTCGGCATGGCCCGCGGCGCCGTCATCTCCGTCCTCAACCGGCGCGATCTGGAATTGTGGGAATACGCCCCGAGCCGCGCCAAACAAGCTCTCACCGGCTCCGGTGACGCCAGTAAGGCCCAGGTCGCTTCCGTCGTCGCCGGAATGCTCGGCATCGACCCCTCCGCCGTCAATGACGACGCCACCGACGCCCTCGCCCTCGCCGTCGCCCATGCCCATGCGCTCCATTCCCCGCTGGGACTGAAGATGGGAAAACAATTGTGATCCACTGCAGACAGTTGGAGGAAATCAACTAATTTGACATAACCACCCAAGGAGTCACCCATGCGCCGCATTTTCGCCTGCCTCTTCGTTTTGATCTTTGGCCTCAGCTTCATTGCCGCAGCCAAGCCGGAAGAAAAGGCCAAGCCGGAAGAAAAGGCCAAGCCGGCGAAAATCGACATGAAGGTGAAAGCGACGAAAAACGACGTCAAGCAACTGGTGATCAACCTGAGCTTCAAGAGTAGCGAGAAAGAGGACAAGAAGATCGATTACAAGATCGCCTACATCGCCCGCAGCACGAAGATCAAAAACGCCTTCATCATCAACAACCGCGTCGAGAGAGATATTGACATCTCGGCCAAAAAGATCAAAGACGTCAACAAAGCTGGTGAATACACCATAGAGAGCATGAACAAGGAAGGCCAGAAATACGCTGGCTGGATGGTCGCCGCCTACGTCGATGGCGAACTGGTCGCGGTCGAGTCCTCCGGCTGCAATGAGCTGAGAAAGCTGGCAGTCAAAGTTTTTGAGCAGGAGGATGACAAACCCTTCAAAGTCGACAAAACCGGCAAAGAGCTGGAAGGTGCCGATGCCGATCCCGGTGAAAAGCCCGTTGAGAAACCCGCCGATAAGCCGAAGAAATAAGCGGGCTGAAGCCGGCGCTACAAACTTAAGCTCAACTCAAAGAAGAATCCCCCGCAGCCGAAGCTACGGGGGATTTTTTGCGCTGACCGCAAGATCAGGCGCGAGCCAACTCGTCCTTGATCCGGCAGGTGAGCTCGAGGACGGCGGTGATCTTGTTGAGGATGATGCTGTCTTTCTGGCCGCGGATCTTGAACTCGTAGCCGCCTTGTTCGAGCGACTTGGGCGAGATGATCAGGCGGTAGGGAATGCCGATCAGGTCAGCATCGGCGAAGGCGAAGCCGGCCTTGGGGTCGCGGTCGTCGAAGAGCACTTCGATGCCGGCCTCGGTGAACTCCTTGTACAGCGCTTCGGCTTCGGCCGAGACTTCCGGCTTGCCGCTGGCCAGACCGATGATGTGGAGCTGGAAGGGCGCGATCGCCAGGGGCCAGATCGGGCCGTACTGGTCGTGGCACTGCTCGACCACCGAGGCCATGGCGCGGCCGACGCCGATGCCGTAGCAGCCCATGATCGCCGGCTGCGACTTGCCGTTCTGGTCGAGATAATTCACGCCCATGGCTTTCGAGTAGCGGGTGCCGAGCTTGAAGATGTTGCCGATCTCGATTCCTTTGGCCATCATCAGGGGAGCGCCGGTGACCGGGCAGGGATCGCCCTCGCGCACCGAGGCGATGTCGATGACTTCGCCCCAGCCGGTGTCGCGGCCGTGGTTGTAGTTGATGTAGTGGAGATCTTCGGCGTTGGCGCCGGCGACGAGGTTGCTCGACTTGGCGACGGTGGGGTCGACGATCATGCGGCACTTGGACTTGTCGATGCCCACCGGCGAGGCATAGCCGGGGACGGCGCCGCAGGCGAGGATCTGATCGTCGTGGGCGGGGTAGAGCGACTTCACTTTCAGGTGGTTCTGCAGCTTGGTCTCGTTGACTTCGAGGTCGCCGCGGATGAGGACGAGGATGACCTTGTTGGCGTAGCCTTTGTCCTCGGAACCGAAGAACACCGCCTTGCAGGTGTCGCTGGGGCTGACCTTGAGGAAGCTGGAGACTTCGTCAATGGTCTTCTGGCCGGGAGTGCTGACTTTCTCGAGCTCGAGTTGAGCTTCGCTCTTGATGACGAAGGGCGACTTGGCGATCTCGCGGTTGGCCTTGTAGCTGCGGCAGGGCGAGAAGAAGATGGTGTCTTCGCCGATGTCGGAAACGGCCATGAATTCGTGGGCGCCGGTGCCACCGATCATGCCGGTGTCGGAAGCGATGGAAAGGGTATTGGTCATGCCGAGGCGGGCGAAGATGCGCTCATAGGCGCCGTGGACGCGCTCGTAGTAGGCGTTCAGGCATTCGTCCGAGGCGTGGAAGGAGTAGGCGTCTTTCATGGTGAATTCGCGGACGCGGATCAGGCCGGCGCGGGGGCGAGCTTCGTCGCGGTACTTGGTCTGCAGGTGATAGACCGAGGCGGGCAGCTGTTTGTAGCTGGTGATCTCGGTGCGGGCCATGTGGCAGACCGCTTCTTCGTGGGTCATGGCCAGGACCATGTCCTTCTGGTTGCGGTCCTTGAAACGCAACAGGGTGGCATCGACCGAGTCGAGACGACCGGATTCCTGCCAGATCTCGGCGGGGTTGACCACCGGCATAAGCATTTCCTGCGAGTCGACGCCGTCCATTTCCTGACGGATGATCTTTTCGATCTTGTTGATGACCCGTTTGCCGAGGGGGAGCAGGGTGTAGATGCCGGTCGAAAGAGGACGGACGTAGCCACCGCGCATCATGAAGATATGAGAGGCCGAGGTGGCGTCTTTGGGAGCGTCTTTGATGCGTTGGCCGATGAGTTTGGAGAGGCGCATGGGGATTTCCTGGCGGGTTGGGTTGATTTCAAAAGCCGCCCAACATAAACCCTCGCGGCGATTCGGGAAGATGCACTTACACTCGGCTGCAGCCACGTCAAATCATATTCCCTACCCGCATCTTAACCGCCCGCGCCCCCGCTCAAGGCATAGCAAGCCCCTGAGTCCCGGTGTCGGGACGCTTTCAGCTGGTGGCGGGATGTGAAGCAATCGCGGCGGAATCGAAGCAGAGCACGCAGGCAAGGACGGACAGGCGGAAGAGAAAGCGCCGTCATGCACTGTCCATTGCATAGCGCCAGGAACTGGTGTCGATGGCGGAAAAACGGTCGCAGTCGAAGCGCAGGGTCATG
>CAMCSH010000209.1 GCA_945877655.1 Lentisphaera araneosa HTCC2155 | reverse complement strand
CGAAGCGCAGGTGCTCTTTCATGGTCTTGCCGGCGATCTTCTCGTCCGCCTTGTAGTGTTTGAAGGCGAGGGGGTTCTTGGATTTGGCGCCCTCGAAGGGGATTTCGCCGATGCCTTTGAAGTATTCCATCTGATTTTTCTCCTGGGTTGCTGTTGACTTGTCTGATTGGAACTTAAATTCAGCCAGTTGTTCATTTTTTCAACGATCCAAAAAAAGCAATAACTTATCCATTTTAAACATCAGGAGTGTCCTCATGTCTGACCGCCTGCTCAACCTCTCCCATGTCAACCATGCCCGCTCCGGCCATTCGGTGGTCATCGGCGAGGCGCGCTACACTCCCGGCGGCGTTTGCGGCCCCCGCATCCAGCGCGACTGGCAGCTGGTGGTGATGCTCTCTGGCAACGCCCGGGCTCAGATCGACGGCGCCTGGCACAACTTCGGCAGCGGCCAGGTCTGCCTGATGCGTCCCGGCCAGCGCGAAACGGTGCATTACACCCCGGATAAAACCACGCACCACACTTGGTGCGCCGTCGCCGCCGTTGCCATCGGCTCGATTCTTGAGGAGCAACTCAGCTCCGCACCTCGCCTCGCCACCGCTTCATCCGCTTTCGAGAACCTGATGAAGGCCGGCTTCAGTTCCCACAGTTATCCCGAACCTCTCGACCGCGCCTTCCTCGATCAGCTCGGGCAGACCCTCCTTCTGGAGTTCCTGCGGATGGGCCGCGGCCCTGTTCCTGAACGCGAATTGTCGGTCACCGAACGGGCCTTGGCGGCGATGGAAAAACACCTTGAGGACTCCGATTGCCTGGCCCAGGCCGCCGCCGCCGCGGGGGTCACGGTGCAGCATCTCAGCCGCTGCTTCCGCCGCGACTTGCAGCAGACCCCGGCGCGCCACCTCTGGCAATTGCGGATCGAGCGCGCCACCGGCTTCCTGCTGCACTCCGGCATGACCCTGGCCGAGATCTCCGCCCGCACCGGCTTCCAGACGCCGCAGCACTTCTCGCGGCTTTTCCTGGCTCATCACGGCCTCTCGCCCAGCGCCTTCCGTCGCCAGGCCTGGCTCGGCAAGGAACAGGCCGAATGAGCCCGATAAGCCTCATCAAATCTGTGAACTCAGAAGGCCGTTGGGGTTGAGCATCAAAGCAGGTGCCATTGACATTCCCATCCTTTGCCGCTGCGGGTCAGGAAGTCTGACCTTCCAACCTTTCAACTGCGGCTCTCAGGCTCACTCCTTGAGGTGTTTCATCACTTGATCGGGATTCATCAGGACGCTCCGGGTCAGGGACACATGATCGCTGTCGCGCGGATCGATCGATTCGATCCCGTCCGAGCCGAAGCGATAACAAAGGCAGGGCTGATAACACAGCAGGATCGGCGAGTGGGTGGCGATGACGAACTGGCAGCCGCGGGCGATCAGCCGGTGCATTTCGACGAGAAAAACCAGCTGCCGACGTGGCGACAAGGCGGACTCCGGTTCGTCGAAGAGATACAGGCCCTCGGGTTTGAGGCTTTGCATCAAGGCGAGGAAGGCTTCGCCGTGCGAGCGTCCGTGCATTTCCGGGAAGAGCGTGACACCTTGGTCCTGGAAATAGCTCGAGGTGTTGTAGAAGCTCTCCGCGCGAAGGAAAAAGCGTTCCTTCGGCCGCCTCCAGCCGCGCGCCAATTGCAGATGCTGATGCAGCGCCGAATGCGTGTCTCGAGTGCTGAAGCGGTGCTGTTGCGAGCCCCCTTCGGCATTGAGCCCGACATTCAGGGCCAGAGCTTCGAGAAGGGTGGATTTTCCCGAGCCGTTTTCGCCGATGAAGAAGGTCACACCAGGGTGCAATTCAAGCTCATCCAAGGCTTGTAATGCCGGGATGTCCCAAGGGTGCCCGAGGGCATTTTCCGGCCGCTCGAGCCGCAGCTTGCTGATGAAGCGGGAATCAAGCATGATGCTGACCTAATGCGGCCAAGGCCGCGGCTAGATTGGAACGGGCCCGGGCTTCCCAGCGCTGCCGCAATTCAGGGGTCGAATAGATTGCCGGACGAGCCAGGAAGTGGCGCAGGCTGTGATAGGCCCGTTGCGGCTCAAGCCAAGCCGCCCTCAGCTCGGCGAAGAGCGAGGGCGGCAAGGCTTTCCAGCGGCTGAGGATCCGCTGGACGGAGGCTTCGAGGATCGGGCTCAGTCGAGCTTGACCCAGGCGGCGTTTTTGGCGGAGGACGCAACCACGGCTTCGATGAAAGCCATGCCGCGGACGCCTTCTTCGATGGTCGGGACGTCGAGCTCGGCGGCGCTGGGCTCGCGTTTTTCGAGCTTGGCGCGGATCTGGCCGGCGAAGTTGCGATACAGGTTGGCGAAGGCCTCGAGGTAGCCTTCCGGGTGGCCGGGAGGAGTGCGGCTGTTGGCCTTGGCGAAGTCGCCGTTGTAGCCGTGGCCGGTGCGCCAGATCTCTGTCGGTTTGTCGAGATATTGGATCTGCAGGGTGTTGGGCTCGATCTGGTGCCATTCGGCGCCGCCGGTTTCGCCGTAGACGCGGATGTTGAGGTTATTCTCTTCGCCGACCGAGATCTGCGAGGCGTGCAGGATGCCTTTGGCGCCGTTGGCGAAGCGGATCAGGACGTTGCCGTCGTCATCGAGGAGGCGGCCGTCAACGAAGGTGTTGAGGTCGGCGGCGACTTCGCTGATGTGGAGTCCGGTGACGTATTCGGCGAGGTTTTCGGCGTGCGAGCCGATGTCGCCCATGCAGCATGAAGCGCCGGCGAGTTTCGGGTTGGTGCGCCAGTCGGCTTGTTTCTGGCCGGATTTTTCGAGCGAGGTGGCGAGCCAGCCTTGGGGATATTCGACCACGACCTTGCGGATCTTGCCGAGCTTGCCGGCGGCGATCATTTCGCGCAGTTGCTTGACCATCGGGTATCCGGTGTAGGTGTGGGTGAGGCCGTAGAGGCAGCCGGTCTTTTTGACCAGAGCGGCGAGTTCTTTCGCTTCGGCGAGGTCGAAGGTGGCGGGCTTGTCGCTCATCACATCGAAGCCGGCTTCGAGGGCGGCCTTGGCGGGGGCGAAGTGCATGAAATTGGGGGTGACGATGGCGACGAAGTCCATCCGCACATCGGCGGGGAGTTTGGCTTCGGCGGCGATCATTTCCTGCCACGAGCCGTAGCAGCGTTCGGGGGCGAGGAAGAGGCCTTTGCCCGATTCTTTCGACTTGGCGGGGTCGGACGAGAAGGCGCCGCAGACCAGTTCGATTTGGCCATCAAGAGCGGCCGCTTTGCGGTGGACGTCGCCGATGAAAGCACCGATGCCGCCGCCGATCATACCCATTCTGATTTTACGCATGTCTTGTCTCCTGGAACTCGTGGATGAGGGGGCATCAATATCGAAGCCTCTGCGAAATCCTCCACTGGCTTGACACGGGAAAGCCGAAGTCGCGGACAGGCAATTTTATGTCTCGGATGAACCTGAGGGTGGGGAGCGGCCGGCTTGAGGCCTGGCTTCCTCGCTGCAGCCAATTTACAGGTTCAGCCTAAAAACCGCAGCGACCCAGAACCTTCCACGACCCCTTCAGGGTCAGAAATCATAACTCATTCCAACCCAGGGTGTCGCCGATGCGGCTCAACCCTAGGCTAAAATCTGAAACCCCTTTGGGGTCAAGCTGCAGTTGAGCTCAAACAAGTTCTACAGCGGTTTTTAGGTTCAGGAAACGCCGCGCTTCTGATTCAGGCATTCCTGCCGCGAGCATCCGGCGCAAGGCTTCGTGAACCTGCGCCTGCGCCTGCTCCTTCTCAGCTTGCGCCTGCTTCTTCTCGGCCTCGGCTTTATCGGCGCGAGCCAAGGGCGGCGCGCTCAATGTTGAGGACGCTCTCGATGAATTCGTCCTCCAAAGTCATTTCCTGCCGGACTTCCGACGATTCGCCGGCTCTTTCCAGGCAGCGAGCCACGGCACGAAATTGCTTCGGCACTTGTGCTTCCACCAAGATCAATTCATGTTCGTTTTGTGGATCGACGCGGTGCTGGTCGAAGAGGCTGAGCAACTCCTCGAGGGGAGTCCGTGCTTCTTCGTGGAGACGCGGGATCTGGATGACGAAGCTGTCGTGGCTGAGGCATTCGATGAAGGACGCGCGCTTCTTCAGGAGTTCGCCGGTGATCGCATCGTAGTAGTCGCGCCGGACATGGACAACTGGTGCGTCGATCTCCGCCAGTTCGTGGCCGAGGAAGTAGATGCTGATGATCGGCATCGGCGAGGCCAAAAGCCGATCGCCCTGAGCTTCCCTCACGACATTGGCTTTGTTGGCACCAGCTGGGAGGAGCCGTCGGCGAGGCGGATGCGGGCACAGAAATCGAGGCGGTAGACGGAGAGTACAGGGCTGTAGCGGCCGATCTGTTCATTGTTCCGAGGTTCGCTCCCAGCCGCGACCCGCGTGTCGCGGCATTTTCGCGTCAATCTTCATAATTGACTTTTCTGACTTGCCTGATGCAAGAGCGCCTGGATCAAGATGAGCGTCCTTTGCTCTTCGTAAAAGATGGCATACGGGAAGTCGCTCAGATTGGCTCGCCGCGAGGTATTGGACACTTTGCGACAGGACTTGGGATGGCCTTGGATCTCCCTCAATCGCTGCAGCAAGCAATCCCGGAAATGCTTGGCTAAGGCAGGGGAGATTTCGAGGTAGTAAGCTTGTGCTGCCTCAATTTCCTTCAATGCAGAGTCAAGAAACACTAACTCCTTCATTTCCCCAAAACCTTCATCAGCTCCGCGAAGGAATGGCTCTTCTCTTGACCTTGCCGATAGCGCGCCATTCTTACCTCGATTTCCGCCACACAAGCACGCTCCCAATCATCGGCGGCGAGACTCTTGTACAGCTCATCGGCCAACAATTGCCGTTCAGCCAACGGGCACTCGAGCAAGTGCTCAAGGATCGCACGATCCTCCTCGAAAGAGCCATCCTCGGCGACATCGGCCTCGCTCCAGTCGAGCGACAATCGATCCGCCAAATGCCCCCGCCGTTCACTCGGGAGCCCCAGCACCAGGTCGTGGAATTCTTTCGTCATCATGTTCGTCTCCTCGCGACAAAAATAGGCCCGGTTCGAGCAAAATGCCAACTCGCGGCCCTCCCACCAAATCCATTGGACTGCCGCCCCCAGTCCCCCCACTTTTTCGGTTTTTCGATGCCGCCGCCGATCATACCCATTCTGATTTTACTCATGTCTTGTCTCCTAGAGACTCGTGGATGAGGAGCATCAATATCCTCCACTGCCTTGACACGGGAAAGCCGAAGTCGCGGGCAGGCAATTTTATGTCTCGGATGAACCTGAGGGTGGGGCTCGACCGTCATCTTGGCGGGGGAGTCAGGGAGGCTTTGACTTGAGTTTGGACAGCGAGCTGGCGGACGAGACGTTGGAAGCTGCGGAAGCGATCGACGTAGATCGAGTTGATCTTGCCGGTCTTTTCACCCTCGATCAGCGCTTCTTGTTTACCGAGTAGAGCGAGAAGCTTGCGGGTGCTTTCGCTGCCGGGTTGGACGAGTTCGGGGTGCCGACTGAGGAGAGCGTTGGCGAAGTCCCAGTCGGGCAGTTCGGCGCAGATGAGGAGGGCTGGCGGAGTGGCGGGGAAGTATTCGGAGAGAAAGGCGGGGTCGTGATTCCAGATCAAGGCGGGGATGAGCGGCAGCATCTGGTCGTTCGCGGGCAGAGTTTGCAGCTGCTTCCAGTCTTGCCAGAGCTTGGTGTTCAGGCCCGGGGACTGGGCATCAATGCTCAGCTTCAACCCGGCGGCCTGCAGCAGCTTGGCGGCGAGCAGTTGGTTTTTCGGCGAGGCGAAATGCGATTCGACGGAGTCCTTCTGCAGGAAGACGGCGTCGAGTGCGTTGTGGCCGTCGGCGTCGCGGGCGTCGGAGCGGGCTTTGGGGCCTTCCTGGAGCAGGCGGCGGACGAGCAGGGGGCGGCCGGCGCGGGCGAAGACCATCAAGGGCGTAGTGCCCCGGTCATCGCTCAGCGCCGGATCGGTACCGTGCTCAAGCAGGCAGTCCATCCAAGGGACGAATTCCTCTTTGCTGCGGTAGGCGACGGCGGAGCAGCTGACCATTCGGGTGGTGTTGAAGGTGTTCCAGACCGTCTTTTTCTTGTCGGGGCTGCGCAGGTTGGGATCGGCGCCGCCAGCGAGGAGCACTTTGAGGATTGCGACATTGGTTTCATCGAAGAGGATCTGGTCGCCCTTCTTGTCGACGATCTTGGGCTCGGCGCCGGCGGCCAGGAGGCTGCGGAGAAGCGCCGTGTCTGGCGAGAAGCCGTCGCGGCTGAACAAGGGGTTGCGTCCGTCGGCATCAAGTTCCTTGGGATCAAGGCCACGACGGTGCAGTGCCTCGATGGTGTCAGGACCGCGGGCGTAGAAGAACAGGTTGCGACCCTGAGCGTCGCGGCTGCTTGCCGGTAGGCGTTTAAGAATCTCGGCATTCCAGCCGGCATCCCAGGAGCCGAGCGGCACCTGGGCGAGGATCGGGCCGGCGCCGTCGAGGAAGCGGCTGATCTCTTCCGCCGAGAGGTAGGCCCAAGGCCCCTTGAGTACCTCGGTGAGAGTCTCGGGCCGGTAGAGATCGACCTTCAGCCTGGCCTGCAGGACGTGCCACTCGGCAAAGCGGAGCTGGAGCCCTTTGGCCGTCCGCCAGCGCAGCCCTTGGGCGACAGCGAGCTGCCAGAGGGCGGCGTCATCGGGGAAACGCAGCAAGGCGTGTAGGAGTTCGTGATCTTGTGGCGGCGAGGTGTCGAGTGCCCCCTTTTCGAGGAGGTGGCGGAGGACTTCCGGGGATTGCGCGGCATCGCGAAGGAGCTTGGGATTGAGGCCGAAAGCCAACAGCTCGTCTGTGACGGCAGGCAGTCCGACTGTCTGATCGGACAGGAGCCAGACTCAGACTTCCTGACCCGCAGCAGGAGGCTGCGTGAATGGCGATGGCACCTCCGGGGCTAGAATTTCATAGATAATTTTGTCTCTCGTTCCTGGATGACGGAACTCGAGAGCCGTCAGCTTGGCGAGCAAGCTGTTGAGGACGCGCCC
>CAMCSH010000208.1 GCA_945877655.1 Lentisphaera araneosa HTCC2155 | reverse complement strand
CCTTCCATGTCCGGCATTCACCTGTTTCGCGATCTATTGTCTCAGCAAAACCGAGTTCCCTTTGCCTTTTCTGTCGCGGAAATTCCGGCCGCAGTCGCTACGCGGACTGCCGCGCTCCGGGCTCACTGCGCATTTGTAAAAAAGGGCCGCGGTTTTCACCGCGGCCCTCTTCATTTTGCGCTCAGCGCAAGGGCTTGACGCCCCAGATCTCGGTGGCGTACTGGTTGATCGTGCGGTCGGAGGAGAACATGCCCATGGCGGCGACGTTGAGGATGGCGCGGCGGCTCCATTCCTCCTGGTTCATATAGTCCTTCTCGACTTGGCGCTGGGCATTCCAATAGCCGTCGAAGTCGGCGGCGATCATGTACTCGTCGCCGTGGCGGGTGATCAGGTCGACGAGGGGCTGGAAGAGCGCCTTGTCCTCGGGGCAGAAGAAGCCCGAGGCGATCAGGTCAAGGGCGTGCTTCAGGCGCGAACCTTCGGGCATGAAGGCGTGCGGGTTGTAGCCGGTTTTCTTCATCGATTCGACCTGGTCGACATTGAGGCCGAAGATGTAGATGTTGTCGTCGCCGACGCAATCCTTGATTTCGACGTTGGCGCCGTCGAGGGTGCCGATGGTGAGGGCGCCGTTGAGGGCGAACTTCATGTTGCCAGTGCCCGAGGCCTCTTTACCGGCGGTGGAGATCTGCTCCGACAGGTCGGCGGCGGGGATCAGCACTTCGGCGAGGGAGACGTTGTAGTTGGGCATGAACAGGACCTTGAGGCGCTCGCCGATGGTGGCGTCGTTGTTGACGACCCAGGAGACGGCGTTGGCGAGGCGGATGATCAGCTTGGCGGTGAAGTAGCCGGGGGCGGCCTTGGCGCCGAAGATGACGACGCGGGGCGGGATGGCGGCGTTGGGATCGGCCTTCAGTTCCTGGTACAGGGCGATGCAGTGCAGCAGGTTGAGGAACTGGCGCTTGTACTCGTGCAGGCGCTTGATCTGGATGTCGAAGATGGCGTCCGGGTTGAGCTTGTCGCCGAGGTTTTCCTCGACGTATTTGCACAGCTCGAGTTTGTTGGCGCGTTTGACCTGGCGCCACTGGGTGCGGAAGGCCGCGTCGGGGGCGTATTTCTCGAGGCCTTTGAGGAGGTCGAGATTGGTGGTCCATTTCGGCCCGATGCGCGAGTCGATAAGGGCGGAGAGGCCGGGGTTGCAGGCGCGGAGCCAGCGGCGCGGGGTGATGCCGTTGGTCTTGTTGTTGAACTTGCCGGGGTAGAACTCATGGAAGTCGGCGACGAGGCCGTTCTTGAGCAGCTCGGTGTGGAGGGCGGCGACGCCGTTGACCGAGAAGGCGCCAGCGATGGCGAGGTAGGCCATGCGGACTTTTTTCTCGCCGCTTTCTTCGATCAGCGACATGGCTGCGAGTTTATCGGCATCTCCGGGCCATCGGTTGGCGACTTGGCGGAGGAAGTGGTAGTTGATCTCGTAGATGATCTGCATGTGGCGCGGCAGGAGGCGCTCGATGAGGTGGACGGGCCACTTCTCGAGGGCTTCGGCGAGGAGGGTGTGGTTGGTGTAGGCGAAGGTGCGGCTGACGATGCCCCAGGCTTCTTCCCAGTTCAGGCCTTCCTGGTCGAGGAGGATGCGCATCAGCTCGGGGATGGCGATGGTGGGGTGAGTGTCGTTGAGCTGGATGACAATCTTTTCGTGGAGCTGGCGGATGTCATTGCCAGCGGCCTTGAAGTCGGCCAAGAGGTCGCCGAGGGTGGCGGCGCAGACGAAGTACTGCTGCTTCAGGCGCAGCTCTTTGCCTTCGTAGTTGTTGTCGTTGGGGTAGAGAACCTTGGTGATGTTCTCGGTCAAGGCCGCCTTGAGGTTGGCGTTGATGTAGTCGCCCTTGTTGAAGTCGCTGAGGTTGAAGTCGTGCAAGGCGCGCGACGACCACAGGCGGAGGGTGTTGACCGTCTCGGTGCCGTAGCCGGTGACCGGGGTGTCGTAGGGCATGGCGAGGACTTCCTCGGTGTCGATCCAGGTGTGCCAGACCTTGCCGGCGTTGTCCTTGTAGGTCTGGGTCTTGCCGTAGAAGCGGACGACCTGGCGGCGGTCGGTGCGGGCGATTTCCCAGGGGTTGCCATAGCGGAGCCAGGGATCGGGCTCTTCGATCTGGGTGCCGTGGACGATCTTCTGCTTGAAGATGCCGTAGTCGTAGCGGATGCCGCAGCCGAAGCCGGGGAGGTCCATGGTGGCCATCGAGTCGAGGAAGCAGGCGGCGAGGCGGCCGAGGCCGCCGTT
Organism: Lentisphaera araneosa HTCC2155; assembly: GCA_945877655.1. Lineage (GTDB taxonomy): Bacteria > Verrucomicrobiota > Lentisphaeria > Lentisphaerales > Lentisphaeraceae > CAMCSH01. The sequence goes on along the minus strand of CAMCSH010000208.1, from coordinate 4,834 downwards.
GCCGAGGCCGGCGTCGAGCTCTTCATCAATCAGCTCTTCGAGTTGCAGGCCGAGGCCGCGCAGGGCCTTGCCGGCGACGTCGTGCAGGCCGAGGTTGATCAGGGCGTTGCCGAGGGTGCGGCCCATGAGGAATTCGAGCGAGATGTAGTAGAGGCGCTTGCAGTTGGAGGCGCGCTGCTTCTCGGCGGTGTCGATCCAGCGGTCGACCTGGGCGTCGCGCACGGCGTAGGCGAGAGCCATGTAGAGTTCGAGCTTGCTGCAGTTCTCGAGTTTTTTGGCGATGGTGACTTCGACGCGGCGGAGGAAGTTGTCGCGGAAGGCTTCGGGCGAAGTGAGGATGTCGGTGCGGCTGCTCATGTGTGTCTCCCTTGTAAGGTTGTGACGCGACCATAGTAGAATGATTGCCGGGGAAACCCAAGCGGGATGAGCGTCTTATTGATGAAATTTCTCGTCGAAGCGTGTCAAAAGGCGATTTGGCGACAGGGTCGGAAGCCATTTCCTGGCCTCGGTCAGCCTGAGGTTTTCTTTCCGTTAGCCTTCGATGAATTCGTCTTGGCTGCCTCTCGCGCTTCCCGCAAAGCAGGGCCAAACTGCCGTAAGCCAAGAGGTAAAGACGATGAACAGCATCCATGATGAAAGTGCCTTCCGCCTTGCTCGTCGCGCCGAGCTTGCTGCGGCCTTGTCGATGGAGCAGAATGAGCTGCGGGCGCTGCGGGGACGCGAGCTCAGGGTCGATCTGCATTGCCACGATCACAACAGCGACATTCCTGATGAACTCTGGGGCCGCATCCTGCGGCTCCGGGAAACCTGGATCACGCCGCGTCAATTGCTCAGCTGCCTGAAGCTGCACGGCACCGATGTGCCGACCATCACCAATCACAACAACGCCCGCTCCTGCTGGGAACTGCAGGACGCCGGCATCGACATTCTCAGCGGTGCCGAATTCACCTGCCATTTCCGCGAATTCGGCCTGCATCTGCACGTCCAGGCCTTCGGCTTCAACCCGGCTCAAGAAGTCGAGCTCGAGAAGCGCCGTCAGGATCTCAAAGGCTTCCTCCGTTACGCCCGTGAACAACTGATCCCCACCGTCCTGCCGCACCCCTTGTACTTCTACAAAAAAGGCGGCATCCCGCCGCTCGCCGCCTTCGAGCAGCTGCTGGTGCTTTTCCAGCGCTTCGAGTGCCTCAACGGCCAGCGCGACGTCTGGCAGAATCTGCTCGCGTGGAAATGGGTCCGCGGCGCCGATGAGGCGCATATCGCCCATCTCGCCCGCAAGCATCAGCTAGATCCCAAGGACACCTGTTTCCATCCCTGGCGCAAGTCCTTCTCCGGCGGCACCGACGACCACCTCGGCCTCTTCGCCGGATCCTGCGGCACCCTTTTCTCCGTCCACCCCGAAGATTGCCGGCCCTTTTCGCAACAAGTCCTCGACGCTCTGCGGGATGGACGCATGGCCCCTTATGGTCAGGTCGCCGACGAAGAAAAAATGGCGCTCGCCTTCATGGATTACCTGTGCCAGTGCGCCATCCATTTCCGCGATCCCGGCCTGATGCGTCTGCTGCTGCACCGCGGCGAGCCGCGCGACAAGATCGCCTGTCTGCTCATCGGCAACGGCCTCCTGGAGCTGCAAAGAAAGCCTCTCGCGATCCGCGCCGCCCGCATGTTCCATCGCGCCTTGCGCGGCGAAGCACCGTCTTTCCTCGTTCGTTTCCTCGCTCCGCCGTCCGTTCGACCCATCCTCGCCGATCTGCGCAGCATCGCCCTTGATCGCCGCGCCGGCAAGACCGAGGCATTCGCCGAAAAAGCGGTGCACCTGCTGCCCAATCTCTTCGGCCAGGTGACCGAGCTGCTCTGCACCCACATCGAGAAAATCCTCTCGTCTCTGGCCGAGGGCGATTTCACCTTCCACCAGATCGACGCCCTCGAAATCCCGCTTCATCTGCGCAGTCTCCTGGACCAGAAAGAAGGCAGCGCGCCGCCAGTGGCGGAGGCGATCGACGGCCTTGGCGTCGCCGCCATCGCGCCGCTGATGGTCGCCTTCTCGAAGTTGATGAGCAGCCGTTCTCTGCACGGCGGACGGGCCTTCCTGTCTGGCTTTGCCGAATCGATCGGTGCCGAGACGCCGCCGCGTCGCCTGCTATGGTTCGCCGACAATCTGGAAGAAGCCGGCGCCCACAGCCGCCTGGTCGAAGATGCGACGCGCCTGGCCCGGGCCGAAAACGCCGCGGTCGACATCGTCACCATTTCTAACTTGCTGACGCCTGAGCCGCGCCTCTTTGTTCTTCGTCCCGTGCGGGAATTCCATGTGGGCGGATTGCCGGTCCGTTGCCTGCGCATTCCCGACTACTTTGCCTTGCATGATCTGGTCAAACGCGGCGGCTACGATCGCATCCTGTGCAGCGGCGGCCCGGTGTCGCTTCTCACCGGCATCGTCCTCAAGGAAACCTTCTTGCTTCCCTTGGAGCTCCTGGTCATCGACAACTGGATGGAATCGATCAGCGAGCGCCACTCACTCGACCGGCATCAATCGGATCGCTTGCGCCGCATTCTCCGCAGTCTCTACGGCTGTGCCAGCCGTCTTTACGCCCCATCTTCGGAGCAGGGCACGCACTGGCTGGCGGAAGAAGGTTTCGATCTTGGAAATCGGGTTCAACTCTTCCAAGCCGGCGATGCCGTCAGTCTGGTCGAGCAGCTCCTCGATTTGCGTCCCGCGCAAGCCGAGATCGATACAGAGCTGTTTTCCTACGACGAGGAACAGGCCTGAGACTGACTACAGCTTCCATCCCGCCGGCAGGCCGCGGAGTCCGCAAACCAGGCAGAGCAAAGCCTGCTGACGGATAGCCGGAGGCCAGGAACGGGTGAGCAATTCCAGCTGCCTCGCCCGCGGCAAACCGCCGCGGCGGACCGACTCGTAAAGCGCTGTCGCTAGACTTGGGCGTTCATGCCTTTCGTCACAGAGGCATTCGCCTTTCGCTAAGCCGGGGATGAGCACCTGCACCCAAGGATCCTTGAACTCGGTTTCGAGATCAAAATGGCCGACTTGCGAGTCGTCGCCGAGGATCAACAGCATGGCGCGCAGGGCTTGGTTATCCCAATCTTCCTTAGCCTTCACCGCCGCGGGTGACGCGAGAAGCTGCTCAAGCCGGGCCTTGACTTCTTGATCAGGACTTTTGCCGAGGTGGCGCCAGCAGTCGCGAGCATCGGCGGAAGCTAAGGGGCCACGAGGTGGATCACCACTCACAGGCGCCGACCGAGGCTCTTCCCAGGAACGCAAATACACCGGACCGCCATCGACCATTTCGAGCCGGATCGCGGCGCCTTCGGTGAAATGAAATTGGGCATTGGGCAATTTCGACCAGGTGTCGATCAAAGAGACGAAGCCGTCGCGTCCGAGCTCCAGGCGTTTCAGCAGGCGGAGGATTTCCACCGGATGATCCGGGCAGCGTTCGGCGCTTTGCAGCTGTTGCACAAGCTCCGGCATTTTCTCCTTCAGAGCAGCATGGAAAAGAGCTTGTGTCGGAGCGCTGAAATGGCCTTGCCTCGCCAAAACCGGCTCGAGGTCCAAGAGCTCCAATCCAGTCAGACGCCGGAAGAATTCGGGGGTCGACAAACGAGCCGCCGCCTCGAGCCGCGGCAGCAGGTCTTTCTTCACTCCCTCAGGCTGACGACGAAGGAGCTCGACCAGATGACAGCAGGCCTGCAGATCCAGCTTCTGGTCCAAGATCAGAGGCAACAGCGCATCAATCTGGCGCCGCTGCAAATTTGCGAATTCCGCAAAGCCATTTTCCGCCGCGAAGCTCGCGAGGTGGTCGAGGGCGAGCAGACGATTGACATCCAGTTTCAAAGAACCTTCGGCCTTGGCCCGGAGTTCAAGCACTTGCTGAGCTAAATCCCGATGGCCATCCGAGACGAGATGCTCGATCCAGCGTTCGCTTTGTCCGGTGAACAATTCCTGCCGCAACAAGCTTTCCAAGTAGGCCAGGATTTCTTCTGACATCACGAGATTTTGTCCGGGCCAAAGGCGGATCAATTGTTCTGCGTCCAAGACTTGCTGACGCAGTTCTTTTGCCCCGAGAAAATGCATCAGAAGCTGTGGATCGCTCGTCTCAATCTGGGGGTATTCATCTTCGGGAAAAGCCTCATGATCCAGCCCCTCGGCTTCCGCAAGCAGGGAGGCCAGCAACGCACTCGGGCGTTTTTCCATCGCCTTCTGCAGGAAATTCAGCGACTCTTCCTTGATCTTGTCGTCCTTGCTGTCGCGAGCTCGCAGGCAATGGATCACATCGGCTTCCTGGTCTTTCCGCAGCAGTTTCAGGGCGAGGTCGTGTCGTTGCAGGAAACACGCGATTTCAGCCGCATTCCACGTCATTTCATCAGCCGCACCACCAAAGGCGCACTGGCTCAGCCGGCGAACGAGGGAATCCGGCTGCCCATGAAACTTCTCCTCCCAATCAATTGCGGTCGCGGCATAGTCGCGCCGCACGGCATCTGGGATCTTGGGCAGCCAGGACCGCGCTTCGACGAAACGGCCCTTTTCGAGTTCACGTCCGACCATGCCCAACGCATCGAGTTTTCCCGCGGGGACTTGGCGGAGAAGCTTCATTCCCGCCGCTTCGTCGCCAGCGGCGATCTGCCACAGCGCCACCTGTTGACTTGGCTCGATCTTCTCCAGCGACATCAACCAATTTTCGGACCTTCAGGAATTAGCATGGGTAGATTTTGTCAAATCGTGAGGAATTCCCTCAGTAGTGCCATAGTTCCTTAGGCACCCCCTCCGGCTCCTTGTCGAGGCCGCCATGGAAGAAGAAGATTCTGGTCGCCAAGGTCTCGATCG
>CAMCSH010000207.1 GCA_945877655.1 Lentisphaera araneosa HTCC2155 | reverse complement strand
AGCGGGAGGTGGCGAGAGCGCCGTGGGATTTAAGCTGGGTCGCGACCATGTCGGAGCTGGCATCGGCACGGATGGCGGCGAGGGGCTGGCACTTCGACAAGTCGAAGCCGGGATCTTCGACGCTGGTGTAGACGATCAATCGCTGGGCGCTGCGGCGGCTGTCTTGATTGAAGGTCCAGGTGTTGATGGCAGAGATCTTCTTGACCGCGCCGAGATCCATCTTGTAGATGCCTCGGGCCGTGCCGTTGCCGAAGATCGGGCCGTAGTTCTTGGCGAGAGCGCCGTCGGTCAGTGTGGAGATCGCTTCGTTGTTGGTTGCTGGCTTGACGCTGATGGTGGCGGCAAGAGCGGCGCCGGGCTGGGGCTGGCCAGGCGCCACGAAGGCGTAGTTTTCAACTTGGATATTCATCGGCTTCTGACCGCGAACCAGGCTGATCACCAAGGGCTTGCCGGCGGCCGCATCGCGCTGCTTCAGGAAGTCGCGAAGGCGAGGGGTCTTGACTCCATTGACGCGAAGCATCAGATCACCGGCGAGGAAGCCCGCCTTGGCTGCGGCGCTGTCCGTGGAAACCGTTTCCAGGGCGATGCCGCCGTCGTCGCGGCCGATGCCATAGGCAGAGAATTCTTCGCCGCCGATGTCCCGCACCTTGGCCTGCAACCAGACCGCGGCATCAAAGACTGCACCGGCTTTCACTTTCCATGCAGGAGTTTCGGGACTGCGAGCCAAGGAGCGCAGCTTCGCGGTGCGGACGCCATAGTCGATCTTCGGCAGCGACGGGATGCCGAAGGCCTTGGCGGCGGAACTGGCCTTGAAGCTGAAGTCGCCCTGGGCCGGATCATTGAAGCCGGGATCGCCGGATTTCGACGACGCATCGCAGCCCTGTTTTTGGAACTTGCCGCAAGCCTCGTCGGAGCTGAAGAAGTTGGCGTCGATGCGGCCCGGCCAGACGCCGCTAGGCATAATGGCGGGAGCATGAGCCGCCATGAAGAGATTACCACTGATTTCGTCGCCACAAAAAGCGTACCAGACGTGCGGGTGCAGGCCGTTGTTGACGACGATGTTGCCGCTGGCCTTGCGGAAGAAGCCTTCGCGCAGCTTGAGGCCGCCGTTGAGCAGGAGGTTGCCGGTGATTTGGTAGTTCGACGAGCCGTCGTCGAGATCGATGTCCCAGCCGTGGTCACAGCGCCAGCGCGAGTCGCGCAGGATGTTGGTCTCCACCACGTCGAGCTTGGCGAGTTCGGCCGTCTTCTCAGGCGAGCAGTCTTTCAGCCCCCAAAAGCGGTCGCGTCCCCAGGAGTTGAAGCTGCCGTGGTCGCCGGTTTCTTTCACCGTGTCGAAGACGTCGCAACCTTCGACGAGGTGGCCGCCCCAGCAGCCGTCGCCGATGTTGATGCCAGCGCGGGGCATGTCGTAGATGCTGCAGTGGCGCACGGTGATCCGCGAGGCCATGTCCATGCCGACGCCAGTGGCCTGTTTCTCGACCCGTCCGATCTCGTGGATGAGGCAGTCTTCGACGAGGCAATCGGCGGGGTAGTCCTCGGTCTTGGGACCAGGCGTCAGGTCGATGTCCTTCAGGCTTTGGCGCTGACCGTATTCGAAGAGCGGGTTGCGCACCGCCTTGGGCAGGCCGACGAACATGAAGCCGCCGGCGCCTGAGCGGAAGATGTGATCGCTGCGGAAGCTGAGGCGGCGGTTGTAGCCGCTGGCGAAGACGGCGTTGCCGCCGAGCTGATCGAAGAAGCACTCATCGGCAGCGCAATCGGTGGCGCCGTCGAAGTAGAGCGCTCCGGCGCGGCAGATGGTCCAGTCGGTGCGCAGCAGCGGCTCCTTGGTTTCCATGAAGGTGCGGACGCTGTGGCGGAAGGTGAGTCCTTTGAGGGCAACGTGGTGCACCGGCGTGGCGATGTCACCGCGGAACTCGATCAGGTTTTTGAGGCGAGCGGCTTCGACCTGGGCCTTGCCGAGATCGGTGCCGGCGGGCGGGCAGAAGGTGAGGGTGCGAGTCTTGGGGTTGAAGAACCATTCACCGGGAGCATCGAGCTCTTCGAAGATGTTTTCGACGTAGCGGTCGTTGTGATGCGGGGCGCTGTTGCGGTTGCCCTGCCAGCCGCCTTCCATGGTCACATTTCCCTTTGCATCTTTGCCGGTGATGCGGTAGCTGAAGCCGCCCCAGTGGTGCTCGTGCATGGCGTGCATGAAACCTCCTGTGGGATCGGCCCAGCGGGCGGCGCGTTCGCCGCTGACGCAATCGGCGGCAGTGCCGTTGAAGACCTTGGCCTTGGCGTCGAAGTTCGGATAGCGGGCCATCACCTGGCGCTCGCCGTTGATGAAAAGCTGATCGATGTCGATGCCGTCCGGAACCTGAGCTTGGAAGATGCCATCCTTTAACGGCTTCCAATCGAGCTTGAGGAGGGCTCCGCCGCTGATCACCACTTCTTCGCCCGGCACGGCCTGCCAGAGGACGGGAGCGTCCGCGGTGCCGGAATCGGCGGCGGTGAAGACCAAGGTCTCCGGCAAGCGGTAGACGCCGCCATGGAGATGAACCGTCACGGCCTCCTTGCCGAGGAAGGGACGCGCCGCCTTCTGAGCCGCAGCGAGGCTTTGCAGCGGCTTGCCGGCACTGCCGTCGTTGTGGTCGTCGCCCTGCGGCGAGAGGTGGATGTCGGCGGCGGCGGCGCTGCAGGCGGCGAGGAGGGCGAGGGCGAAGAATTTCATGGCGGGTCTCCTTGAGGTGGTCTTGGCATTCAGAGTCAAAAACTGGTGATGAGTTCCCTAAAAATACCGCTTTTTTAAAAAATTGAAGCGAGCCCAGCAAAAGAAAGATGGGAGTAAGGGAGTAAGGGAGTAAGGGAGTAAGGGAGTGAGGGAGTGAGGGAGTGAGGGAGTGAGGGAGTGAGGGAGTGAGGGAGTGAGGCAGGAGCGCATAAATTATGAGCTCACTCCCCAACTCCCTCGTTCCCTCACTCCCTAGCCTGGAGTTGAGAATCCCGGGCGTTTTTTTATTGACGTAAGTGGTGGTGATCCCGGATTCCGATGTGGAAGGCCGATCCCCCGCTGAAATCTTGAGTCTTGAATTCTGGTTATGACGCCAAGTTGAGCTCGTCTGACCCGGTCAGACGGGTGATTTTGTCAAGGATGGCCTGTGCGTATTCGCCATTTCTGATTGTAAATGAGTCACTAGTATCGAATTTTATTATCTTCATTTGGGAATCTACTTTAATGTGGCATAACTGTGATTCAGTACGATTTGCGTCATTGAAAGAATGAAAAGTACAATATTGTAATTGCCGTCGGGTACTTCAACGAAGTTCAGGTGTTCAAAATGCAAAAAACATCGCTTCCGTTGCCCAGAAATTCAACAATAGCAGGAGATCCAGATGAAAGACTCGCGCAAAACCCTGATCGTCGTCGGCAATGGCATGGTCGGCCACAAGTTCTGTGAACGCTTCAGCGCCAGCCCGGCTGCCGCTGAGTGGAACTTGATCGTCTTCGGCGAAGAACCGCGCCCCGCTTACGACCGGGTCCACTTGTCGGAATATTTCGCCGGCCGCAGCGTCGAGGACCTGACACTCGGCAGCAAGGCCTGGTACGCCGAACGCGGCATTGAGCTCCGTTGCGGTGAGCGCATTCTCGCCCTCGACCGCGAGCGTCAATGCGTGGTCTCCGACCAAGGAGCCGAGCTTCACTATCAAGCCCTCGTCCTCGCCACCGGCTCGGCCCCCTTCGTGCCGACGGTTCCCGGTGTCAATCTCAAGGGCATCTTCGTCTACCGCACCATCGAAGATCTGGACGCCATCCGTGCTTGCGCTCACGAATCGAAGACCTGCGCCGTCATCGGCGGCGGCCTCCTCGGTCTCGAGGCGGCCAAAGCGGCTCAGGACCTCGGACTGAAAACCTCGGTGGTCGAATTCGCTCCCCGCCTGATGCCGCGTCAGCTCGACGAAGGCGGCGGCGGCATGCTCCTCGGTGTCATCAAATCGCGCGGCATCGAAGTCCTCCTCAATCGCAACACCAAGCACTTCGTCGACAAGAACGGCGCCGTCGACGGCCTCGAATTTGTCGATGGCAGCGCCCTCCAGGCCGACATGGTGATCATCTCCGCCGGCATCCGTCCCCGCGATGAACTCGCCCGCAGCTTCGGCATCGAAGTCGGGCCACGCGGCGGCATCCAGGTCGACGACGCCATGCGCACTTCGGATGTGAAGATCTACGCCATCGGCGAATGCGCCCTGCACCGCGGCATGATCTACGGTCTCGTCGCCCCCGGCTACCAGCAGGCCGACGTCGCCGCCGCCCAGATCCTCGGCCGCGATGTCCGCTTCACCGGAGCCGACCTCAGCGCCAAACTCAAACTCATCGGCACCGACGTCGCCAGCTTCGGCAATATCGAGCCGAAAGAAGCCCACTACGATCTCGTCGTCGCGGATCGTTCCAAAGGCGTGTATAAGAAGATCTTCGTCACTGCCGACGGCAAGCGCCTCTTGGGCGGCATCCTCGTCGGAGATGCTTCGGACTACGGTTCCTTGCTGCAGCTTTATCTCAACGCCATGCCCTTGCCGGCCGAGCCGCTTGCCCTGATCGCTCCGGCCGTCGCCGGCGGCGGCCACAGCTCCGGTCCGCTCGACCTGCCCGACACCGCCACCATCTGCTCCTGCGAGAACGTCAGCAAGGCGACGATCTGCGCTGCGATCGACTCCGGTTGCAGCAAGGTGCCCGAGCTGAAGAAGTGCACCAAGGCCGGCACCGGTTGCGGCGGCTGCGTCCCCCTGGTCACCGACCTGCTCAAGGCCTATCAGAAGTCGAAAGGCCTCGAAGTCAGCGAAGCGATTTGCGAGCACTTCCCGCACAGCCGCGTCGCCCTCAACGCCATCGTTCGCGCCTCCGGTATCAAGAGCTTCGAAAACCTCATCGCCAAGCATGGCCAGGGCCACGGTTGCGAGATCTGCAAACCCGCCGTCGCCTCGATCCTTGCCAGCACCTGGAACGAACCCATCCTCAAGCACGCGGCGCTGCAGGACACCAACGATGTCTTCCTTGCCAACATCCAGAAGGACGGCACCTATTCGGTCATCCCTCGCGTTCCGGGTGGCGAGATCACCGCCGACAAGCTCATCGTCATCGGCGAAGTGGCGAAGAAATATTCTCTCTACGTCAAGATCACCGGTGGCCAGCGCATCGACCTGCTTGGCGCCCATCTCAACGATCTGCCGGCGATCTGGAGCGAGCTGATCGCCGCCGGTTTTGAGTCCGGCCACGCCTACGGCAAGGCCTTGCGCACGGTGAAATCCTGCGTCGGCTCGACCTGGTGCCGCTACGGCGTCCAGGACTCGACCAGCATGGCGATCCGCATCGAAGAGCGCTACCGCGGTTTGCGTTCGCCGCATAAGCTCAAGTCCGCCGTCTCCGGCTGCACCCGCGAGTGCGCTGAAGCACAGAGCAAGGACTTCGGCATCATCGCCACCGAAAAGGGATGGAACCTCTATGTCTGCGGCAACGGCGGCATGAAACCGCGCCACGCTGACCTGCTCGCCGGCGACCTTGATGACGCGACTTTGATCAAATACATCGACCGCTTCCTGATGTACTACATCAAGACCGCTGACCGCCTCAACCGCACCTCGACCTGGCTCGACAAACTGCCCGGCGGCCTCGCTCATCTCAAGGATGTCATCCTCAATGACAGCCTCGGCATCTGCGAAGAGCTCGAAACCCAGATGCAGCAGCTCGTCGACACCTACGAATGCGAATGGAAAAACGCCGTCAACGACCCCGAAAAACTCAAGCGCTTCAACCACTTCGTCAACAGCGACGAACGCGATCCCACGCACGCCTTCGCTCGCGAACGCGAACAGATCCGTCCGCTCGCCGATGACGAGCGCCTCGCCGGCACCACGGTTTGAATTTGCACCCTTTACCTCATTACTTCTAACTTCTTTACCTTGAGGCTAATCATGAACTGGAACGACTGCGGCCCCGCCGCCAATTTCGCCCCCGAGCTGGGCAGCTGCGTCAAAATCAACGACGAGCAGATCGCCATCTTCAACCTGCAGGAACGCGGCTGGTACGCCACCCAGAACCTCTGCCCGCACGAAAAACGCATGGTCCTCGCCCGCGGCCTCACCGGCGACGCCAACGGCGAACCCAAGGTCGTCTGCCCCCTGCACAAACGCAACTTCTCCCTCAAGACCGGCTGCCAGATCGGCGATAGCGACTGCGGCCAGATCCGCACCTACCCAGTCAAGGTCGAAAACGGCAGGGTGCTGGTGCAGGCGTGAGGAGCAGCCTCGGCGTGAGGTATGTGCACCTCGCGCAAGACGATCGGTCCGATCGGTCCGATCGGACCGATCCGACCGATCTCATTATTCACCTAGGATTCCCCCCATGAAATCCACATGCTCCTACTGCGGCGTCGGATGCGGCGTGCTTGTTCATCAGGACGAGCGCGGCTTGACCTTGACCGGCGACCCCGATCACCCCTCCAGCCTGGGTCAATTGTGCAGCAAAGGCATGAACCTGCATCACACCGTCGCTGACCGCAGCGACCGTTTGCTGATGCCGCAAATGCGCAGCGCCCGCCATCATCCCTTGCAGGAAGTGAGCTGGGATGAAGCGATGTTCCGCGCCGCCGCGGTTTACCGTTCGATCATCGCCCGATATGGCCCGGATTCGGTCGGCCTTTTCGTCTCCGGCCAGTTGCTGACCGAGGAATACTACCTCGCCAACAAGCTCTGCAAGGGCTTCCTCGGCACCAATAACATCGATACCAATTCGCGCCTCTGCATGTCCAGCGCCGTCGTCGGTTACAAGCTCAGTTTGGGTGACGACACGCCGCCTTTCAGCTACGAAGACATCGAGGCCAGCGACTGCCTCTTCGTCACCGGTGCCAACCCCGCCTGGTGCCACCCCATCCTCTTCCGTCGCGTCGAAGCCCATCGCGCCGCCAATCCCGGCGTCAAGCTCATCGTCGTCGACCCCCGCCGCACCCAGACCGCCGAGATGGCCGACCTGCACCTGGCGCTGCGCCCGGGCACCGACATCCACCTGCACAACGCCCTCGCCGCCCTGCTCATCCGCGGCGGCTACGCCGATCTGCCCTTCCTGCAGCAGCGTTGCGAAGGATGGCC
>CAMCSH010000206.1 GCA_945877655.1 Lentisphaera araneosa HTCC2155 | reverse complement strand
GGCGGTCAGAAGGGCGTCGATTTCATCCTGAGAGAGAATGCTAGCCATGATGACGGACTCCTGGATCGTTGATTCCCCGGCAATCTGCCTGCAGCCGCCGGATATTCCATCTCTACACCCTTACTGGATGAAGAAGTCCTCGAAGTAGGCGTCCTGGACATTTCCTTCGATTTTCGGTGCCTGCTTGTTCTTTAACTCATTCAAGGCTTTGGTGATGACTCCAGCCGTTCTTCCTCGCGCGTTGGGAGCATCCAACTCATCCAAAGTCAGATTACTCATGATTTCGAGCAGCTTGGCATTGGTTTGACTCAGCAGGTTGACATTAGTCGAGGTGTCATCCAGTTTTTTCGCGGTAAACAGGTAAGCCATGCTTGCTGTCCTCTCTGTGGGCGAAGGAGTCACTTTGATGGTCACCTGGAACATCAAGAAACGAGTCCCCTTGGTCCCCGAGATATTGCACTTCAGCGCAGGCAACTTCACCTCTTCAAAGGTCGGCTTGTCGCCTTCTTCCTTGGTCACCGTCTCCGCTTGTTTTTCAACTGGGTTGTAGGACTTGAGGACGAAGAGAGTGATGGCCGGGGTCAGGATGATCACCAGGATGGCCAGAATGGCGACCACCAGGATGAGCTTGCCTTCCTTCGACTTCTTGACCTCGATATCGTTCGGGGCTTCGGCTTTTTTGGGATCTTCTGCCATGGGGCACCTCGGAGTTGGGAGACATTCCCGGCCGGGCCGGGAGGGGTGGCGGCTTCAGGACTTATCAGCGTTTCATGTTGATGACGGTGTTAAGCAGTTCGTCAGCGGTGGTGATGGTCTTCGAGTTGGCGGTGAAGGCCCTCTGGGTGATGATCATCTTGGTGAACTCTGCGGTCAAGTCGACGTTGGACTGTTCCAGTGCACCTTGCCGGAGGTAGCCCGAGCCTGTGGCGCCGGGGACTTCCGGGTCAGTGGTGAAGGGCATGGACTCGGTCGTCTCGGCGAACATCTGGGCATCTTTCTTGATCAGGGCATTCTGATTGAGGAAGCGGCGCAGGCCGACATGCCCGTTGACCACGGTGACGGTGGCCGGCAAGGCGGTGACTTCGCCGTTGGCGGCGAAGGAAAATGACTCCGGACGCTCCTGGAAAGTCACCGGACCGGCGAGTGCTCCGGCGACATCGGCAGCGCCCTGGAGGATGGCGCCATTGGGACGGCTGAGGACGAATTCTGGCGGGGTGGCGCCTTTGTTGGCGGGGTTTTCCACCAAGGAGAAATCGCCAGCCCGGGTCAGGTAGGAAGTGCTACCCTGAACCACCGAGAGATAGCCATCGCCGATGATCGCCAAATGCCCGGGTTGGAGGTCGTCCTTGATCTGGCCGCCGGCGAAGTCGGTGACCGTGCCGGAGACCGTGACGCCGACGCCGGGCTGGACGCGGCTGCCGTCGCCGCCGGGCGAACTGACGTTCGGGCTCATGTTCTCGAACATGCTGATGTCGCTGTTCTTGAAGGCGGTGGTGGTGGAGTTGGCGATGTTGTTGCCGATGTGAAGGAAGCGGACCGATTGGCCTGACATACCTTGGATGGCGGTGTTGAGTGCGGCGGAAAGGCTCATGGCTGGACTCCTTTTTCAGTTCTAGTGCGATTCAGTGTGAGTGGGGCGGCCGTCACGGGACAGTGACGGGGGCCGGGGCGATTTCAGAGATCTTGTCGGCCGGCACTTCGGTGCCGTTGATGACCGCCTGAAGAGCCCCGTCCTTGATCGTGACCTTTTCGACCAAGCCGGTCTGCTTGACTCCCTGGGCGTCGGACCAGGAGGCCTGTTTGCCAATCAGGTTACCGGCGCCGCCGAGTTGCGAACCAGTCAGCATGGTGCCGAGATTTTTATTGACGTCCTGCATCTGCTCAAGTGAACTGAACTGGGCCAGCTGAGCGACGAATTCGGCATTGGATTGCGGATTGAGGGGATCCTGGTTCTGCATCTGGGCGACCAGGAGTTTGAGGAAGGAGTTCTTCCCCAGCTCGGAATTACCGCCTGGAGTGGCGGCGTGAGCCGAGATGGGGCTGGGTGACTGTACGGCTTCGATCATGGCGGAAGCTCCTTGCTGAGGGTTTGCGGGCTGTCTGATGGAGGAGGATTGCAAACCCCGTGCCAAGGGATCCTCGTGAGGCGGATTGAGCTCATTCCAGTCCGCTTTGGAAAACTATTCCGCGGATACCTGATAAAAACTTCCTCTTGACCTTGCAGAGAATGGGGGACCCATCGTATCTTAGAGCACACGAGTGAGTCTGAATCGACCAGGGAGAGCTTCATGAACGGTGAGAAACTGGAAGGGATGAAAATCCTGATCGTCGATGACCAGCCGCTGTCGGTCAAACTCCTCGAGACGCTTCTCAGCTCGAAAGGATTCGCCTGCTCTTGCGTCAACAACGGCCCCGCCGCCTTGGCTCATCTGGAAAAGAGCACTCCCGATCTGGTTCTTCTCGATGTAATGATGCCGGGCATGAGCGGCTTCGAAGTGGCGGAAAGCATGCGCGCCGATCCGCGCTTCGTCGACATCCCGATCATCTTCGTCACCGCTCGCGACGATGCCGAGACGATCAACCAGTGTTTCACTTCCGGCGGCAACGACTACGCCTCCAAGCCGATCCGCATCTACGAAGTCCTGGCCCGGGTGAGGCTCCAGCTCAGCGCCTATCTCAACCTGCGCCGCGCCAAGGCCAGTGAAAGCGCCTTGCGCCAGAACAAGCAGTTCCTCAAGGCGGTGATCGACGAATCGCCCGCCCACGTATTCGTTCTCGATTCCGAAGGCATATGGCTCCTCGCCAGCAAGTCCTTCTCCAACTTCTTCAACTCCGCCCCGGAGGAGCTGCTCGGCCGCCACTGGAGCCATCTGGTCGACCAGAATCGCGCCGCATATAGCCAGATGGAGCAGATGACCTCCCCCAACGCCCTCATCATCGCCAGAAACCAGCCGCGGCTCTCCACCGAAGAGCGGATCATCACCCTGCAAGGCGAGGAGTTCTGGTTCCTCACCTCGCGCATCCCCCTGACCTTCGAGGGCCTCCACTGCGTCCTCTGCATCAGCCTCGACATCACCCAGATGAAGGTGATGCAATCGGAAAAAATCCGCTTGCAGGACCAGCTGGCGCAATCCCAGAAGACCGAACTCATCGGCACCCTCGCCGGCGGCATCGCTCACGACTTCAACAACATGCTCGCCGTCATCCTCGGCTACAGCGATCTCGCCCGCAGCACCCTGCCGAAAGACGCCAAACAGATCAAGCACTTGGAGGAAGTCATCCGCGCCGGCAACCGCGCCAAGGACCTGGTCAAGCAGATCCTCAACTTCAGCCGCCAGACCGAGCAGCAACATATCGACGTCAGCCTCTCCGTCCTGCTCAAGGAAGCCGCACGGATGCTCAAGTCGACCCAGCCCTCCAATGTCAGCACCCAGCTGGACGTCCACCCCGACCTGAGCTTCATCCGCGGCGACCAGACCCAGATCCACCAGGTCCTGATGAACCTCTGCGTCAACGCCAACCACGCCATGCCGGATGGCGGCGTCCTGAAAATCAGCGCCCACGACCTGCCCGGCGCCTCCAACAGCTGCTGCACCTGCGGCCAGCAGCTCACCGGACGCACCGTCCACCTCGCCATCAGCGACACCGGCACAGGCATGAGCGAAGCCGTCAAACGGCGTATTTTCGAACCCTATTTCACCACCAAGGAAGTCGGCAAGGGCACCGGCCTCGGCCTCGCCGTGGTTCTCGGCATCATCACCCAACACCGCGGTCACATCTGCGTCGACACCGAAATCGGCCGCGGCACCACCTTCCACATCTACCTGCCTGCCTCCACCTCGGAAACCAGACAGGAGAAAACCAATGCCAATGTCGATCCGGTGACGACGACGGAATCCGCCCGCATCCTGGTCGTCGACGATGAACCGATGGTGTCGGAAATCACCGCCGAAACCCTCAGCCTGCGCGGCTACCAACCCGTCGTCTTCAATAGCTCCAAAGCCGCCCTCGAACACTTCCGCCAGCACTCCATGGACTTCGACCTGATCCTCACCGACTACATGATGCCGGAAATGCGCGGCGACGTCCTGACTCACGAGATCCACAAGATCCGCCCCACCATCCCCGTGATCATGGCCACCGGCTACTCCAACAACCTGACCCGTGACGCCGCCCTCGAACTCGGCATCGCCCAGGTCATCATGAAGCCGGTCCTCGCCGAAGAACTCCTCAAAACCGTCAAGCAATGCCTCGACGGCACCCGCTCCTGAAATCATCCGCCGCGATTTGCGCTTGACCCTAAAAACCGCAGCAGAGGAATGGAACCGGGTTGAAAGGTTGAAAGGTTGAAACGCAAGCCCATGAACAACAGCAACAAAAGACGATTCTAAGAGCATCGCTCAGGTGTGACGAAGATGACTGGCGAAGCTTTTATTCATAGTCGTTAGTTTTTGCTGTTGCAGCTAATCCTTTGAACCTTTCAACCTTTCAACCTTTCAACTGCGGTTTTTAGCTTGACGCAGAAAGCCCCGCCATCACTGGCGGGGCTTTCTGCTGGATCCCAAAGGAGATCAGCCGAGGAGGTGCTTGACGGTCTCATATTCGCCGACCAGCTCTTCGTTGGTGCCGGCGATCTTCTTCTTGCAGAACTCGGTGAGGGTGAAGTCCTTGATGACCTGGTACTTGCCGGGGGCAGTGGTGACCACGGGCATGCCGGCCCAGACGTTGGGGCTGAAGCCGTAGAGGCCTTCCGAGCTGACCGCGATCGAGTGGATCTTGCCGGGAGTGTTGAGATCGCGAACATGGTCGGTCAGGGCGTTGGCGGCGGAGGCGGCGGAGGACAGGCCGCGGGCGGCGATGATGGCGGCGCCGCGCTTGCCGACGGTCTCGCAGTAGGCACCTTCGAGCCATTCCTTGTCGGTGATAACTTCGGTGGCCTTGCGGGCGCCGATGCGGGCGAAGGGGAATGCCGGGTACATGGTGGGCGAGTGGTTGCCGAAGATGAAGGTGTTGCTGACCTGCTCGACGCCGACGCCGGCCTTGAGGGCAAGCTGGGCCTTGGCGCGGTTCTCGTCGAGACGGACCATCGCGGTCCAGTTGGTCTTGGGCACGCGCTTGCACTGGCTGGCGCCGATCATGGCGTTGGTGTTGCAGGGGTTGCCGACGACCACGACTTTGCAGTCGGCGGAGGCGACGGCGTCGATCGCCTTGCCTTGACCGACGAAGATGGCGCCGTTGTCCTTCAGGAGGTCAGCACGCTCCATGCCGGGACCGCGGGGCTTGGAGCCGACGAGCAGAGCCCAGTCAGCGTCCTTGAAGCCGACCATCGGATCGGAGGTCTGGATGATTTCGCGGACCAGCGGGAAGGCGCAGTCCTGGATCTCCATGACGACGCCGTTAAGGGCTGCAAGAGCTTTTTCGTTGGGGATTTCGAGGAGCTGGAGGATGACCGGGGTCTCGGGACCGAACATCTGGCCGGAGGCGATACGGATGAGAAGGCTGTAACCGATTTGGCCGGCGGGACCGGTGACTGCGACACGGACGGGTTTGGACATGATGTGCTCCTAGGGTTGGGGTCTCTAAAATTAGAGTCGCACGAGCACGGGTCAAGCCCCTGCGGGAGCGCGAAAGCTGCCATTTTTTTGCGATGACAGCAAATTCTCAGAAACCAGAAAAAGTTGCGAGTTTCCCTGAATTCCATCTTGACGGCCGGAGAGCCGAGGATATCCTGTGGACCGCTGCTCGGGTGGCGAAATTGGCAGACGCGCTAGATTCAGGTTCTAGTGGGTAACACCGTGGGGGTTCAAGTCCCCCCTCGAGTACTTCAGGAGCCGATCCGCAAGGATCGGCTCCTTCTTTATTTCTTCATTTCGGCGCAATTCCTGCGCTGCTCGGATTCAACCAATTCTGGAGGTGGAACGATGAATGCTACTGACACCCGCGAGACATTCCTTGCCGCTGCCGGTCCAGGCAAGTTCAAGATCGGCTTCGCCGGCTTCGCCACCTGCGGCAAGACCTCGGTCGCCCAAGCCCTGCAGCTCCGCCTCGGCAAGATCGGGCTCGATTCGCAAATCCTGTCCTTCGCCACCCCCCTGAAAGATCTCTGCCGCAAGGAATTCTTCTGGGATGGCGTCAAAGACGAAAAAGGCCGCCACCTCCTCCAGGAGATCGGCTGCGCCGCCCGTCACTACCGCGCCAGCATCTGGCTCGATAAATGGCTCGCCGCCGCCGACGCCAGCCCCGCCGCCGTGGTGATGTGCGACGACGTCCGCTTCCCTAACGAAATCACCACCGTCCGCGGCACCGGCGGCATCATCATCCGCCTCAACGCCCCGTGGGCCGTCTCCGACGGCCATGAATCGGAAAAACTGCCGCCCTCCGGCGACCTTTACGACATCGTCGTCGACACCGACGCCAAAGGCACCGTCGATGCCGTCGCCGAAGAAGTCTGGCGCCAGATCGGCCGGATTCTCTCGGCGAGGAAATAAAGACCCGACCGAGGCTCAGCCCTCTGTCATCATCTTCTCGACCATTCCCGCCCAGTCCTGCATCTTCAGCGGCCAAGGCTCGCCGAGGGGTACGGTGGAGAGCAGGCAGGGTCCGTCGGCGGGATCGATCGTCGGCACGCCGTGCGAGCCCTTGACCAAGGTGGCGTCGAGCGGGATGACGTCGAGCAAGGCCCGCAGACCGAACTTGCGTTTGAGCAAGGTCCAGCCGGCTTTAGCCTTGCCGCCGGGAACCAAAAAGAGCTCGACCGGATCGTAGCCGGGCTTCTGGTGAATGTCGACGGTGCGGGCATAATCGGGGGCCTTGGCGTCGTCGAGCCAGTAGTAATAGGTGAACCAGGCATCGCGATCGGAAAGAAGGATGATCTCGCCGCTGCGTTCATGCTTGAGGCCAAGACTGGAACGATCGTCACCGTGGATGGCGCGGGCGACGCCGGGCAACTTGGCCAGCTCGTCAGCCAAAGACGCCACCAAAGAAGGGTCCTTGACGTAGACATGGGCCAATTGGTGGTCGGCAACAGCGAAGGCGTCGGAAGCACCCGCGTCGAACCAGTCTTCGCCGCATTCGATCCGGATCTTGAGCAAGCCTTTTTCGCGCAGGTAGCGGTTGATGTGGACCGGACGACTGACTTCTTGGATACCGTATTCAGACAGGACCATGACCTCGTAGCCGTGGCGAGCCGCACAAGCGCGGAGCTTGCCGATCTCCGCATCAAGCTCGGCGACATCGGTGGCGATGGCGGGATCGTTGGGACCAAGGCGCTGCAGA
>CAMCSH010000205.1 GCA_945877655.1 Lentisphaera araneosa HTCC2155 | reverse complement strand
ACCACATCCAAAAACTCCAAAAACTCTGGAATTCGATGGTCGGGCTGCCAGTCGAGTGGCCCGGCCTGATCCACTATGGCAGGGCCGTCGAATATTGGTGGCAACATCCCTGGCCTCGGCCTCAAATGTGCCACGGTGTCAAGCTCTTCTGCAATTCCCCTGAGTTCGACGCCTATCTGCGTTACTGCCTGGCCCAAAGCCTCTACCTCGCCAAGACCTACAGCAAAGAAACGCATCTGGCAGGTGCCCACCGAGTGTTTAGCACGAAACTTGGTCACCTGGGCAAAAATCAGCCTTCAGTCCCTGGGAATTCCCTTCTCGATGATAACCGTGAATTCGCCTTCGGATCGGATGATGAGATGTAGCCGCGCGGCTCAGTCAGCCTTGAGGGCTGGCTGGGCGCCCTGGCGTTTAGTCGTTGTGCTTGCTCGCTAGAATTGTTGTTTGCGGGCAGAATCCAGAATCGCACTATTGCGGCCCCCAGAAGGATCGGCCTGGTGGCGGGTTCGGCGGTGTTGTCGGACTGATTCGGCCGCGCCACAGCGGCGTTTTCGCGGCGATCGCAGCTCTGACCGGGTTAGCCAGGCTGAATTCGAATCTGAGTCCCTTATTATTCAGTGGCTTAGGTCATTATCTGGCAATCAGGAAAACACAGCACGACGCGGATAATTCCCTCGCCTCTCGCTGGCTCCCTAATTGTCTTGGGCTTCGGATCTGGCGTTGGAGTTCGGCCCCCTTGGTGGGGCGCGACGCGCCAGAGATCTGACGCCGAGATACCCGAAACCCACGCCTCCCTGCTCTACCAGCGGGAGGCTCACCTGTGGGGTGATTCCATGTCTACCCGAATTTCTCGCTCCGCCTCAACTCCTTCGCCCCATGCCGTCCCCGTCGTCGTCTACGACGAGCCGATGGTCGAATTCTTCCCCCGCAACGCCGAAGCCGGGGCCCGCTATTTCTGGCCCAACCGCGCCACCGCTGACCGGATCGCCCAGATCAAAACCACCATGCTGGCGAAGTCACTTCAACAGGCGCAGCAAGCTCTAGGTGCCGCTCAAGAGGGGCAATGACTTGAGCGCCCGCGCTTCCACTGAAAAATGATTTTATCGCCCCATCGTAGTGAGAGAACCTGAACAGCACCCGATTCCCCTCGATCACACTGGAAAAACTCAGCATTTGCCTCCCTTCTTCTGAGGTGGCATGTCCTGGGTTTATGGCAGTGATAAGAGCATTAATGATAAAGAGATATGGAAATGGAAGTGAAAGTGGAAGTGAACAAGTAGAAGCCGGAACTCAAGCCGCCGGAACTGGTCGGTTTGCTTGCTCCTGGCCCTCAGATCACTTCCTTCCCGTCTAGGAGCAGTCGACCACGACGGCCGCGATGGCAGATCGTTTGACTTTGCCTGTTCAGGCGGACTCTCCTCACCGCTCACCCTTGTTTCTAAGGCCCCACCCATGCGCCCTCAAGTCATCCCCTACCGTCACCCCTGCTTCGATTTCATCATCCACCGAATCCACGATGTCTTTTTCGATGCGCAGCTCTCCCGCTCGCGCAACTTCTTCATTCGCTTCGATCTTTTTTTCCCGCAGGATTACCAAGGCGATCTCCGCCTCCCCCACATCAGCAACTTCATGCGCCGGTTTCAATATTCGGCCCACGATGAGCCCGGTTGCCGCGATGTGTACTATCTCGCCGTTCGCGAACAGGAAAGCTCGACGCACCCGCACTACCATCTCATTTTCCTTCTCGACGGCCATTACACCCAAAACATCTACGGTCATATGGATCGCGTTCGCCGGACGTGGAACTTGACCCTCGGCCTCGATCCCGAGGTCAACCACGGCCTAGTTCAGTACCGCCCCCACCAAGAGAACAACGGCATTATGCTGCGCCGGGGTTCGCTAGACCTGCAAGAACTCACCGAGGATTGCATCAAGCAGGCCTTTTACCTCGCGAAAGTCGACTCCAAGCCGCCAACCGGCCGCAATCTATTCAACTCTCAGGTCCCATGTCGCCCGCCCCAGGCTTCACCTTACATCTTCCCCTCGAAGATGCTGACGAGAGCTCATTCCCCATCGCACTTCCCCGTTTCTTGAGCTTGTTCGCTGCTGGACCGGCGATGAACCGCCAGCGGCGTTTTAAGCCCGCTCAAACCCATCCTCCTCGATCGCTCCGAACGGCGCCTTCCTCAGCCTTTTGAGCCCCGCAGGAACGGCTTTTTACGCTCGATCTCGGAGCTTAGCCGTTCGTCGTGCTCTCTGCCGAGCCCCAGCCGGCAGGGAGCTATCGTCCCTGGTTTTTCAGGGCTCGCCACCATGATTTGGTGAAGACCGCGCCCATCCGTCTCAGCCTTCACTTTGGGGATCTCCTGTCGCTCACCGGCTCACGTCGAACACGGCGCCCAGGACTTAGATCCCGACTCCCCCATCCAGCCCTCTTCGCCTCAACGCGGGAGGGCTTTTACCTGTGAGGTCAGCCCATGTCCACGATCCCTTCCGCCGCCAGCATCCAAGCCGCTTTCGCCTCTTGGCAAGAACCCCTTGTCGAATTCTTCCCACGCACCGCGCAACCCGGCGAACGCTTCTTCTGGCGCAGCGCCGCCGAAGCTGCATCCGTTGCCCGCCAGAAAACCCAGATGCTCGAACGCCAACTCAAACTCAATCAGGAGGCCGGCCGATGAATTCACAGGCAGCCCATCCAGCGCATCAGCCACCTCAACCGCAACTCAACGCGGAGCAGCAAGCAGCGGTCGATCTCATGCTCAGCGGCGCCAACGTCTTCTTGACCGGCGGTGGCGGCACCGGCAAAAGCACCATCATCCACAGTTTCAGGCACGCCACCACCCGCAAGGTCGTGATAGTCGCCCCCACCGGCGCAGCGGCTTCGCAGATCGGAGGCACCACCATCCATCGCACTTTCCAACTGATATCGAGGATCTTCCTGCCCAACTACGAGCCCCATTTGAGCCAAGAGACGCTTGATATGCTGAATGAGATCGATACGCTGATCATCGACGAAGTGTCGATGGTCCGCGCCGATATTTTTCATGCCATCGATTTGACTCTCCGCCATGCGACCGAGAACCATGATCTTCCCTTCGGCGGCAAACAGATCATCGTCGTCGGCGACATGTTGCAACTGCCGCCCGTAGCACGCGACGAAGACGCCGAAATCTTGCAAGACTGCTACGGCGGCGTATTCTGCTTCAACTCGCCAGCCTGGAATAATGGTCGCTTCCATCCCGTCATCCTGAAGCAGGTGCACCGGCAAGCCGACCCCGTCTTCATCGGCCTTCTCAACGCCATCCGAACCGGAGGCTGGGACCCCATGCTTGGCATCGACAACTGGCAGGCTGATTGGGTCGATTCCGTCAACAAACTCAACCGGCTTATCAAGATCACAGGCATGGGCGTTCCCGAGGAATCCATTGTCCTCTGCGCTCGGAACATCACGGCCAAAGCAATCAACCTCCAATGGGACAGGCAACTCAATCAGCCCATACAAGTCTATCAAGCTACTACCTCCGGCGCGGTCGATTTCAGCGAGCTTCAGGTCGAGCCTATCCTCTCGGTTCGACTCGGGTCACGCGTCATCATGCTCGCCAATAAAACCACGGAAGATCAGGGTGGTTTTGATTACACCAACGGTGATCAAGGGGCCATCATCCTGCTGGAAGAAAACGCCATCGTTGTCCGCTTGGACAAAGGGCGAGAGGTGAGAGTGGCGAGGCAGCTTTGGGAGTGCAAGAAAACCATCTACGACCGGGAGCGGCAGACCATCCGCGACGAAGTCGTCGGCAGGTGCTGGCAGATCCCCGCCAAGCTGGGTTATGCCCTGAGCACGCACAAGAGTCAGGGCATGAGCCTGGATCGTGTTCATCTTCACTTGGACAAGCCGGCGTTTGCTGCGGGCATGCTTTACGTCGCCTTGAGTCGCTGTCGGTCCCTCCAAGGCTTAAGCATGTCTCGGCCTATTTTTTACGAAGATGTTATCCGCAACCCCGAAGTCGATGAATTCTACTCCTCTCTCCGCGATCCGCCGAGGGCAGGAACACCCATTGACCCCCTGGATGAATGACGCCAGGATCTTCCTTCTGAAGCTCGTTCCTGCGGCCTCCTGGCGTCCTGCCAGGCTTGGCCAGCAAGGAGAAAATCAGGTAAAAATCACTTCGCGTCGGATCACGCTCGATCCATCCCATCGCACCTGTAAGCCACTTGAGGCCAAGACGCTGAAGATCGCTCCACGATGCGTTAACAGTGCTTCCGATCAAGGTCGGCGAACATAACGAGCGACGACCTCCAGCGCCAGCACGTTAATCGCAGGACACAATCGACCAAAGTTTGCGGCCCTAATCCAAACAACAACCAGCAACAACTCCAGGAACCACGCGGATTTTCGCCCCCCCCAACTTTTTCGTGTCCACAAGGCACGAAGGAGCAAGAAAACCATGTGCAACCCAATCGCCCACTCACCCTCGCTTGGAAAATGGAAAGCACAAAACACAAGGATTTAAACATGTCAAATCTAGTTGACCCGAAAAATGCCCACCAGAACCGCAAAGCCTACCTGGAGGTCCGAGCCAATGCCGAGAAAGGCAATGCCATCTGCCAGGCACTGCTTGGCTGTATGTTCAACAGTGGATCATCCCATGTGCCTCGAGATCATCGACAAGCGGTGATATGGTTCCGTAAATCTGCTGCTCAAGGATGCGTAATCGCTGAATTGGAGCTTGGCAAATGCTGCTTGGGGGGATTGGGCATGCGCGAAGATCATAAGCAGGCAGTGGAATGGTTCCGCAAGGCCGCAGAACAAGGGCTTGACGAGGCTCAGGAATGGCTCTCCGACTGTTACGACCAAGGGATCGGCTGCCTCCAAGATCCAATCCAGTCGGCCTTCTGGTTGCGCAAGGCGGCAGAGAAGGGCTTGTCAAGAGCTCAATTCAGCCTTGGACATCGCTTCCTGGCTGGCTCTGGAGTACCACAGGATAATTCCCAAGCAGCCGAGTGGTTCCGCAAGGCCGCAGAACAAGGGATGGCGGACGCACAAACCAATATCGGAGAATGCTACCTCAAGGGCATCGGTGTCGCACAAGATCTTGAGCAAGCCAAGGAGTGGTACCGCAAAGCCGCTGATGCCGGCGAGCAGGAAGCGAAAGAGATGCTCAGTCAGCTTGATGATTCGAGCACGTCTTCGAGCAGTTAATCCGTAAGCCGGCTTGAGCCTTTCTCGCCCGCTCCGTTACGACGATGCCCTGAGCAACCCTGAAGTCGAAGCTTTCTACGCCTCGCTTACGGCTCATGCCGATTCCGATTAGAGCCCCTTTTGGTATTTGGCCGGATGAGCCCAACCCGCCATTTTAGCGCTGAAGCTAGAACGGCTTCAACCAGAAGAACCCCAAGCCATCAGAGACCAACATGCGCAAATTCCGCATCCTCAAGCCTCCCACCCCCAACCAAGCGTCAAGCCCGGAGAACCCCCATGAGTCCCATCTACAACAACGCCCTTGATTCACTGCGTCACGGAATTGAGCATTACCTCAATCGATCCGATGACTCCAACCACAATCAAACCATCCTGTCCCTCAGCCATGCGTCCGAGCGGCTCCTCGAAGAACGCCTCAATCGCTTGAACCCTTCCTGGCGACAACCACGCGTATCCAAGATAGCCTGAAGAGCTCAGCAACAAATCTTGCCCTCCGCCAATAGGCAGGCGTCTGGCTTCATTCATCGTTTTGTAGCGACACAAAACCGTGAACTTGAGGAAGCCAGACGCCATGAGCAAAGATAACACCGCCCTTCTAGTCCGCCTCTTCCGCAGCCTGCCGCGAGAAGCCATCGAAGCACTGATCATAGAGGGCAAGTACGACTTCGGCCTGAAGAAGCTGAGCACAAACGAGCACTTCCTCTGCCTCCTCATCGGGCAGATCGCAGGCAGCCATTCGCTGCGCGAGCTTGAACACTTCCTCAAGGTCAGCGACGGTCGGCTCAAGCTGCTGGGCCTGTCAAAAGCCTTCAGCGATTCGACCCTGTCGCACGCCAATAACCATCGCCCGCCCGAACGCATCGAAGCCATCGCCAAGACTGTGATCGACGCTTGCCGCCAAACCGCCCGCGAGCTCAAACTCCCCTTCGCCAAAGGTTGCCCGGCCCTCGGCATCTGCGACCTGTTCATGGCCTTCGACGGCAGCGTCATCAACGGCTCGGCTGCGGTCATCCGCGGCGCCTCCTACGCCCAAAGCAAGGGCGGCGTCAAGGTCCATCTGCGTCTCGACTCCCAGACCTTCATGCCCGAGGCCGTGATCATCAACAAAGGCGGCTGCGAGATCGATGCGCTCAAGAGCATGCCTGGCATCAGCGGCGCCCTCACCAGCATGGACCGCGGACTCTGCGACGATGGCCTCTGGACCCGCTTCTCCGACACCGGCGGCTTCTTCACCGTCCGCCTCAAGGCCAACCAGCTCTTCCAGGTCCTGCATTCAAACTCGGTCAAGCCGGTCGAGGATATTGCGATTGCCGCCGTCTTCAGCGATCTCGCCTTGGCCGGTGCCGATCCGACCTCGAAGCCCGTCTTGGGCAGCTGCCCGCCCGCCTCGCTGCAGAAGCCCTCTCAAGCTCCGCATGACATCTTGGGCAGCTTGATTAAGGCTGAAAAGATGGCTGAAATTAACGCGGAGACAGCCTCTCCCACGCTCAAGTTGGATCTGCCGGAGGCGCCACCGCCGCAACGCTTGCCCGACCACCTCTGGCAGGATGTCCAGATGAAACTGCTTAAGGAAAGGGCAGCTGCGGATCATCTGGCGCTGCACAACCTCAAGGTGCCCGATTTGATGGCTCTGCTGCCAGAGGAGCCCTGCCAACCTCGCAGTACACGCGACGCCCGCAGGAAAGACATCTGGACGGTACATTTCGACCTGACGGTCAATCTCCAGGCGCATCCCGACGAGGATCTTCGCCTGGTCATCTGCCGCGACCTCTACGGGCAGGAGTACGCCTTGCTCACCAACAACTTCGTGCTTTCCGCCGAGGCCATCGCCTTCACCTATCTCAATCGCTGGGAGATCGAGCGATTCTTCCGCACCTTGAAGCAGAACTTCGTCCTCAAATCATTCTGGGGCGAGAGTGCCGCGGCGATCATCTCCCAAGTCTGGGCGGCCCTCGCCGGCTTCGCCCTGATCCAGCTCCATCGCCTGCAGCGTCTCGCCCAAGGCCAGCAGGTTCATTTTTCGAATCTGCTCGCTCTCGAGAGTCAAGAGTTCTCCCCGTCCAGCACATTGGCTTTGAGAAGCTCCATGTGCAGGAT
>CAMCSH010000204.1 GCA_945877655.1 Lentisphaera araneosa HTCC2155 | reverse complement strand
ATTGTGGAGGTTCTTGGCGCAGAAGGCGGGCTCATCGCAGAGGACGATCAGGGGCCATTTCATCAAATCGAGCGAGGGGTTACAAGACTCGAGGGCGCGCACTTCTGCGCTAGCCGCGGCCGTGCTGGTGAATTTCGGCGCCTTGAGGCAGAGGATGCCGGGGCGAGCTAACACCGGATCGAGGAAACCAACGGGAAGCACCAGGCCGGGTATTTCCGTGCCGGGCGAACGACGGGCCGGACCGCAGGCGGCGATGACCAGTTTCGAGCCTTGGTTGACGATGCCGCCGCAGGAGTAGTCGAGAGTGTCGGCAGTGGTCTGGGTGGTGAAGTGCAAGTCGCGGCGGAAGTCGGCGCGGCTGAGGATGAAGTCGAGGAAGGCCCCTTCGTCGTGGGTCGAGGGGCAATCCTGCTGGTCGCGGGCGATCAGGATCACCTTGGCGAGCGACAACTGGCCTTTGCCGAGCAGGGCGTGGGCGACGGTGAGGATCTCCTGCGGGCGGTCGACCTCGGCGTAAGGAGTGTAGCGTTCGCGCGCCTTGGCGAGGAGGAGCGGGTGGACGCCCGCGGCATCGACCGCGTGGGCTTCGACCAAGCCGGGAATCTCGGTGGGCAGGATCGGTCCGGCGAGGTCGTGAATAAGTTCGCCGAAGACCGAGTCCTCCTGCGGCGGACGGCCGACGACAGTGAAGGGCCAGATGGCGTCGGGACGATGGAAGACCGCTTCGACCTGGAGCAGCGGAAAATCATGGGTGAGCGAGTAGTAACCGAGGTGGTCGCCGAAGGGGCCTTCTGGCTTCAATCGGTCCGGGTCGATGGTGCCAATGATGCAGAAATCGGCATCCGCGGCGACGGTCCAGTCGCGCCAGCGGCTGAGGCGGATGCGGCCTGCGCCGAGGACTCCGGCGAAGGCGATTTCCGGCATGCCTTCGGGCAGCGGCATGACAGCGGAGAAGCTCATCGCCGGCGGGCCACCGACGAAGATGGCGACTCGGAAGGGCTTGCCGACGCGGCGATGGGCCTCGTGATGGACGCCGATGCCGCGGTGGATCTGGTAATGCAGGCCGCATTCGCGTTCCGGCACATAGTCGTTGCCGCCGAGCTGGACGCGATACATGCCGAGGTTCGACTTCTTCCATCCTGGCGATGAGGGGTCTTCGGTGTAGACCTGCGGCAGGGTGACGAAGGGACCGCCGTCGAGAGGCCAGCATCTGGGCGCGGGCAGTTTCGACAGGGTGGTGTTGCCGAGCAGTACCGGAGCTTTTTCGGCGGCGATCTTTTGCGGCAGCAATTGCCAGCCGGCCCGCAGGCAGTCGAGCGGCATCTTGAAGGCGCGAGAAGGGTCCTTTTTGAGCGCCAGCAGCCGGGCCGTGCGATCGAAGCCGTCGAGCAGAATCTTGGCCCGTTTCGCGGTGCCGAAGAGATTGGCAGCGGCCTTGAAGGGCGAGCCTTTCACCTTCTCGAAAAGCAGGGCCGGAGCTCCCGCTGCCTGAGCCAGCAGGGCGACTTGCGCCATGACGAGATCGGGGTCGACCTCTTCCTTGATGCGCAGGAGTAGTCCTTGTTCTTCCAGTCGTTGGCAGGCTTCGGCGGTGGAGCGGATCATCGATTTTTCCCCGGAATTTTGACAAGCAAGCTTAGGGGGCGAAAGCGGAGAATCAAGAGCGACTCACGCCAGCCTGACGATTCGCTGCGGTGCGACTGCTTCCAGCCAGCGGCTTTCTTCGATCGGCGAGGCGAGTCCGAGGAGGCAGGGAGCCT
Source organism: Lentisphaera araneosa HTCC2155 (assembly GCA_945877655.1). Taxonomy (GTDB): domain Bacteria; phylum Verrucomicrobiota; class Lentisphaeria; order Lentisphaerales; family Lentisphaeraceae; genus CAMCSH01. Next base: position 5,600 of record CAMCSH010000204.1, on the reverse strand, counting down.
GACTGGCTTGAACTTGCTCGAGGGTCAGGACGCGGCGGCCGCGGAAATCCTTGCCCGCGATGCCGGGGTTGAGATCGGCCAGATGCACCGAGGGGCCGCGTCGCTCAAGCTCGGCACACCAGAGACTGGGAGCTTTGCCGCTGCCGCAAAGGATCAGCGACGGCGCGGTCAAGGGTGTCGCCGCGAGACGATCGAGAAGCATCAGGCGACGGAAATCGGCCAGGCCCATTTGCGGTCCGGGAAGATCGCCGACCGCTTCTTTCAGGCCGCGTTCGAGGGCGTCGGCAACTCCTTCCTTGGCGGCGGTGAGGCGATAGCGTTCGAGCGAATCGAGGATGCACATCTCCTCGTATTCTGCCGGCACGATGCCGGCCCAGATGGCGCGATTGTGGCGGCCGAGGTTGAAGAAGATCTTGTCGAGACTGCGTTGATTCGGGTCGCGGCGATGGAGGACACGGAAGGCCGGGCAGGGAAGGAGAAACAAGCCGGCGCGGGCGATCTCGAGGGTGAGGCGGTATTCCTCGCCGTAGAAAAGGAAAGACTCGGGGTATTTCAGCTGGTGCCGCCGCATCAAGCCGGTGCGGAAGGCGACGCCGGCGCCGTGGAAGACGCTGGGCAGCAGGGAGGCTTCGCCCGGGCCGCTGAGATTGTCGATCTGGCCGATGACGCCGGCGCAATCGGCCGGGGCGGAGTCGAGAAAGGCGAGCAGCGCCTCGATGGCGCCTGGCAGGGGATGGGAGTCGTCATCGAGCATCACCGTCACTGGAGCCTGGGCGAGGGCGAGGCCGAGGTTGCGCGCGGCGGCGCCCGTGTTCACCGGGTTGCGCAGGACGCGCAGCCAGGGGTGTTGTGGAAAAATCAGGGGCTCGGGCGAGTTGTCGATGGCGATGACTTCGAAGGGAACGGGGCATTCAGCGAGCCTGGTCACGGTCTCGTTGACGGCTTCCTGGCGACGGAAGCAGGGGAAAACAAAAGAGACTGTCATGAAATTTTCTCGATTCTTTAATGGATGCTGCTGCGTAATGATGATATTGCACTATGGTCCCGCAAAGTAAAACCCAGGAGATGCTTTACATGGATAATTCCTCTGAAACCCCTCGTCGCTTCTCGATCTGCCGAGTTCTCGGGGTGATCGCCTTCATTCTCGGCTTTTTCTGGCTCCTCAGCCATGTCCGCGAGAGTGCTCCTTTCCTGGTCAACACCATGCCCTACAAAGTCATTTTGAGCGGCGTGCTTGGTTATATGCTGGCTTTACATGGCCGCAATCTCTTCCATGTCCTGCCGGAGATGTTGATGGAGCTGTTTTCGGTTCGCAACGTCAAGCAACCCGAGATGGCAACTGCGGCGGCTCATGCGCGTGCGATAACTTGGAAGTTCGCTTGCGGCGGCGCCTTGGTGATGGGCTTACTGGCTCTCCATGACGCCACTTCGGCCAACAGTGGCAACTGGAAGACCTATCTTGAATCGGCCTTGCTGTACATCGTTTTCGCGCTTCTTCTGGGCGAGTTTATCTTCGCCTTCATGCAACGCTCGTTTGAGCATGATGGCCAAGACGCCATGGCCTCGGTCACTGAAATCATCGCCTCGGTGGTGATGTTGGCTGCGGCCGTGGTTCTGGTCTTTGTTGAAAATGTTCCGTGCGGCACAGATGTCCTCGGCCGGATTTTCGAGCAGCCCGTAATCGAGTACAAGCCTGAACCTCGTTTTAATAGACCCGAAGACCTCAGTCCTGCGGCTCCCGGCGTTCATCGGCCGACACTCCATCACGATGCGGCTGCGTTGTCCCTGGATGCCAGGGCGGTCAGCCCCGCGGCGCAGAAACTCCTGATACCTCCCGGAGCCGTCGCTCCCTGATTGAATTCCAGTCGCTCAAATGTCCGCCGCCACTCTTCTCTCGAAGCTTGGCGGCGGTCTTGTATACCTGGCGCTTTGGGCCTAGATTGTCCGAAACAGATCAAACAAACTTAGGGTGGGAAAATGCCGAAGGGACCGCTGACGCAGCTTCTCAAGATTCAGGAGCTCGAACTGGTTTTGCATGAGAGTGCGATTGTCCATGGCGCCGGGGCTGTTGACGACAAGAATCTGAAAAGAAAGATCACCGATCTACGTAAAAAAGTGCCGCAAGCCTTTCTCACTCATTACGACTCGGTGAAGCGCAACGGCATGGGCATCGCTCGGGAGATCGGCGGACGCTGCCGCGCCTGCCAGGTGGTGATGCCCAACGGCGATCTCAACAACATCCGCTCAGGTCGGATCCAGGCGATCTGCCCAAGCTGCAATATCTACATCTATCTCGAATCCTTCGGGCAGGAGAGGTGATCTATGGATTTGACCAAACTGCTGCCGACTTCTCATCTGCAGACCGATTTGATGGCAATGGGACTGCAAGACGGTCTGCGCTTGGCCGTGCAACCGCTGGTCGATGCGGGCATCGTCAGTGACGGCGATCAGTTCGTCGAAGACCTGATCGTCCGCGAAAGCCAGTACACCACTGCAGTCGGCAATTTCGTCGCCATTCCTCATGCCCGGACCCATACCGCTTCGCGTCTCGGCCTGGCGATCGCCGTCTTCCCCGGCGGCCTCGATTTCCCGGAAGCTCCGGACGGCCAGCCGGTGAAGGTCTTCTTTATCATCGCCATTCCCGCGTTTGCTCCGGTCGCCCACATGCCTTTGCTGCAGCACATCGCCAAGTTCGTTCGCAACCCTAAAAAAGTCGAAAAACTGGTCGAATCGAAATCTGCCGCCGCGGCGGTCAAATATCTCTTGTCGTTCAAAGCGTGATTGAGGGTTTGAGATTCTGGCGTAATGGCCTAGCTTCGGCGAGATCAACCCCCAAGCTGGTGAAACATGAGCCTACTCGACCTGATTCGCGCCGCCCACAAGCACTCCAATCCCCTCGTCCGCTTTGAAGCTCTGAAGCAGGAGACCGACCCGGTCCGCCTGGCTCAGCTGATGGCGGAGGAATCCGATCTCGCCGTCGTCCGTAAACGACTCGAAATCGAGACCGACGCCGCCCTTCTGCGGCGTCTCGCCTCCCTGCTCAACGGCGAAGCCGCCAGCCTCTCCGCCCAGCGGGCCCATGACCTCGAATTCAAGGCCTGTCTCGACGGCGACGTCGGCCTCAAGCCCGAGCAGCTCCAGAGCTTCAGCGAAAAAGAACTTCTGCGCCTCGCCAAGGGTGCCCATGGACGGGATACCCGCCTCAGCGCCGCCACCCAGATTCACGAACAGGACGACCTGGTCCACCTGGCGATGGGAGAGGACAAGGAACTGGCTTTGCTTTGCCTCAGCCGCATCGATGACACCCATTGCCGCAAGATCGCCGACGGAGCCCGCAACAAGCATGTGCGCGCCGCCGCCAAGGAACGCCTGTCAACAGCTCCGGGCGCCGAAAGCGGCAAGGATCAGGATGAATCCCGCCGCCATCAGCGCCGCGCCGAACAGATGATCCGCGTTGTCGCCGGCATGGCCACCTTGCCCGACTGGTCGCAATTGGCGGCCCCGCTCGACGAACAGCGTCAGCAGTGGGCCGAAATCGCCACTCAGGTAGAGCCGGCTCAGCGTCATCGCTGGGAAGAAGCCTTGGCCCGTGCCGAAGCCGCTCAATCCGCCTGGCAGGTGAAAGAACGCGAACGCAGCGCCCGTGCCGCCGCTTTGCGCGAAGCCGCCGCCCAGCGCGACGAAGTCCTCGCCGTCCTGGCTTCCGAAGCCCTCGTCGGCGATGCCGAAGGCAAGGTCGAGGAACTGCGCCGCGAATGGCAGGGTCTGCCGGTTTTGCCGCCCGACGTCGCGCCTCATTATGACGAGAAATTCCGTCTCGCGGTGGAGAAGTTCCGCCAGCATCAGAAACAGGTCGCCCGCATCCTCGCCGATCAGCATCGCAAGCATCAGCGCACCGCCGATCTGATCGCCGCCGCCGCCAAGCTCGAAGCCGGCCGCAGCGGCTTGGCCCACACCTACCGCCGTCTCCAACAAAATTGGTCTGAGCTTTCGGTCAGCGATGAAGAGCAGATCAAGGCCTGGGCCGCGATCGCCGAAACCCTGGCTCCCTCAATCGCCTTGGAAGAGCAGCAGCGCAAGGAAGAAGGTGGCAAGATCAGCGCCCTGATCACCGCTCTTGATGCGGCCAATCCCCTCGCCCCGGAAACTGCCGCGCTCTGCACCGAAATCGAGGCGCTTCTCGCCGCCGGATCGCAGGGTGGTCAGCGCGAGCGCCTTGCCTCCGGCCTGCATCGGATGCAATCGCGGATGAAAGCCGCGGCCGAGTCCCGCGCCGCTGCCACCTTCGCCAGCATCACCGCCAAGGAAGAACTGCTCAACGAGACCCGCCATCTCGCCGCCCAGGCCGAAAGCACCGGCTCTGCCGGACGTGCCCGTGAGTTGATGGACCTGTGGAAAAACGCCGGCGGTCACAAAGGCGATGGCTCCGAGCCCCTGTGGGAAGAATTCCGCACACTCTGCAATCGCATCTGGGAGCTCTCCGCCGCTCGTTCGGTCAAGCACAAGCAGGAGAAAGAGGCACTGATCGTCGCCGCCGAAGCCATCGCCACCGGTAACGACTGGAAAGCCGGCGCCCAAACCTTGAAAGAAATGCAGGAACGCTGGCGCCACATCGGCTTTGCCGGCAAGGACGCCGACGAAGGCCTTCGCCAACGCTTCCGCGCCATCTGCGACGGCTTCTTCGCCCGCGCTTCGGCCTGGCACGACAGCCGCCGCCAACAGCTCAGCGCCGTCGATGACCGCCGCCGCGAAATCCTCGAGAAGGTCCGCGCGATCTGCGCCCAGCCCGATGCACGTCAATCACCTGCGGTGAAAGCCCTGCAGGAAGATTGGCGCCGCGCCGGCCCGCCCTGCCTCGATGAAGCGCTCAAAACCGAGTTCTCGGCTCTCTGCGACGGCTTCTTCTCCGCCCTCAAGGCCCAGCATGAAGAAAAGATCGCCCGCCGCAGTGTCGATGACCAGGCCCGTGACAACCTTCTCGCAGCTGCCGAGACCGCAGCCGACGCTTCGCTGTGGTTCCTCGCCAACCTGCGTTTCGCCTCCCTGGGGACGGCGCTTTCGGCCCTGCCGCCCGCCGCCCATCATCAGGAAGCCGCGGCTCAGCAGCGCTACGCCAAGGCCCGCCGCAAGGCCGATAAGATCATCGCCGATCTGCCACTCCCGGCCCTGCTTGATTCGGCGCATCAGCTCCGCATCGCCCTCGGCGCCGAGGAAGGCGACGCCGCCGCACTGAACGAGCTCTGCGCCACGCTGCAAGCCCCGAGTGACGCGGCACGCAACGGCATGATCAAGGAAATGGAGCAGCTCGCCCGCCGCGAGTATCAGAAGCCCGGCAGCCAACCTGCCGCCCTCGATCTCGCCGCCGCGATCCAGAGTGCCATCATGTCCAACTCGATGCCGGATCTCCCCCGCGGCGAGGATCCGCTCGACGGCGCCCGCAAATGGTGCTTCTGCGCCGCCGCTTGGCTGGCCGCCGGCGGTGATGCCGCCCGCGACGCCGCCTTCCGCAGCGCCGCCGTCAAAGCCTGGGCCAAACTGGCGCCTTCCCTGGTTTGATTCAGACCTGATTCCGACCGGCCCGGCGCAGCAGCGCCGGGCCG
>CAMCSH010000203.1 GCA_945877655.1 Lentisphaera araneosa HTCC2155 | reverse complement strand
AGCGGGTGACTTCGCCGGTGACGGGATCGACGAGGCGGTCGACCAAGCGCAGCTGCATCATTTTTCCCTTGTTGGCGAGGGCGCAGTAGGCGTTGAGCATCTGGGCGGCGGTGACGGTGAAGGTCTGGCCGATGGGGTAGCGGGCGATGGTGAGTCCGTCGTATTTGGGGTAGCGGACCATCAGACCGCGGGATTCGGTACCGAGGCCGATGCCGGTTCTTTCGTTAAAGCCCCAGTTGACTAGGCCGCGGTCGAAGATCTCCTTGGTTTTTTCCAGGTCGGGGCTGATGGCGAGGACGGTCTTGACGGTGCCGATGTTGGAGGAGTGCATGAGGATTTCCGACACGCTGAGATTGCCGTAGCTGTGGCCGGCGTCGCGGAGAATCTTGCCGGCATAGAACCAATTGCCTTTTTCACAATAGAAGACGGTGTTCAGGTTGAGATTGGGATTGGCATCGAAGGCGGTGGCGACGGAGAAGGCCTTCATGGTCGAGCCGGCATCGAAGGAGTCTTCGAGGAGACGAAGTCGGTATGAGTCGGGATTCATCGAGGCGCGATTGTTGGCGTCGAAGGAGGGGTATTGGGCGAAGGCGAGGATGGCGCCGGTCTTCGGGTCGGCCATGGCGGCGTATACCGATTTGCACTGGAACTTCTCGACGACGGTACGGAGTTCTTCCTCGACGATGGCCTGAATGGGTTCCTGGATGGTGAGGTAGACATCCTTACCGTTGGCGGGGGGGATTTCTTTCAGTTGATCCAGTTTCTGGTTCTTGGCGCCGTGTTCAAAGATCACTTTGCCGTCGGCCGGCTGGAGATCCTTGTCGTAGGCTTTTTCGACGCCTTGGACGCCATGTTCGGTGTTGTCGAGGAAGCCGAGGGCGTTGGAGGCGCATTGGCCTTTCGGGTAGGAGCGGATCTCGGTCTTTTCGAAGCGCAGGCCGCGGAGCTTGAGGGCGAGTAGCGTTTCGGCGGATTCGAGATCGAGCTTGTCGGCGGCGATGATCTCGACCTTGCCGGAGGCGAAGCGCGCCTTCAACTGGGCCGGGTCGACCTTGCAGACTTCGATGATCTTCTCCATGATCTCATTGCGCAGGTCGACGCCCTTGCGCTGCATGTGGCGGGGTGTGGCGATGACGCGGTAGCTGACCTTGCTCATCACCAGGAGGTTGGGATGTGGGGCGCCGTCGTAGATGCGGCCGCGGCAGCCGGGGAGTTTTTTGGAGCTGGTGTAGGTGGCTTTCGCCTTGCTGAGCAGCTCTTCGTGACGATGGGTCATCAGGTAGCCGTAGCGGCAGGCGAGGGCGCCAAAGATCAAAAAGGCGAGCAGCCCGAGGAGGGCTGCTCGCGTTGTCACCGCATGTCGGTTCATCAGGGACCTCAGCGGCTGGAGACGAGATTCCGGGTGGGGCGGATGGAGGCGACTTCACGTTTTACCGTGCGCATCGAGTGGCCGCCGGTGTCGGAGTGCTTGACATGGCGGACCTGACCGGGTTGCGACGGACGCAGGTCTAGGTTGCTCGCCTGCAGGCGGCCGATGATGAAGCTGCGCTGGGTCTTTTCCTCGACCTGGGCGGCGAGGTTGACGATGCGGTCTTCGGAGCGGCTGAGCTCCGCGGTTTTTGCATCGATATCGCGCCGCAGGTTTTTGTTGCCGTGATCAAGGGTGACGAAGATGATGGCGAGAGCGGCGGTCCAGACGACGAGGCCGAGGTAGCCCCAGCTGCCGCCGTGGGCGGCCTTGCGGGCTTCGCGGACTTCGATTTCGCGCTTGAGTTTCATAGTCTGCATCTTTTTGATGCTTTGAGTCGGGATGCCGACGGTCATGGTGTTCTTGAGCATGGTTTGTGATCCTGGGTTATTTTTTAAAGCGGCGGGAAGTTTTGGCGGGAGCGTCGGATTCGAATTCGGTTTTGGGCCGGGGCCCCGGCCCCGGCGTGCCTCGCGAGCTTCGCAGGCGTTTGGCGGCCCGGAGCTTGGCGCAGCCGGAGCGGCTGTTTTCCTGCAGTTCGTCGTCGCTGGCTTCGACCACCTTGCGGGTGATCAACTCCATCTCGGCGATCTTGCCGCAGCAGCACACCGGGAATTGCGGCGGGCAGGTGCAGGCGCTGGCCTTGTCGCGGAAGAATTCCTTGACGATCCGGTCTTCGAGTGAGTGGAAGCTGATGACGCAGAGGCGGCCGCCATCCGCAAGAAGCTCATGGGCGGCTTCGAGCGCGGCGCGGAGGGCATCGAGCTCGCCGTTGACGGCTATGCGAAGAGCTTGGAAGCAGCGCGTTGGTGCGGGAGGAGAGGTCCGCCTTCCGCGCCCCACGACGGAATCAGCCAGCTCTGCGAGCTCGCGGGTGCGTGAGAAGGGCTTTTCGACCCGTTGCATGACGATGGCGTGTGCGAGTCGGCGGGCTTCGCGTTCTTCGCCGTAATCCCGGAAGATGCGTTCGAGTTCATCCTGGCTCTCCGTGTTGATGATGTTGGCGGCAGTGCGGCGGAGCCGGCGGTCCATTCTCATGTCGAGAGGGCCGTCCTGGCGGAAGCTGAAGCCGCGTTCAGCTTCATCGAGGTGGTGCGAGCTGACGCCGATATCCATCAGGATGCCGTCGACGCTGCCGGGGCCCCATTCGGCTTCGCCGAGAAGGGCTCCTAGCTCACGAAAGTTGAAGCGGCGGGCGGTGAAGCGCTTGCCGAAGCGGGCGGTGAGCCGCTCTTCGGTGGCTTCGAGAGCCTTTTCGTCGCAGTCGAGTCCGAGAAGGATGCAGTCAGGCGCGGCTTCCAGAATGAGGGCGCTGTGACCGCCCCCGCCGAGGGTGCAGTCGATGTAACGGCCGCCGGCTTTCGGCGCCATCGCTTCGAGTGTCTCCTTGGGGAGGACGGAGATGTGGTGGAAGTCGCTCATTGGGAAACCTCTTTGACCGCCGAGGCGAGGCGATCGGCCGGACCCTGGGAACTGAGTTGGGAAAGGATGGAGAAGGCGTCATCGATGCCGCTGGCGTCAGTGAGTTGGGCGTCCCACTGTTCCTTCGACCAGATCTGGATCTCTTTGATGGCGCCAACGAGGACCGCGCCGTCGACGATGCCGGCATGTTCTTTCAGCTTCGGGCTGAGGGCGATGCGGCCTTGCTTGTCGCAGACGACACGCTGCATCTGAGAGCCGAGGATGGCGAGGGCTCGCTGCGCCTTGGCGTCCATCATGGTTCCCTTGGTGATGGTTTCCATCATTTCGCGGAAACCGGCTTCGCTGAGGACTCGCAAAGTCTTGTTGGGGCTGGGCATCAGGAAGAAAACGTCCCCTTCTCCGCTGCGCCAGTCGCGCGGAATGGCGATACGACGCTGCGAGTCCACGCTGTACGCGAACTCGCCGGTGTATCCCATGAAGAAGTCGTTCACCTATTGATTCCTTTGGCCACCTGATGGCCCCTAACTTCCCCTATTCTACCCTTTGCCTACCTGAAACGCAAGCCGTCCCGGAGACTTTTTTGTCGTCGCAAAACCCTGATTCTGAGCTCAAAGCCGATGCTTCAGGGGGAAATAGGGTAAGAAAGACGAGCTTCCCCGGCCTTCCCCTGACTTCCCCTAACGCGGCTTTCGCTGGAGCGAGGCGACGCCCTAGATGGAATGATTTCGCCCTGTGCTAGTGCAAGTCGACATCACGATCAACTAGCTAGGGAGTAAGGGAACAGGGGAGTAAGGGAGTAAAGGGAGTGAGCTTCTCCCTTACTCCCCTCCTCCCTCACTCCCCGGTCGCCGAGGTATACGGGCGCAGACAAGTTCAAACCGGAGTTGCACAGGTCGAATGATTTTGTCAGCCACCGCCTAGGTTTCCGCGACCTTGGGCCGTATATTGTGGTGTCATAAATTCGGGAGGACACCATGTCGGAACTGATCTCTGGAATCACCGCAAGCATTTGCCATCGCAATCTCGGCGCCGCCGCTTGGCGGAAAATGGAGGAGCTTGATCCCGGCAACAAGTTCAGCGCCAACGGCGCGCTGGTGGTGGATACCGGTAAATACACCGGGCGCTCCCCCAAGGATAAATACATCGTCCATCACGGCGCCGCAGTTCCGGAAGCCTGGTGGGGGGAAGTCAATCAGGCGATTTCACCGGAACTCGCCGCCGAGCTTCGCCGCCGTGTCTGCGCCCACCTCAACGGCCGCGAACTTTTCGTCCAAGATGGCTTTGCGGGAGCCGCAGCGGCCCACCGCCTCGCCGTCCGCACCGTCGCCTGTAAACCCTGGCAGGCGCACTTCATGCACAACATGCTGATCCGTCCAGATGAAGCGGAATTGGCATCCTTCACGCCGCAGCTCAAGATTCTCAATGCCGCCGGACTGATGATCGACGACTGGAAGGAACTCGGCCTGCGCTCGCCGACCTTCATCGTCCTTGATCTTGAGGCCGGTGAAATCCTGATCGGCGGCACCTGGTACACCGGCGAGATGAAGAAAGGCGTCTTCACCGTCATGAACTGGCTCCTGCCGCGGCGCGGCGTCCTCTCCATGCATTGCTCCGCCAATGTTGGCAAGGATGCTTCATGCGCCCTTTTCTTCGGTCTTTCCGGCACCGGCAAAACGACGCTCAGCGCCGACCCCGAGCGCCTGCTCATCGGCGACGACGAGCATGGCTGGGACGACGACGGCATCTTTAATATCGAAGGCGGCTGCTACGCCAAATGCATCAACCTGGACGAAGCGAAGGAGCCGGACATCTTCCACGCCATCCGCCCCGGCGCCATTTTGGAAAATGTGATCTTGAAAAGCGACGGTCAACCGGATTATGCCGATGCCTCGCGCACCGAGAACACCCGGGTCAGCTACCCGATCGACTTCATTCCCAACATCGTCCGGCCGGTGTCGACGGGTCAGCATCCGAAGCAGATCATCTTCCTCACCTGTGATGCCTTCGGCGTCTTGCCGCCGGTGGCGCGACTGCAGGAGAATCAGATCCGCCAGTATTTCCTCTCCGGCTATACCGCCAAGGTTGCCGGCACCGAGCGCGGCGTCACCGAACCGCAGGCCACTTTTTCGCCTTGTTTTGGCGGGCCTTTCCTGCCGTTGCCGCCGACTCGTTACGCCGAGCTTTTGGTGGAGAAGATTCAGAAGCATGGCTCAAGCGTCTGGCTGGTCAACACCGGTTGGAGCGGCGGCCCTTGCGGCATCGGCAAAAGAATGCCGATTCCCCTGACCCGCCGTCTGGTCAGCGCCATCCTTTCGAGCGAGCTCGATCAGGCGGAGCTGATCGATTCCGCCGCTCTCGGCCTGAAGATCCCGGCGGCCCTTTCCGGGGTCGACAGCCAAGTTTTAGAGCCGCGCAACACCTGGGGCGATCCGCTTGCCTACGATGCTGCCGCCGCCCGTCTCGCGGCCATGTTTGCGGTCAATGCTGCCGCGACGAAATCAGGTTGTTTCGGGGTCAGCGGTGGCGGATGAGTGCGCCAGAAGGCAATTTCACCACGAAGACACGAAGATCACGAAACACAAGATGTGGTTTTACGCCGTGCAGATCCGGGCAGGAAGAGCTGTGTTTTCCGTTTCCTCAGGTGTCCTCAGTGTCTTCCGAGTTGAATCGCCTGTCGTTTGACTTGGATTCCGAATCCGCGCCGTCTTCCCATGCGCGGCTATATTCGCGGCGTCCGCAATCCACAGGAGTCGACCGTGATCCGCTTCCTCGCCCTACCGATTCTGCTCCTCAGCTTCCAAAATGCCCCGGAACCGCCGCCCGCTCCGGCGCCGGTTCTGAGTGAGCCTCTGGCCGCCTTGCGCGGGCCCAAAACCCTGGTGGTTTTTGGCGCCAAGGCGAGTTCAGAAGAACTGCGCCTCGCAACTTCGATCGCAGAAGATCTGGTCACTGAGGATAAGCCGCTCGACGACGTGCTCAAGGAAGACGAATACTACAAGCGTTTTTCCGGCTTTTACGCCGATTACACCCTGATCGCCATCGGCAGCAGTGCCAGCAACAGCTTGATCGCCAAAGCTGCGGCCTCGCCGCTGCCCGAGCGAATCTTCACTCGCGAAGGATTCTTTCCGGCTGGGACCGAACTGGGCTCGATTCAATGCGACAGCAACCAGCCTGCCTTGCACCTGCATAACCTCTCCGGCGGCACCATTCAGGTTCCGGCAATGATCAGTATCACAGGCACCAGCCCCGCAGCTCTCGAAGCGGCGGTGAAGGCCTTCCACGATGGCTGTCGCCAAGGTTCTTTCCCGGTGCAGACTTGGCCGAAAGGCGATGCCTTCCTGCCAAGTGTCGGCGAAACTTACATGAAGGCGCCTGAGGGTCTGTATCCTCGTCAGCTTCGCCTCAAAGATGGCGACGCGACGCTGCTTTCTTCTGGTTGGGGACAGGTCTCTTTGCCGCAATTGCAGGAGCTGCGTCGTTCTTTCGGTCCTGGTTTCCAGGCCTCGGTCATTCATTTCGATACCGCCGCTTCAGGACATCGTCCCCGCATTCTCGGCTGGGAAGACCTTCTCATTTCCTTGCGGTTTGCCGATGCCCAAGCAGCCGACGCCGCTTTGGCGCGCTGGAGTGACGCCGCCAAACTCGGCCTGAATCTCGGGGTTTCAGGTGAACAAGTCCGCAACTGGAAAGCTGCTCTTCCCAATGGTGAATCCCTAACTCTGATTCGCCAAGGCCCCTGGCTCATCCTCGCTCGTTTACCGCCCAATTTGGCGGAATCCCTGCTCAGTCAAGCCCAGGATCTCTTCTTCAAGAAACCCTGAAGCAGGTACTGATTTCACCACAGAGACACAGAGTTCACAGAGAAAAAACGAGCTTTCTAAAATGAGTATTTGCCGCTCCTCTGTGCGCTCTGCGCCTCTGTGGTGAATGAACTTCGCAGATCACTTCATAAAACACCTAACTCCGGCTCTTCCATGATCAATCGTCTACTCGTCATCAACGCCGTCGGCCTGACCCGCAAGCTCCTCGGTCCGCACACGCCCGAGCTCAATGCGCTCGCCGCAAAACATAAACGCGACCTGGTGCCGCCGCTGCCCGCAGTGACCACCACCGCCCAGGCCACCCTGCTCACCGGCACGAGTCCGCAAGAGCACGGCATCGTCGCCAACGGCTGGTACTTCAAGGACACTGCCAAGGTGATGCTCTGGCAGCAGTCGAACTCTCTCGTCCATGGCGACAAGTTGTGGGATCGGATCAAGCGCCTGCGCCCCGGCTTCCGCACCGCCAAGATGTTCTGGTGGTACAACATGTACTCCACCGCCGAATTCTCCGTCACCCCCCGGCCTTTGTACCGCTCCGACGGCCGCAAGATGCCCGGCTCCTACGCTTTCCCCGCGACGCTCAACGACGAACTCGAGGCCAAGCTCGGCAAGTTCCCGCTGTTCAAATTCTGGGGGCCTCTCACCGACATCACCTCGACCCGCTGGATCGCCGATTCCACCATTCACGTGATGGATCAATATCAGCCCGAGTTGGTGCTGACCTATCTGCCGCACCTCGATTACAATCTGCA
>CAMCSH010000202.1 GCA_945877655.1 Lentisphaera araneosa HTCC2155 | reverse complement strand
GTTCGAATCCTTCCCCTGCCACCACTTTTCGGAGCCAATGGCTTACGAACAAATCGCCCCCTCGAAAGAGGGGGCGATTCCTTTGCTGTCGGCTTTGTCGCTCAGGCGGCTTACAAGGCGGAGAGAGTGGCCTTGAGGAAGCTTTGGAGGCCGGCGGTGTCGATGTCGACATTCAGGACGCGCAGGGCTGCTTCGGCCCGGGCCAGATGGGGGGCGAGGGCGGCAGCGAGGGCGGCATCAAGTTCCAGTTTTTCCGCCAGGGCGGCGACTTGCGGGTCGCCGAGCCCAAGAGGGCGGCCGGAGGACAAGGCGGCGCTGAGCCAGGCACGTTCGCCGGCATCGGCTTTCTGCAGCAGGATGAGCCAGGGGAGAGTGAGGAAGCCGTTGGCGGCATCGACGCCGCGATCCTTTTCATCGGCCTGGCCGGCCTTGCGGAAATCGGCGATGTCGTCGGCGATTTGGAAGATGATTCCGAGGCTGCTGGCGAAGGCGCGGAGCTCTTGTTGAGCTTTCAAGGAGGCGCCGGCGCTGCGTCCGGCGGCAAAGGCGGCAAACTCGAGCAGAGCGGCGGTTTTACGGCGGATGACTTCCTCGTAGCGGGAGATCGGCGTGGCGATGCGTCCCCGGCAGGCCTGCTGCAGCAATTCGCCTTCGCAGAGAATTTTGATTGTCTTCGCCGCTTCGGCGCAGAGCCAGGCTTCTCCCTGGCGGGCGGCGAGGCTGAAGACGGCGGTGAAAAGCAGGTCGCCGAGGAGGAGGGCGCCGGCATCGCCGTGCAGGGCGTTCATGGTCGCTTGACCGCGACGCAAGACGCAGCGATCGATGATGTCGTCATGCACCAAGCTGGAACAATGGATGGCTTCGGCGACAGCGCCGATCAGAGCGGCGTCCTGGCTGCGGCCGAAGGCGTGGCTGATCTCGGCGACGAGGAGGGGACGGATCTGCTTGCCGCGACCGCGTTCGACCGCAAGGCGCAAATCCTCGACCTGGGCGGCGTCGGATTGCAGTTCGGCACGAATCAGGGCGTTGACCCGTTCGAGGGTGGCAGCGTGGCGGCGGCGGAGCTCGTCGAGGGTCATGAGATCCTTCCCGTTTTAATCGCGGGGGACAAGCAGGTCGCGGGCGGCGGCGGCTTCGCGCAGCTCGTGCGCGGCGGCGTCATGGCGCAGACGCAAGGCGTCGCAGACTTCCGACTGGGCCTTGAGGTCGTCGCGGGTCTTGTCAACGAAGGCGAGGGCCTCGTCGTGTTCGGCGCGGCGCTTCTCGAGGCGCTCTTTGCGCTTCGGGTTGCGAGCCATGTCATCGGCGTCTTTGCCGGCTTCGACCAGGACGATGCGTTTCTCCCGCGAGCCGACTTCCATCTGCAGGCGCATGGCCTTGTCGGTGGCGCGGGTCAGGCGCTTGAGGATGACGGTTTCTTTTTCCTGCTCTTTGGCGAGCTCTTCGTCGAGAACGGCGAAGCAGGTCTGCCAGGCGGCGACCTTGTCTTCGATGGCGTCGGGAGTCTCGGCGGACCAGCTCGCGGCGAGGGCTGCGCGGCTCGAATTCGGCAGTTCTTTCTGCGCGTCGAGAATCGCGGTGGGCGAGGCACAGGAGTTGAAGATGAGGACGGAGCCGAGGCAGAGGAGAAGTCGCATGATGGAGAATCCGTGGGGTTGAACGCTGCCCACATTAGCGCCTGTGGCGGAGCTGTCGACCGAAACTTGGCGAGGCGGCGAGCCGCGAATTCAGAGCTTTTGCAATTGCAAGAGCTGCCGGGCCTGGGCCTCGGGCATGCCGGAGTCGATCAGGGCTTTCAGGGCCGCCAACAGATTTTCCTCGGCCTTTAGCTTGTCAGCTTCGGCCTTCGCCTTGTCAGTTTCGGCCTTCGCCTTGTCAGCTTCGGCCTTCGCCTTGTCGGCTTCGGCTTTCAACTTGTCGGCTTCGGCCTTGTCGGCACGTTCGAGCGCGGCGAGGGCGACCCGTTCCTTCCGCAGCAAGTTCTCGAGTACCTCGTCCTCGATGGTCATCCGCTGGCGCATCTCTTCGGATTCTCCGGCGCGGCTGAGACGGCGCAGGACGAGGCGGAAAGCTTCGGGAATCTGGCTTTCGTCGATGATCAAAGTGTGGCCGTCAGGCGAGTCCTTGCGATGCTGATCGAAGACCTTGAGCAGGCTTTCGAGGGAATTGCGGGCGTCTTCGTGAAGGTTGGGGATCTGGATGATGAAGCTGTCATGGGTCAGGCATTCGATGAAGGGGCTGTGGCCCTCGAGTTTTTTACCGGTGATGGCGTCGAGCTGCTGCCGCGCCACCTGGATCGCAGGAACTTCCGGCATGCCGCTGAGCTTGTGGCCGAGGAGATAGATCGCCAGCACCGGCAAGGGCTGTGGGACGGCATCCGGCGGCAGGCCGGGGACGACATTGGCGGGGTTGGCGTACTGCTGGCCGAGGTAGCGGCGGAAACGCATGATGTCTTCGGCTTCTTTGGCCTTTTGAATCTCAATCAGGACCATCCGGAAACGCCCATCGGCGAGCTTGACATGGGCGCAGAAGTCGAGGCGGTAGACGAGTAGGCCGGCGCTGACTTCGGCGATGAGCTCGGAAGGACGAGATTCGACCTTGACGATGTCCAATCCGGTGATCGTCGCGATCACCGTGCGGGCACATTCAGGATCTTCCATCAGGAACTTGAAGACGCTGTCGTAGAGTGGGTTGGCGATGCGCATGAATGAGGGTCTGGGGTTGATGCTGGAAATTTAGCACGGAAACGGTCGAAACGCCAGCGGACCTGTGAGAACGGACAAGCTTGATGTTTTTTAAGAAACTCCGCCTTTCTGATTCCGAATCGAAGACGATAATGGAAGCCTTGTCGGGATTCGGCCGGGTATTGTCGAAGCACCACCATTCATCAAGATCAGCCAAGGAGAACAATCATGGGCCTCTGGGACAACATCAAAAGCCAGTTCATCGACATCATCGAGTGGAACCCGAAGGAAGAAGAGAAGGACACCGTCGCCTACCGCTTCCCGCGCTATCAGAACGAGATCAAAAACGAAGCCCAGCTGATCGTCCGCGAAGGTCAGGTCGCCGTCTTCGTCCGCGAGGGCCAACTTGCCGACGCCTTCCTTCCCGGCCGCCACACCCTCAGCACCCAGAACATGCCGATCATGTCGACCCTCGCCGGCTGGAAATACGGCTTCAATTCGCCCTTCGTCGCGGAAGTCTACTTCATCCGCACCACCCAGATCCTGCAGCAGAAATGGGGCACCCGCAACCCCATCACCCTGCGCTGCCCTGAGCTCGGCCCGGTGCGCCTGCGCGCCTTCGGCACCTTCGCCTACCGCGTCACCGAAGCCAAGGCCTTCCTCAAAGAAGTCATCGGCACCAACACCGAAATCGATGGCGAAGAAATCGCCGGTCAGCTCCGCGACATCATCATCGCCCGCTTCACCAACAATCTCGCCAACCTGAAGATCCCCGTCCTCGATCTCGCCGCCAACCAGGATTTGATGGCGAAAACTCTCTCCGGCAACCTCGACACCGAGTTCAAGGAATACGGCATCAGCGTCACCAAATTCCTGGTCGAGAACATCGCTCTGCCGCCCGAAGTCGAGATGGTCCTCGACAAGCGCAGCGCCATGGGCCTCGCCGGCAACCTCGATCAATACACCAAGTTCCAAGTTGCCGAGTCGATTCCTCTCGCTGCCGCTAACCCCGGCGGTGCGGCAGGAGCCGGCATCGGCATCGGCGCCGGAGTCGCCATGGGCCAGCAGATGATGGGCTCGATGCAGACTGGCTTTGCGGCTCCCGCACAAGTCAGCGCCCCGCCCGCTTTTGCCGCCGCCCCCCCGCCGCTGCCCGCAGCCCCTGTTTCCTGGCATGTCGCCGTCGCCGGCCAGACCTACGGCCCCTACACCGGAGAACAAGTTCGCGACGCCATCCGCGCCGGCCAGATCAACGCCAACACCTCGGTCTGGCACGCCGGCATGGCCGCCTGGGGCCCCGCCTCCAGCACCGAACTAGCCAGCCTCTTCGCCGCTCCCAGCGCCGCCGCCGTTCCCCCGCCGCCCCCGCCGGCCTAAATAATTAAGAATTAAGAATTGGCAACAAGAAAAAATTGATGACCGACACCGTCTCATGACTTCTGCCAATTCATAATGACTGATTCATGATTCGTTGCCGTTAAATTCTTAATTTTAAATTCTTAATTTCCCATGACCGATTTTCCCTGCAACTCCTGTGGCGCTTCGCTCCGGTTCACTCCCGGAGCGCAGACCCTTGCCTGCCCTTATTGCGGCAGCCGCAACGATATTCCGGCCCCGGCGGCGGAGGCGCGGATCGAAGAGAAAGACTTCGATCAGGAGCTCGCGGTGGAGGGGGATTTCGACGGCAACTACGCCGAGATCAATTATCAATGCCGGAGCTGCGCCGCCAGCTTCACTCTTTCCGACTCTGTGCTCAGCGGTCAATGCGGCTTCTGCCAGACTCCCTATCAGCGACAGCCGGAGGAAAAACGGGCCATCCTTCCGCAAGCAGTTTTGCCTTTCCGCCTCGACCAGAAAGCGGCGCTGCAATCCTACCGCAACTGGATCGGCAGCCGCTGGTTCGCGCCCAACAGCCTCGAAGATCTCGCCCGCGTCAAAGCCCAGTTGCTCGGCCATTATCTGCCGCACTGGACCATCGATGCCGAAGTCGACACCCGCTACACCGGCTCCCGCGGCGAGCACTACTGGGACACCGAATCTTACACCGACTCGCAGGGCAACCGCCAGACCCGCCAGGTCCGCCGCACCCGTTGGTACCCCGCCGCCGGCGAGGTCACCAACAGCTTCGACGACATCCTCATCGTCGCCGCACCCACCGAGCTGCCGCGTGAATATGCCCGCGCCCTCGAGCCGTGGAAGCTCAGCGACCTGGTTCCCTACGACCCCAGCTACCTTGCCGGCTTCACCGCCCGGGCCCACGGCCTGCCCCTGCCCAAGGCTTTCGCCGAAGCTCGTGATCTCGTGGCCGCGACCATCACCGAGTCGGTCAAAGACGACATCGGCGGCGACGAACAAATCGTCCTGACCCAGCAGTCCCGCTGGTACGACATGAGCTGCAAAGCCATCCTTCTGCCGGTCTGGTACATGAACTACCGCCACGGCGACAAGGTCTACAAGATCGCGGTCAACGCCATCACCGGCGAAGTCCAAGGCGAACGCCCCTGGTCCGGCTGGAAGATCTGCGCCGCCATCATCTTCGGCCTGATCGTCATCGCCCTGATCGTTGGTGGTGTGTCGATGCTGCAGCAGCATTAAACGGGTTTCGATAGCGCGATGTCATCGATGTCGCGATATCGAAAGCGTTCCCCCCGTCTCCCTCCTACCGCCCTCGCCTTTTGTCATAGCCGAATTAGTTTCGCGGCAACAATCTGGAGGAATATCCATGCGTCCCACTCTCATCAAGCGCCTCGACGACAGCTTCGTCGGCAAGACCGTCACCATCGGCGGATGGCTCCGCACCCGCCGCGACTCGAAAGGCGGCTTCAGCTTCCTCGAAGTCTACGACGGCTCCACCTTCGGCAGCCTGCAATGCGTCGCCGAAGCCACCCTGCCCAACTACCAGCACATCCTGAAGATCTACACCGGCTGCTCCCTCAAGGTCACCGGCCAGCTCATCCTGTCGCCCGCCAAAGGCCAGAAATACGAGCTCAAGGCGGAAGCCGTCGAGATCATCGGCGAGGCCGACCAGACCTATCCGTTGCAGAAGGGCCGCATCAGCTTCGAGACCCTGCGCGAAGTCGCCCACCTGCGAGCCCGCACCAACACCTTCGGCGCCGTCATGCGCGTCCGCAACGCCCTCGCCCAGGCCACCCACGACTTCTTCCAGTCCGAAGACTTCCTCTACCTGCACACCCCGATCATCACCGCCTCCGACTGCGAAGGCGCCGGCCAGATGTTCCAGGTCACGACTTTGGACCTCGACAAGCCGCCGCGCGACGACAAGGGCCAGCTCGACTACCGCCAGGACTTCTTCGGCAAAAAAGCCCACCTCACCGTCTCCGGCCAGCTCAACGGCGAAACCTACGCCACCGCCCTCGGCCGCATCTACACCTTCGGCCCCACCTTCCGCGCCGAAAACTCCAACACCTCGCGCCACCTCGCCGAATTCTGGATGATCGAGCCCGAAGCCGCCTTCTTCACCCTCGATGACAACGCCTGGCTCGCCGAGCAATATCTCAAATTCTGCTTCAAACGCGTCCTCAATACCTGCCAGGACGACATGGCCTTCTTCGCCGAACGGATCGACAAAGAAGCCGTTTCCCGCCTCGAAAAACTCGCCGACGCGCCCTTCACCCGCATCACCTACACCGAAGCCGTCGACATCCTGCAGAAGTGCGGCGCCAAGTTCGAATTCCCCGTCTCCTGGGGCATGGACCTGCAGTCCGAACACGAACGCTACCTCACCGAACAGACCTTCAAGGGCCCGGTCATCGTCACCGACTACCCTAAGGACATCAAGGCCTTCTACATGAAGCTCAACGCCGACGGCAAAACCGTCCGCGCCATGGACGTCCTCTGCCCCGGCATCGGCGAGATTATCGGCGGCTCCCAGCGCGAGGACAACTACGAAGTCCTGATCGACAAGATGAAGCCCCTCGGCCTCGATCCCGCCGACTACTGGTGGTACCTCGACCTGCGCAAATACGGCTCCGTCCCCCACGCCGGCTTCGGCCTCGGCTTCGAACGCCTGGTGCAATTCACCACCGGCATGGCCAACATCCGCGATGTGATTCCCTACCCGAGATACCCGAGAAACGCGGAGTTTTGAGGGAAAAACGCCGATAATCAATGCGGCTAATGAATCCGCCTAATTGATGTTTATTCCTTTTGGTTTATGTTTACTGTATGCACGTAACCACTAGCCTAAATATGGAGTCAGAAGCCATGAACATGAAAGCTATTGAACTTTTTTCCGGTGCCGGGGGGTTGGCATTAGGCATTGAAAATGCTGGCTTCGATACGGTCGCTCATTTTGAGTGGAACGCTGATGCCTGTACTACCTTAAAGCGGAACCGGCCGACCTGGAACGTGGTTCAAGGTGATGTGCGCGCAGCGCAATTCTCTGATTATGGCCCCGTCGATCTCGTGGCTGGGGGCCCCCCCTGCCAGCCTTTCTCCATGGGTGGCAAAGCACAGGGGTATGACGACAATAGAGATATGTTCCCACAGGCCGTCCGAGCTGTCCGCGAGTTGCGGCCGAAGGCATTCATTTTCGAAAATGTCCGCGGTTTACTTCGGCCGATGTTTCGCAACTATGTAGAATACATTCGCTTACAACTCAGTTATCCCGACTTCCCCATCGCTGACTTGCCTTGGGAGATGAATCTTGCCCGACTTCAAAATCATTCGAATTCAAATCAGGCAAGTAAGGGCTTGCGCTACACTCTTGTCCCAAAATCTGCAGCGCCTCCCTGCCTAAGCCGGGTATCTATCAGTCGGGCAGCGGGATGCCTAGGGCCTCGAGGGCCTTGACGCATTTCTTGGGGACTTCAGTCCTGTAAAATGGTCCCGTTTCGGGACGGATGATGCGAATGCGGC
>CAMCSH010000201.1 GCA_945877655.1 Lentisphaera araneosa HTCC2155 | reverse complement strand
TGCGGGGGGCCTTGCGGGGAGCGTAGAGGATGGCGTGGTTGCAGGTGATTTTGGGATCGATGGTGAGCAGCTCGCGATGGCCGTCGATGTCCATCAGGTAGATGCCCCAGGCGCCTTCCGGGCCGGGGCCGCCCTTGGCGTCGTAGGTGACGAGGAAGTGCTTGTCATCAAGGGGGAAGGGATATTGGAATTGTTCACCTTCCTGGCCATATGCGTCTTCGCGCAGCGGCTTGGTTTCGCGCACCGGGGCGATGAGCTGGACGCCTTCGGCTTCCTGGGTGCCTTTGCGGCGGTCGATGATGGCGAGTTTGCCGTGCTGGTAGGTGTGGTGGCCGTGCAGGATAGCGAGGAGGACGCCGCTGCTGCCCGGGATTTCGCGGGCGTGAGCAATGGTGGTGGGGAACCAGGAGTTGCCGCCGTAGTACTCGACCTGTTCGGTGCCATCCTGATTCATGGCGAAGAGCGGTTGCGGAAAGACCTGGCCGCGGTCGTTGTAGTCCCAGCGGGTGTAGACGATGCGGCCGTCCTCAAGCAGGCTGGGGTTGTTGGTGGTGACCTGGTCGTAGCCGAGGCGGCGCATCAGCTTGCCGTCTTTGTCGCAGCGCCACATGTTGCTGGCTTCGGTGCGAAAGCAAGGGATGGTGGAGATGCCGCGGCTGGAGCTGAAGATGATGTCGCCGCCGGGCAGATAACGGCCTTCGAAATCGGCGAAAGTGAGGCCCTCGGTGAGCTGCCGGATCTGCTTGCTGGCGAGATCCATCTCGTAGAGGTGGTAATCGTCTTTTTGGGCGTCTTTCTTCCAGGAGAAGAGGAGGCGTTTGGCGTCGAAGCTGAGCTCGGGATCGCGGATCAGGCCGGTGGCATCCTTGAGCAGCGACTCGGTCTTGCCGTAGAGTCCGTCGAGCTTGAAGGTGAGGAGCTCGGAATCGGGGCGATAGTTGCACTCGTGCTGGGCGTCGGAGAGTCCTTCGGTATAGCCGTAGAAGGAGCCGCTGAGGGCCTTGTGCTTGGTGAAGACGAAGCTGCCGCCGCGTTCGGCGAAGGGCTTCAGACGCTCGCTTCTGCGGGCTTCGCAAAGCTTCAGGTAGAGGGCGCGGCGCTGTGCGGACGAGAGGCCAGCAGTTTGCGGCACTGGGGTTTTCAGCTCGCTCTGGACCTTGGCGATCAAGGCCAGATCGAGGGCTTCGCTGGCGTCATTGAAGGCCGCTTGGCCGGCTTTGAGGCCGTCCTGAAGGAGCCAGTCAGCCCAGATCTTGTGGGCGACAAAAATCTCGCTGCTCACCGGTACTTCCGATTTCAATCCGGCATCGATGTACTGGCCGCCGACAGTTTGATGACAGTGGATGGCGAGGACGTTGTCGCCGATGGCGAGAAACTTGATAGCGGCGCTGAGATCGATCTCTTCGTAGTCGCCGCGGTAGCCTTTGCGCTGCAGGACTTGTTGGCCGTTGAGGTAGACTTGCATATCTTCGTCGTGCTGGAAGCTGAGGCTGAGATGCTGCGGCAGGGCGTCGATTTTGAAGCTCTTGCGCAGCCAGATGTCGGCACTGGTCCAAGGTGTGCCGACGAGAGCTCCCACTCCGAAACCGCCTTTGCCACTCGGCCAGTTTTTGGCGTCGAAGCCCGGCTTCATCCAGGCGTCGGCCGGTTTTTCGAAGTTGTACTGCCAGGTGTCGCCGCCGTCTTCAGCGCTGTGGACGAAGGTCTTTCCCGGGCCGGCCTGCTGCAGCAGTTCAGCCATCGGGCTCGGGGCTTCTTCCGCTGCCGGGGAGGATAAACTCAAACCAAGTATCATTGCCAGGTATTTCATGAAGCGCTCCTTCAGGTTCAACTCGTTGCGATGTCACTCAAAGATATGCTTTAGCGGCTTCCTGTTCCCAATGCACAGATTGAATTCGAGATGTTTCTATATTTGGTTTTGATTATTCCATCGATGACAAGGTCCAAAGCCAATGAAGGCTCGCCAGATAGAACCGACTAAGGAAGGAGCTCTCCTGGCAGTTCAGGGTGGCCAGATCCTTGAGAAGGGACTTGAAGCTAAAAACCGCAGTTGAAAGGTTGAAAGGTTGAAAGGATTAGCTGCAACCGCAACAACGAAAGACTATGAAGAAAAGTTTCGGCAGTCATCTTCGCCACACCTGGGCGATGCTCTTAGATTCGTCTCTTGTTGCTGTTGTTTATGTGCTTGCGTTTCAACCTTTCAACCTTTCAACCCGGTTCCATTCCTCTGCTGCGGTTTTTAGGTTGAAGCTGTGCCGCGGCAGCCGCCATCAGCTCGAGGAGCGGCAGTCTTGCGCCGGAGCAACGGGATTGTCTCCCATCGGAGTGTCGACGGGGGCATCGAAAAGCATGTCGGCCAAGAGCTCGCGCAATCGCCATTCGACTAGTGACCCCACTTTTACTATGCCTGCACGGCCTTGGCACCAATGCCGGTTTGCAGCGGATGGCCCATCTTGACTCATGCACGACCGACAGAGATTTGGGTTATATCCGGCGGTGCTACATCAGTGTCGATGCTATGCGTCGGGCGATTGCAGCAGTCGCCGATGGCACTCTACGAGTTCGCACCCCAGCGATTTGGGGAAGTTCTTCGACTGCCTGCGCCGCCGATTCCAAACCTTTCGGAGCGTGGATCAAAACCTGACAACTCAGTGGCATGTGCGCTGCGGCGGACGAGGCATCATGATTTACTGGCATGTGGAGCGCAGTTCGCTGTGCATCCATTCCCAACTCAAGTCTCCGTCTTCATCAGAAGTAGCCTCGATGATCGAAGGGGGTGCTTCATCACTGCACCGAGATGGAGGTCGATCGCCAATACGTCGACTCTCATGGCCAGAGCACGATCGCCTTTGCATTCCGCCGCTTGCTGGGTTTGATTGCCTCCAAGTGGCGGCTGGTGATACGAGTGTTGGTTCCCCCCTGATAACTGCGATCCGGGCAGGCTCAGGCGAGGATATCCTTGATCACCTTGCCCTTTTCGACGCCGGTGAGCTTCCAGTCGAGGCCGTCGAGCTTGATGCTGAGCTGGTCGCTGTCGATGCCGAGCTGGTGGAGGATGGTGGCATGCCAGTCGCGAATATGGTGGGGGTGTTCGGCGGGGGCGAAGCCGAAGTCATCGCTGGCACCGTGGGTAGTGCCGCCCTTGATGCCGCCGCCGGCCATGAAGCCGCTGAAGCATTTCATGTGGTGGTCGCGGCCGCTGCCGCCCTGGGACATCGGGGTGCGGCCGAATTCGCCGCTCCAGACAATCAGGGTGTCGTCCAGCAGGCCGCGCTGCTTGAGGTCGGTGATCAGGGCGTAAATGCCGCGGTCGACGAAGTTGGCGACGATGGGGAAATCGCCGGCGAGGTTGCCGTGGTGGTCCCAGTCGCGGTGATAGAGCTGGATGAAGCGGCAGCCTTTTTCGACCAGGCGACGGGCCATCAGGCAGTTGGAGGCGAAGGAGCCGTCGCCGGGTTTACAGCCGTAGAGATCGAGGGTGGACGCCGGTTCTTGGCTGAAGTCGGTGAGCTTCGGGATCGATTCCTGCATCCGCAGAGCCATTTCCAGCTGTTGTGAGCGGGTGGTCGACTCGGCATCGCCCCAGGCTGACGCCGCGTGGCGGTTGAGGACGCCGGAGGCGGCGGCGACGGCGAGCTGTTGCTCCTTGCTGACCCCGGCGGGGTTGCCGGAGAAGTGGATCAAGGGACCGCGGGAATTGAGCTTGACTCCCTGGTGGACGCCGGGGAGGACGCCGCTGGCCCAGTAGCGGCCGGCGAGGGGCTGGCCTTGGCCGCCTTTGACCGACTCCATGACGACGAAGCCGGGGAGATCGTCACAGTCGGCGCCGAGGGCGTAGTCGATCCACGAGCCCATCGAGGGCCGATCGGGGAGGATGGATCCGGTGTTGAGCAGGGTGTTGGCAGGGTCGTGGTTGATCTGGTCGGTGAACAGAGAACGGACCACGGCGAGTTCGTCGGCGACCTTGGCGAGCTGAGGAAACTGGTCGGAGATTTCGACTCCCGACTGGCCGTGTTTGGCGAACTTGAAACGGGGTCCGAAGCAGTTGAGTTTCTGGCCTTGGATCTGGGCCAGTTGCTGGCCGGCGGTGACCGAGGCGGGCATCGGCTTGCCGTCCATCTTCGCCAGCAGCGGCTTGTAGTCGAAGCTCTCGAATTGCGACGGGGCGCCGGACATGTAGAGGTAGATCACCCGCTTCGCCTTTGGGGTGAAATGTGGCTGCCGCAAAAAACCGGGCCGGCGGCGGCCGGACTCGGCGGCAAAAGCGCTACTGGTGAACAGGGTGCCGCATGTGGCGAGTGCGGAGGCGGAAAGGAAGTGACGGCGGTTCATAAGTTTGACCTCAATAAACGGTGATGAATTCGGATGAGTTGATGAGGGCGCGGGCGACCCCGGTCCAAGTGGCGATGGCCGTCAATTGGGCCTCCGGGGCATAGCGGGCGAGGCCGGCGCCGAGGAGCTTGGTGGCAGTCGCAGGATCTTGGCCGTACGACGCCAGATCGAGCTGGCGGACCTGGAGCAAGGCCGCGACTTCGACATCGTTGGGACCGCGACCGAGGGCGGTTTGGACGGCCCAGCGGATGTGGCTGGCATCGTCGCCCTGGCCTTCGCGGACGATCCGTTGGGCGAAGAAGGCGGCGGCCTCGACGAACTGCGGGTCGTTGAGGAGGGAGAGCCCCTGAAGCGGAGTGTTGGAGCGGGCGCGCAGGGGGGTGCAGTCCTGGCGGTTGGGGGCGTCGAAATTCTGCAGGAAGGGGTGGAGGAAGCTGCGTTGCCAGTGCATGTAGACGCCGCGGCGCCATTGCTGTTTATCCCGGCTGACTGGGTATTCGCGTTTCGGGAAGTTGATCGAGTCGTAGAAGCCTGGGGGCTGATAGGGGTAGGACTTCGCTCCGCCGATCTCCTCGACCAGCAGTCCGCCGAGGACGAGGGCGTGGTCGCGGATGAACTCGGCCTCGAGGCGGCGGGGGCTTTGGCGAGCGTAGAAACGGTTGGCCGGGTCTTTCGCGAGCAGTTGCGGCTCGGTGCTGCAGGTGCGGCGGTAGGCGGCGGTGCTGACGATGGCGCGGATCAGGTTCTTGACTGACCAGTCCTTCATGAAGTCGGCGGCAAGGAGGTCGAGGAGCTCGGGATTGCTGGGGAAATCCCCCTGCGAACCGAGGTCGCCGGCCTTGTTGCTGAGAGGGCTGCCGAGGAGCAGGGCCCAGATGCGATTGACGAAGACGCGGGCGGTGAGGGGGTTGTCGCGGCTGGTCATCCAGTTGGCTAGGTCGAGGCGGTCGAGTTGCTTGTCCTGGGGTGGAGTAGCGGTCAGGCAGGCGGGGGTGGCGGGCTGCACCACCTCGCCGCTGAGGTCCATCCAGTTGCCGCGGCCGAGGATGCGGATCTGGCGCGGGGCGACGCGGCGGACGCTGAGGACCGGCCGACCTTTCGAGCGCAGCGTCCGCAGCTCCGCATCAATCCTGGCGAGCTCAGCGCGGTGATTGCTGTAGTCGACCACCGCGGCGGCGGCGGCGACGCCGAAGTGGGCGGGAATTTGTGAGGGATAACCGGAGTTGCACTCGAGGTGCAGGGTAACCAGCCCGGCTATGGCCTCCTTGAGCTCGATCAGCAGG
Source organism: Lentisphaera araneosa HTCC2155 (assembly GCA_945877655.1). Taxonomy (GTDB): domain Bacteria; phylum Verrucomicrobiota; class Lentisphaeria; order Lentisphaerales; family Lentisphaeraceae; genus CAMCSH01. Next base: position 1,990 of record CAMCSH010000201.1, on the reverse strand, counting down.
AAGTGATCGCGCTCCGGCTCTTCCGGGCCCGGGCTCCATCCGTAGTTGGAGCGCAGCAGGTTGTCGGGGTGGTAGCTGGGATTCCAGCGATCGGCAAAGTAGCCGTTGACTGCTCTCGGCCGGCCATCGGTGCCGCTGATGTCGAGGTGATGAATGAAGAAGTCGCCATTGGGGGCGAAGGAGTGGCCCTGGCCCGTGGCCAGCGGCTTGAACTGGAGACGCAGGAAGCGGGTGTTGGCAGGGACCTCAAGGGAGAGACGCAGGTCTTCCCTGCCGGCAGTGGTCGATTTGGCGAGGACGGAGCCATCGGCCTGTACCGTGAAGACCGAGCCTTCCGCCGCGACCAGGTTTTTGATCGAACACGCTGCGAAGAGGCTGTTGACGACGGCGCGGCGGCTCAGGTCGATCTCTGTGCGGCGCTCCTGCCAGAGCTTCTCCTGGGTGGCCGCGGTAGCCGGCGGCAGACCGGTGATCAGCTCGGGATGGAAGAGGGAATTTTCGGTGGAGTAGTCGCCGAAGGTGGTGATGTCGTTGACCCCGACCTCATCGATGTCGGCAAAGAAGGCGGCGAAGGAATAGAAATCTTTCTGTGTGTATGGGTCGTACTTGTGGTTGTGGCATTCGGCGCAGCCGAGGGTGGCGCCGAGCCAGGCCTGGGCGGTGTTGCGGACCCGGTCGGCGCTGTATTTAGCGAGGTATTCGCCGGGCTGGGCGCCTCCCTCTTTGGAAGCGGAGTTGAGTCGGTTATAGCAGGCGGCGATGCGTTGCTCCTCGTCCCCTCCAGGAATGAGATCGCCAGCAAGCTGCTCGCGGGTGAACTGGTCGAAGGGCTTGTCAGCGTTGAAGGCGCGGATGAGGTAGTCGCGATACGGCTCGATCGGCCGGTCCTGATCGCTGTGATAACCAGCGGTGTCGCCGGCGCGGACCACATCTAGCCAATGGACGGCGAGGCGCTCGCCGAAAGCGGGGCTGGCCAGCAGCTCGTCGGTGCAGCGTTCGAGGGCATCTGCAGCCGTGTCGGCGAGATATTTCTGCAACAGGGCGGGCCGGGGCGGCAGGCCGGTGAGGTCGAAGGCGAGCCGGCGGATCAGCTGCTCGCGGCTGGCCTGGGGAGAGGCAGTCAAGGCGACGGCCTTGAGGCCTTTGGCGATCAGCAGATCGGCGGCCAAAGAGGTTGCAGCCGGCAGACCGGCAGGACGCCGGACCGGCTGGTAGGACCAGTGCTGCTGATATTCCGCGCCCTGGGTAACCCACTTGCGGATCAGTTGCTTCTGGTAGTTGCTGAGGGTCTTGTGCGCGTCCGGTGGCGGCATGATTTCATCTGGGTCAGCGGAGAAGATGCGTTTCACCGCTTCCGACTCCTCCGGCTTGCCGGGGACGATGGCGTGGAGCTTGGGGTCGGAGTCCAGTGGCGCGATGGCGTGGGCGAAGTCATGCAGCTGCAGCTTGGCCTTGACATTATGGAGGTCTGGGCCGTGGCAGTGAAAGCAGGTGTCCGAAAAGATCGGCCGGATGTGCTGGTTGAACTCGACCTTGTCGGGCAAGGGTGGTGACGGGACGGCCGACGGCTCGGCGGCGTTGAGGGCAAGGGCGAAAAACAGGGTAGAGATCATGGGGCACCTCGGGGTTGCTGATTTGCAATGAGACCCGGGAGAATGCTGGCGGGTTCCGTACTTTCCATGATATATGGTAATTAATCCATATATAGAATTTATTGTTCCATATGCGGTAATGATGTGACTGAGCGTCAAGGAGAATCATAAATTCTATATTTAGAAACTGATCGCAATCTAGTATTGAATGCCGGAACGGGAACGATTTCGAAGCTATCTATCTCGGCATGTGACGGCAAAAAGCCGTCGAAACCGAGGAGTCCCGACATGCTTATTTCCCTAGCCGCCAGTCTTTTCCTGAGCCTTAACACCGCCGCTCCAAGCGCCGAGGGCGGGCTCGACACTCCCAAGCTCGTGGCCATCCTGCCGGCCAGCGC
>CAMCSH010000200.1 GCA_945877655.1 Lentisphaera araneosa HTCC2155 | reverse complement strand
ACGATCAGCGACCAGAGGGCTTCGGAGTTGGGCAATTGCGACAGATGCGTGGCTTCTGACACCGCTTTGCGCACCGATCCCCCGGCGAGGATGGTTTGCATCTCCTGGCGGACACGGGGATGGGCAATGGCAAGCTGCTGCCAGATCAGGGCGTCTTTGGAAGTGTTGACCCACCAAGGCTTGGGGATACTGCCGGATTCGCGGGCGAAGTGGGTGATCGACCAAGGATTGTAGATGGTGTGGGGGCCGAAAACATAGCCGTTGTACCAGCGTCGGCATTCAGCCAGGCTGTCTTCCTTGCCGAAGACGCGCAGCATCTCGGCGACTTCGTCCTCGGTGAAGCCGAACTTATCGAGGAACTGAGGGCGGGTGTCGCGCAGTAAAGTGTAGGCCTCGATGTTGTTGAGACCGGAGAAGAGCGATTCCTTCGAGATTCTCAGAATGCCGGTGAGGCAGCCTTTGAAAAGGAAGTTGTTGGTCTTGAAGGCGTCGGACAGCCAAGGGCGGATGAGATCAATCGCCTCGTTGTAGAAGCCCTTGGAGTAGGCGGCGTGAATCGGCGCGTCGTATTCGTCGATGAGGATGATGGGCTCGGCCTGGTAGTGGGCAGCGAGGACCTTGCAGAGCCGGTAGAGGGAATCCTGGAGCTCGGTATCGGAGCTGCTTAGGTTCAAGACACGAAGGAGTTGCGCGGCTTCGGTTTCCGTGGCCGATTCAAGACAGTGCCGGTGCTGGTCGACCAGGCCGGCCATGCTTTCGCGCATCTTGGCGAGCAGGCCAACCAAGGTGCCGGGTTGCCAGCTTTTCAGATCGAGGAAGATCACCGGGTGCTTGCCCATGTGGGAGAGAGCCACCGGGTCGTCGAGGATTTTCATGCCCTTGAACAGCTCCGCCTGGTCCTGCTTGTCGATGCGGAAGAATTCCAGCGCCATCAGCAAATTGGTGGTCTTGCCGAAGCGGCGCGGACGAGGCACGACGATCGACTTCTCGGCGTCGATGAGATCGCGGATGAAGAGGGATTTGTCGACAAGATAAGAGCCGCGTTCGCGCAAGGAGCGGAAGCTGGAATCCGAGGTGTCGATGAAGGGTTTGGCGGTGTTCATGGGGACACTCTAAGCGGATTACGCGGAATTTCATCTACTGAAACCGAGGCAACGGCTCAGAAGGAAACCTTGACATCTCCACCGAGGGCCATGGGGGGCTGCATCAGCTTCAGGCCGGAGATCTGGGTCCAATCGCGTTCCCAGGTGCGGAAAAGCAGCGGCGAAGTGGGGGCGCCCCAGAGGTTGAAGTCGACGATCAGGATGGCGCCGTCGGAGGTGAAATAGATGTCGGCGACGAAGTCCTTCTCGGACATGTGGGGCGCGAGGATCTTGTCGGCAAAGTCACAGCCGCGCTGCCAATAGGTGTCTTTCATTTCTTCGAGACGGGCGAAGTGGCGGTCGAGGTGGCGCTGGCTCATGGCGGTGAGTTTGCCGCCTTTGATGAAGAGGCGGAATTCACGGGTCCGGTCCATGCGGCGGTAGGGACGGACGATGAGGGTAGTGTCCTTGCCTGATTGGATCAGCTCGCGCATCAGCAACGAGCTGCGCAAAAGCTTGAGGGCGGCGGCGCCGGAGGAGATCGAGCGGTCCTTCTGCCAGATGGTCGAATCGCTGGGGGCGCAGGAATCGAGGCCGACGACGCAGGAGCCGGGGAGCAAGTCGATGGCACGGTCGATCCGCTTCTCCAAATCGCGTTCGGCGGGGGTGTCGCCGGCTTGGAGAAACTGGGTGCATTCGGTCTCATTCAGCTTCAGGAAAACCGTCGGAAAGGTTTCCTCGCCAAAGAGCGGATACCACTGGGAGATGCGGTCCATAGAGCTCGAAGTTTAAGGATTTTAAGGGGTTTAATGAGTTTAAGTAGCCGACTTGGCTTTGTTCAAACCGCTTAAACTTCTTAAACGGTTTAAACTTCTTAAACTGGGTTCTGAGCTTACTTCTTCTTCGCCTTCTTGTCCTTGGCGGAGAGTTTTTTCGCCTTGGTGGAGGAGCTGCCTGGGAGGCTGGGGAGGCCGGGCATGGGGGATTGGCCGCGGGCGACCTTGCCCATCATTTCGCGGGCCATGTTGAAGCGCTTGATCAGCTCGTTGACCTTGTCGACGGTGCAGCCGGCGCCTTTGGCGATACGGGTGCGGCGGCCGGCGTTGATGATCTCCGGCAGGATGCGTTCCTTGGCGGTCATCGACTGGATGATCGCTTCGATCTGCTTCATCTGCTTGTCGTCGATGTTGAGCGTGTCCTTGAGCTGGGCGCCGCCGGGGAGGAGGCCGAGGATCTTCTTGAAGCCGCCCATCGCGCGGAGCTGTGCCATCTGGCCAAGGAAGTCATTGAGGTCGAAGGTGTTGTCGCGCATCTTCTGTTCGAGGCGCGTGGCTTCTTCTTCCTGGATCATCGACTCGGCTTGTTCGACCAGGCTGACGACGTCGCCCATGCCGAGGATGCGCTGCGCCATACCTTCGGGACGGAAGCGCTCGAAGTCGCCGGGTTTCTCGCCGGTACCGATGAACTTGATCGGTTTGCCGGTGGCCTGGCGCATTGAGAGGGCGGCACCGCCGCGGGCGTCGCCGTCGAGCTTGGTGAGGACGATACCGGTGAGGCCGAGGGCCTTGTCGAAAGTGGTGGCGACGGAGACGGCTTGTTGACCGAGGGCAGCGTCGGCGACGAGGAGGATTTCCGAGGGGCCGAGAGCAGCCTTGAGGGCGATGACTTCGGCGATCATGTCGGTGTCGAGCTGGAGGCGGCCGGCGGTGTCGATGATCAGGGCGTGGCAACCCTTGGCCTTGGCTTCTTTATAGGCGTTCTGGGCGATGGTGATGACATTGCTGGAACCGCGTTCGGCGTGGACCGGGATGGCCATCTGGCGGCCCAGGGCTTCGAGCTGGTCGACGGCGGCGGGACGGTAGACGTCGCAAGCGGCGAGCATGACGTGTTTGTTCTGCTTACGGAGCAGGAGGCCGAGCTTGGCGGCGGTGGTGGTTTTACCGGCACCGTGGAGGCCGACCATGAGGATGACGCTGGGAGATTTCGGCAGGGAGAGGTGGGCGTCGGATTCGCCCATCAGCTTGACCAGTTCGTCGTAGACGATTTTGACAACCTGTTGTCCGGGGGTGATCGAGCGCAGGACTTCTTCGCCGACGGCTTTTTTGGCGATGGTTTCGACCAGCTGGTTGGCGATGTCGTAGCTGACATCGGCGGTGAGGAGGGCGGCGCGGACCTCCTCCATCGCTTCGCGGATGTTGGAAGCGTTGATGACGCCACGGCCGGTGAGACCACGGAAGGCGCGTTGGAGGGAGTTGCTCAGGTTGTCGAACATGTTAGGGGCCTCTGCTTGGGGAATGAAAATGGGGAAAAATTTTTACCAGGCGGTCAGGATTTCGTGGCCTTTCTTGGTCACCAGGATGGTGTGCTCGAATTGAGCGGAAAGGGTGCCGTCCATGGTGGTGTAGTAGGAGTGCCCGGAACCCGGGATCGGCATGGTGCGGAAGCGCTTGCCGGTCTGGTTGACCATCGGCTCGACGGTGAGGCAGGAGTTTTCGATCAGCAGTTCACCGCGGTTGGGCTGGCCGAAGGCGGGGACAAAGGGTTCCATGTGGAAGGCGGGGCCGATGCCGTGGCCACCGATGTCTTCGACGCAGTGGAAGCCGGCGGCTTTGACCACTTTCTGGGTGGCGTAGCCAATGTCGCCGGTGCGTTTGCCGGCCTGGACCTGGGCGATGCCGGCGTACATGCCGTCTTTGGCGGCGGCGGCGACCCGTTTGGCCATGTCGCTGACTTCGCCGACGAAGAAGGTCGCCGAGGTGTCGCCGAAGAAGCCGTCGAGCTTGAGGGTGACGTCGACGTTGATGATGTCGCCGTCCTTGAGGATCTCGTCGATGCGCGGCACGCCGTGGCAGACGACGTCGTTGACGCTGGTGCAGATGGCGGCGGGGTAGCCGTGGTAGTTGAGGGGGGCCGATTCAGCGCCGAGGGAGAGGGTGCGGTCGTGGATGGCGTTGTTGAGATCCATGGTCGAGACACCGGACTTGACCAGGGTGCTGGCGTATTGCAGCACCTCGGCAGCCATGCGGCAGACCCGCTCCATTTTGCGGATCTCATCGAGGGACAGGGGTTTGGCGGGGCGTGAGGCCACGAATCTCTCCTTAGCAGCGTGCTTATTTGATTTCAAGGCGCACAAGATAGGCGGCATGACGGTTTTGAAAATCACTCTTGCACGGGTTTTAGGGGTTTTAGGAGTGCGATGCTTGCGGATGACGCAAGCGAGGCGGGCCGTCGATTATCGAGGGCCGCGAAATTTTATCCGGTTTTTAAGCGTCCCTTATCTCATGAATTGACCTGAAAGCGGATTCCGGCCTAGATTTCCCGCCATGACCAATCCCTCTCCAGATCTCTTCTCCCACGCCGCGGCGGCCAAGAACGGCCTCAATCAACCGCTGGCGGCACGGTTGCGTCCGCAAAGCCTCGACGAAGTGGCGGGTCAGAAACACCTGCTCGCTCCCGGTTCGCTGCTGCGCCGGGCAATCGAGGCGGACAGCTTCTCCTCGATCATCCTCTGCGGTCCGCCAGGCACCGGCAAGACCTCGCTCGCCGAGGTCATCGCCCGCTCGACCAAGAGCCACTTCACCGCCATGAGCGCCCTCGATTCCTCCGTCGCCGAGGTCCGCGCCGCGATCAAAGAAGCCGGCGAACGCCTGCGCTTCGGCGAGGGCCGCACCATCCTCTTCATCGACGAATTGCACCGCTTCAGCAAGTCGCAGCAGGATACCTTGCTGCGCGACATCGAGTCGGGCGCGATCCGCTTTGTCGGTGCGACCACCGCAAACCCGCGTTTCGGCCTTGTCCCGGCCCTGGTGTCGCGCTCGCTGGTCTTCGTTCTCGAGGCCTTGCCGGAGGAGGAAATCGCCGGCCTCTTGCAGCGCGCCCTGAGCCATCCCCGCGGCTTTCCCGGACGCCACATCGTCCTTGAACCCGCCGCCGCCGGCTTCCTCGCCAACGTCTGCGAAGGCGACGCCCGCCGCGCTCTCGGCGCCCTCGAACTGGCGGTGCTCACCGCTGCCGACGACGACGCCGGAACCCAGATCATAGACGAAAAACTGGTGCGCGATTGCATTCAGCGCAAATCGATGGTCTACGACGACGACGCCCACTACGACTCCGCCTCGGCCTTCATCAAATCGATGCGCGGCTCCGATGCCAACGCGGCGGTCTACTGGCTCGCCCGCATGCTCGCCGGCGGCGAGGATCCCCGCTTCATCGCCCGCCGCCTGATGATCTTCGCCAGCGAAGACGTCGGCAACGCCGATCCCCGCGCCTTGCAGCTCTGTGTCAGCGCCGCCCAGGCGGTCGAAATGGTCGGCATGCCCGAGGCTCGCATCATCCTGTCGCAAGCGGTCACTTATTGCGCCACTTCGCCGAAGTCGAACGCCGCCTACAAGGCGATCAACGAGGCTCTGGCCGACGTCGAAGCGCAGCGCGTCCTGCCGGTGCCGAAGCATTTGCGCGACGGCAATTCCAGCGGCTCGCGTGAGCCCCGGCCCGCCTACAAATACCCGCACGAAGCGCCCGAGGGCTTTGTCGCGCAAGACTACCTCGGCGTCGAGCGCCGCTACTACGAACCGACCGAGCGCGGCTACGAAAAGAGCCTGCGCGAACGCATCGCCTACTGGGATCAGATCCGTGAACGCGCCCAAAACCAAAGCTGAATTCCGGGATTTCGCCCGCTACGCCTTGCGCGCTTTGACGCCAGATCAACGGGCCGAGGCCTCGGAGCGTATCTGTGCACGACTGATCGACGAGATCGAGATCACCCCCGGTCTCGTCGCGGCCTTTTTGCCGGCGCCTCTGGAGCCCGATATCAATCAGGTGCTGCGTCAATTGGCGATGGCCGGACGCCTGCTCCTGCCCCGCCATTGCCCGCGCACTGGCCTCTACGAATTGGCCTTGACCGATCTCAGCGATTTGACCGAGTTGATCATCGGTCCCTTCGGTATTCCCGAGCCCGGTCCTTTGACCCCGCGTCGCGATGACGCCGCCCTCTGGCTGGTGCCCGGCCTGGCCTTCACTTCCGGCGGCATCCGCCTCGGTCGCGGCGGCGGCTTTTACGACCGCCTTCTCGCACCTAGCCAAGGCCGCAAGCTCGGCATCGCCTTCGCCTGTCAAGTGCTGGAGACGCTGCCCCAGGAAGAGCACGACCAGAAGATGGATGCGGTGCTGGCGGAGTGAGTGGATTTGAGCCTTGCCTTCCCCTCCTGCGAGCTACTGTAAGGCGCTGCCCGCGCCGGGCGCAAGGAGCTCGCCATCTTGAATCCCTCACCCAACGATCCTGCCGAGTTCGGCCTCTGGCTGCGCCGCGTCGCTCTCGAATGCGGCGCGCTCGAAGTCTGCTGCCTCGATCTCGATCAGCCGGAGCTAAGGCAGGCGATCGCCAAGCATGCCGAAGGAGTCGAGAAATGGCTCGATGCCGGCCTTGGTGCGGATATGGATTACCTGCGTCGCCACCTCCCCGCCAAAGCAGCTCCTTGGCAGCATTTTCCGGGTGCCCGCAGCGCCATCGTCATCAGCTTCCTCAACGGCTGGGGACGGGCTCCCGGCGGACGCAATCCCTTCCCGCCACCCCAGCCGGGGGAGCCGGTGGGATTGGTCTCGGCTTACGCCCGCGGCCCCGACTACCATCACACCGGCGAGGTCATCCTCAAAGGCATCGCCGAACGCCTGCGCTCGAGCCGCGGCGAAGCCCAGTTCTGGCCCTGCATCGATTCGCGTCCGGTCTTCGAACGCTTCTTCGCGCTCCGGGGTGGCATCGGGGTTCTCGGGCCGAACGATCTGGTGCGCACCCGTGAGCACGATGTCCGCGCCTTCCTCGGCGTCCTATTCACCACCCTGCCCCTGCCCGAGCGCATCCTTGAGGCGAAGCCGCGTTTCCCTTGCCAGCACTGCCAGGACTGTATGCCGGCCTGTCCCACCGGCGCTCTCAAACCCGGCCAGCCCTTCGATTCCCGCCTCTGCATCAGCTACCTGACGATCGAGAAAAAAGGCCTGCTCGACGCCGCCGAACAAAGCCTCATCGGCAACTGGATCTTCGGTTGCGACCACTGCAGCGAAGCCTGCCCGCCAATAGAGCCGGACAGCGGTGCGATTCGCGTCGGCCTGCGCTGGTTGCTCACCTGTTCCTCCGGCGATCTGAAACGGGCCATCGCCGGCACCGCTCTCGAACGCTGCGGCCCCACCCGACTCCGACGCAACGCCGTCGCCGTCCTGGTCAATCAAAACACTCCGGAAACCCGCGCCTTGTTGGCGGAAGTCGTCGCCACGCCTGGCGGATCGGAGCTCATTCGGGAACAAATCCAAGTGAGCTGCAGAGACCCAGGGCTGCCGCCCCGGACCCCGCTCGGGGGCTCACCCCCGAACCCCTTATGACTGGGCGTCGCTGCGCTCCTGCAGGGACAACCCGTAGCGCCGGGTTTTCCCTGACCCTTTCCCGACTTTTCCTCTGCCCGTAAAACCCTTCCACCCCCTAAAACCCATGCTCCTTTCCGATTTCTGCCAACATCTTTTGCGCTCGCCGCAA
>CAMCSH010000199.1 GCA_945877655.1 Lentisphaera araneosa HTCC2155 | reverse complement strand
GAAGCGGGCGTTGTCCATCATTCACCTCCGGAGCTTTTGGCGAGATTTATGCACAGCTTCGGCGAAGCTTAGCAAGTACTCATAATCCCGGAAGAGCCGAAATCACTGGCGATTTGACAGGCGCTACCCATGCTAATTCCTGAAGGCCCATTTTTTTAAAACCGGCTGTCAGATCCTCCGGGTTTATCCACTAGCTCTTGTAACCCCCCAAGGAAAAACCGCATGCAATCCCCCCAAATCGCATCTCGCCGCTTCACCCTACTTGAACTCTTGATGGTTATTTGCGTCATTCTTATCCTGCTCAGCCTGTTTGCGGGCGTCGCAAAGGGACTCAAGAAATCCAGGGAAGTCCGCTGCCTATCCAACCTGAAGCAGATAAGCGTCGCCACTATGCTCTACCTGAGCAACAACAAGACCCAATACCCCGGCTTCCTCTCAAGCATCGATGAACAACAAGGGCGTATCTGGATGGGGAAAAAAGGCAACAGCGAACCGATGTGGGATATAAACGTCACCGAACGTCCACTCAATGTCTACATGGGCTACACCCGAGATAACATCGAAACGCCGGGGGTGAAATGCCCCTTCAACAATTACGCTCTCGATGCCTACAACAAGGTTGGCAGCACCTACGCCGGCAACGCCTATAGCCAATGGGACGGCCTAAAAAGCAAAAGGATTAGCCAGGTGAAATCCCCTAGCACCGCCGCCCTCGCGACGGAACATGGAGCCTATGCAGTCCTCACTAATCAAATTTCAAACTACTGGCGCATGACCCACGACCCCAAAAAATTGCTTTATCCCGTTGTTCGGGTTGACGGCTCAAGCATCCTCCACCTCCTAGCCCCGGGAGAAGGCATTACCACCCCCTCAAAAACTGTCAATTTCAATCTCAGTCTAGAACCCTAATTACACCAGGAGACTAGCCATGCTTAAACGTCCCTTCTTCGGTCTCGTCTTGGCTGCTGCCATGGTTGCCGGTCTCAACGCCTGTCTCCAGGCGCAAAACACCCCCGCGTCCGACAATCATTCCCCACCGGAACCGGCGCCAGGTCCCAGCGTAAAACCGCCCGCCCTCAGGTCTCCAGCCCCGTCGCTCCTGCCCGGTGGCCCGCGCGACTGGAAACTGATCTGGAGCGATGAATTCACCGGCGCCGACCCTGAACTGGACTCGCGTTGGACGTCACAAAATGGACCTAATCCCCACATCCTCTGCAGCCGCTGGCGGGAAAACGTCAAGATGGCCGATGGAATCCTCACCATCACCAACCGCAAGGAAAAGCGGGGTGGGCAGGAATGGACCTCGGGCAGCATTATGTCGAAACAGCAGTTTCTCTATGGTTATTACGAATGCCGCTACCGCTACGCCGCAGCCACCGGGACGAACAACTCCTTCTGGCTGATGACCAATGGCCCGGCACCGAAGACTGGCAAGCGCTTCGAGATCGACATCAATGAAGGACATTATCCCAATGAAATCGCGACCAATATCCACAACTGGAGCGACTTCTGGGAGGAAGACGGCCACAAGAAACACCACTCGGCGAGCAAGTCCTTCCGCCTCGGGTCTCGCCCCGATTTCTCGACCACGCTTGAAATCCCCATCACCACAAAAAAACTTCGGCTCGTCGGCCGCGGCGACAAGACCATTCACTTGCGCGAATTCCGTGCGTTCGCCCCCGGCGGGACCTACCCGGAGGCCAATGCTCCCGAGACTAGCTCAGGGCCACAGAACCTGGTCCGCGCTCCTGGGGTCACGATCACTGACAGCGGTCACATCTCGGACAAGAGCGGCAAGGCTCTGAACACGAAGGTCGCGGATGGTCAGCTGAACAGCGAATGGGTGTCGCCCCGGACAGGCGATAAATGGCTCGAATTCAGCTTCGCCAAGCCCCAGAGCATCGGCCATCTCCAGTTTCTCAGCGGTCAGGAAAGCCCCTCAGGCTTGTCTTGGGTCCTCGAAGATTTCGTCATCCAGTACGATAAGGACGGCACCTGGACCGACCTTGTCACCGCATCGCCCAGCAGCGGGGATTTCAACCTGGCGATGGAATACCACCTCTATGGACTGGAGTGGACTCCCAGCGAACTGATCTTCTACAATGACGGCAAGGAGATCCGCCGGGCGAAAAATGAATTCTGCCACAGTCCGTCTCCGGTTCTGCTCAGCCTCGCGATCATGACCTGGGCCGGACCGATCACGCCAGCCATTGATGGCAGCGCCATGACGGTTGATCACGTCCGGGTCTACCAGCGCAAGGACGCTCCTTGACCACCGTGGTCAAGCGATCCCAAGCTTCACAAATCAACTTAAATCGGAGGACCTTCCGAATGAAATCCCTATTCTGCTGCAGCGCCCTTCTGGTCGCCTTCCTGACCGGGAGCGAAGAGCCCCCTAAAGTCCCCGTCCCCGCTAAGCTCGATCTCTGTGGCGTCTCCCTTTCCGGCGCGGAATTCGGCAAAGGCAAATCGCCCTATCCCGACGCCGCCGAGGCGAAATACTTCCAAAATCAGGGGATGAACCTAAAAACCGCTGTCGAACTTGATTGAGCTCAACTGCAGCTCGACCCCAAAGGGGTTTCAGATTTTAGCCCATGGTTAAGCCGCATCGGCGACACCCTGGGTTGGAATGAGTTATGATTTTTGACCCTGAAAGGGTCGCGGAAGGTCTTGGGCTGCTGCGGTTTTTAGGATGAACCTGATACGCCTGCCTTTCCACTAGGAACGCCTGCAACACAAGCTCGACACTCCCTGCGATGCCGATGAAATCAAAGTTCTCAAAAAACTTGTCGAGGAGATCACCGCGCAAAGACAACGCGTCATTATCGATGTTCATAACTACGCCCGCTACCAAGACAAAATCATCGGCTCGCCGGAGGTCCAGGTGAGCTCTTTCGCCAGCTTCTGGAAAGAGCTCGCGACGAGCTTCAAGGATAACCGAAAGGATGTCTAACACCTGCCCCAGCATCATCAATTCACAAGGAAACACAGACGATGAATTCGAGCACCATCAATCCCAGCAACCGCCGCCAGTTTCTCGCCGCCCTCGCCATCAAGGCGGCGGCTCTTAGCACCTTGGCTGCCGGTGAACCCGCGGCGGATTACGACTTCGCCACCATGATCCAACCCGTTCCCTTGACGGCGAAATTCAGCGACCCAGACTATTACATCTGGTGCGGAACCCTGGTGAAAGGCGACGATGCCAAGTATCACCTCTTCTATTCGCGTTGGCCGCGCAAGCTGGGCTTTAATGCTTGGGTCACTCATTCCGAGATCGCCCACGCGGTTGGCGACACGCCGCTCGGACCCTTCAAGCACCGCGACGTCGCGCTCCCGCCGCGCGGCAAGGAATTCTGGGACGGCCTGTGCACGCACAATCCAACCATTAACAATTTCGGCGGCAAATATTACCTCTATTACATGGGCAACACCGGCGACGGAGTGCCGATGAAAAATTTGAACTGGACGCACCGCAACAACCAGCGGATTGGCGTCGCCGTGGCGAACTCCCCTAATGGACCCTGGACCCGGCTGGATCGCCCCGTCGTCGACGTGAGTCCGGACGATGCCGCTCCCGACGCGCTGATGACCTCCAACCCGACTTTCTGCGAGCGACTGGGCGGTGGCTACCTGATCCTCTACAAGGCGGTGGGCAAGCGAAATAAAATGCCCTTCGGCGGCCCGGTCGTGCACCTCACCGCGACTGCGGACTCGCTCACCGGCCCGATGACCAAAAAGTTGCGCCCCACCTTTACCGCCCCAGGCGCCGCATTCCCAGCCGAAGACCCCTACATCTGGCTCGACAAGTCGACACGCCGATACTATGCGATTGTGAAGGACCAAAATGGGCACTTCACCCCGCAGCGCGGCCGCTCCCTCATCCTCTGGGAATCCACGGATGGCTTCGATTGGAAACTCGCCGCCCATCCCATGGTGACGACAAACCTTATCCACTGGGCCGACGGCCGAAAACAAATGCTAGAAAATTTGGAGCGACCACAGCTGTTCTTCGAGAACGGTCGCCCCGCTGTCCTCCTGTGTGCCGTGGCCGAGGACGGCAAACTGGAGCACTCCTACAACATTCAAATCCCCTTGCGCCCAACGCCATGATTCCGATTGACAGGAAATACTGTGACTAGAGCTGGGTCTCTGGTCCTGCCGGGATAGGGCCGGGGGGGCGAATTTTGCCTCACTGCGGCCAGCGGCTCAGGTCTGCCCTTGCTGCAGCCAGCGGCGGGGCGGCAGGCCGAAGGCACGGCGGAATTCCAGGGTCAGATGGCTCTGGTCGCAAAAGCCGCAGCGCTCGACCGTTTCGGTTATGGTGCGTCCCTGCCGGAGCAGCTTGCAGGCTTCCTCGAGGCGCAGCTTGCGCAGAAACTGCTGCGCCGTGCAGCCGAACGTGGATTTGAAGCGGCGGTTGAAAGTCGGCAGACTCATCGAGGAGATCATCGCCAGACGGGCCAGCGAGATGTTGGTGGCGAGATTCCGGTGCATGAACTCGATGCAAGCTCGGAAATCCTGGGAATCCTTCAGGACCTCATAGGTCTGATGTTCGTCGCGAGTCAGACCTTCGACTCCGACGATCTTGCCTTGGCGGTTGCGCAAGGGGCTCTTGATCGTGCTGAACCAGCTCAGGCCATTCTTGCCCGGAAGAACTTCCAGATTGATGTACATCGGCTCGCCCGAGTTCATCACCTGGAGATCGTGATTGCGGAAGTGGTTGGAGTAGTCGTGGCGGAAGATTTCCCGGTCCTCATGGCTGATGATCGCAGTGACCGGCAGGCCGATGTGATCGACGAAGCCCTGGCTGGCGCCGATGATGCGTCCGTCCCGGGCCTTGGCGAAATAAAAACTGCCGGGTTGCGCCAAGAGCAATTGAGAAGGAAGGTCACAGTCATTTTTTTCATAAAAATGAGGGTCGTGATGGATCTGGATCATACTTCTCCTCCTGAGCTTGATTCAAGATGCTAGGAAGCCTGAAACATGCAAGATCTCCCCTCAATCACGGACGAGAAAATCCTTTTCATCTCATAAAGAATGAGCCATTCATCACAGATCAGAGAAGCCTTTGGATTAGCTTTGACCTAGATCGACACCAGCCCCTCAAGCAAACCCTGACTGAAGGAGTTGAATCATGAACAAGATGCCCAAAGCCCAGATCTCCAGCCGCACCTTGGGGAAGAATAACGAGAATCACCATTTGTGGAACAACAATGGCATTTGGAATCTGAACTACACCGTCTACCCGACGCCGAAAACCAAGCAGCGAATCCGCATCTCCCTCGGCACCAGCTCGGTCGATGAAGCGCGCTTGATTCGCGACCGGTTCTTCGCGGAATGTCTACACAATTGATTCCTTAGGAGACGACCAATGACCTGCTTCCCGACAGCACAAACTTCCCGCCGTCTCGGCGCCCTGCGCTGGCTCCTGGCCGGCTTGGCCGCGCTCTTCCTCAACCTATCGGTTTGCGCCGCCGAATGGCAGTGGTCCGTCCCCGTGCCCAAAGGCCCGGGATCTGAACCGGGTGAAGCTCGCGCCTTCTTGTGGATTCCGCCAAGCTGCAAACACGTCCGTGGCGTGGTTTTTGCCCAGCACAACATGGAGGAGATAGGCATTCTCGAGCATCCCCTTTTCCGTCAAACTCTGGCCGAGCTGGATTTCGCGGAAGTCTGGGTCGCACCCGGCTTCGACGGCCACTTCCGTTTTGATCTGGGCGCCGGCCAGCGCTTCGACCAGATGATGGCGGCTCTGGCGCAAGGCTCGGGTTATGACGAGCTGGCGGCCGCACCGCTCCTGCCCATGGGGCACTCGGCCGCCGCCTCGCTTCCTTGGCACATGGCCGCTTGGAAACCGGAGAGAATCATCGCCGGCTTGTCGATCAGCGGCCAATGGCCTTACTGGCCCGACCCCGACGCCCCGCAAGTGGCGAATCGGAATTTCGATTCGGTGCCCGGCCTCGTCACCGTCGGCGAATACGAATGGGCCGAAGATGCGATGAAGCATGGACTGAAGTTCTTGGAGCCCCATCCCACCATGCCTCTGAGCGCGCTGGGATGTCCGTCCGATGGCCACTTCGTGGCCCTCGCAGACAAGATCGCCTTCCTCTCCCTCTACGTCAAAAAAGCGGCGCAATACCGCTTGCCAGCAAAGAACGCCGCAGGCTCCAGTCAGCTCCTGCCCATCGATGTCAAGCGGACCGGCTGGCTGGTGCCGCGCTGGACGGAAAAAATTTCGGCGGTTGAGGCGGCGAGTGTCCAAGACTACCATGGAGATCGTAAACAGGCCTTCTGGTATTTCGATGCCGAAACCGCCCAAGCCGCCGCTACCTTCCATGCCAAGCAACGCGGCCGGGCCACTCTCCTCGGTCTAAGCCAGAACGGCAAACTGGTGCCGCAGGTGAATGGCACGCACCAACAGGTGACACTCAACTTCCTGCCCCAGGAAGACGGCGTCAGCTTCAAACTCGAAACCTGCTTCCTCAGCACCGTGCCAGAAGGACGGCCGGAACGCTGGACACATAAAAAAGCCGGCGAAACCAATGAGGTTCCGACTTCGTCCGTACCTATCGAGCTGATGCGCATCTGCGGCCCAGTGACAAAAAAACCTGACGGCACCTGGCGCCTGGCCTTCGACCGCAGTTCCTTCCTCGGCGACCGTCGCGGCAATCAAGCCTGGTTGGCCGCGGTCTGGCCAGGCGACCAACACTTCAAGCGCGCCGTCCAACAGGTCCTGATGAACATTCCCGGAAAGCTCGATCAAGGCCGCTCACAAATCATCGACTTTCCACAAGTGCCTCCGGTGAAGCTCGGCACTGCTTCGATCGAGTTGGCGGCGAAGAGCAGCTCCGGCCTGCCGGTGTCCTACTTTGTCCGAGAAGGCCCAGCCGAGATCGCCGGCGGCAAACTGATCTTCTCCACCCCGCCGCCGCGCAGCAAATTCCCGATCACCATCACTGTCGTCGCCTACCAGTTTGGCCGAGCTCCTGACACTCAGACAGCTCCCCTTGTGATTCATGAAATTGAGCTTAAACCATGAAATGCCGCCCAACAAACCGGCCGAAATCCCGAGAAAACGTGCAAGTCGCACCTGAACAGTCGTGGCGACCTGCCAAAGCAATCTCAAGAACATAGCGCAAGCTGAACTGATGTTTGGTCTGAATACCAAACAGATCGCCGCGCCGGCCTGGTCACTGCCTGGACCGGCTTTAAATCCTCGCCATGCTTCGACGCTCGCCGAGCCCCAAAAAATGCCCGAGCCGCTTTTGATCTACGCTACCAAATCACTCGCCCTGCCATCGCCACACACTAGCTTGCTTCTGATCAAAGTTTCATAATCTCCCCATGCTTAGGACATGCTTGTTTTTTGATCATTCATTCAAAAACAATGAGCATATCATCATAGATAAACAGGCCTTTTCGGTGGATTGTTCACGGCGGCCGGGATTGCGATTTTTCCGCCAAAGCGCACTTCCATTACCAAGATCCCGTCCGAAAAGGTCGCGCACGTATAGATCAAAGCGCGATCGCGTGACGCGCATGTATGAGGGCGAGCTTGTTCTTGGGGTCGCTGCTGTGGCGCAAGACCTTGACATTGCTTGCCAGCACCTTGAGGCTGAGCTCGCCCTTCACAGCTTCATGGCTGAAACTCTTCGCCTCGCCGAGGTTGAAAATGGCCTTGCCATGGCTGATGCCGCCTTCGACGGCGGAGCGCTTGTTGCGT
>CAMCSH010000198.1 GCA_945877655.1 Lentisphaera araneosa HTCC2155 | reverse complement strand
CCTCCTCGCCCCCCCGCGGCAGAATCATGACTGGCTGCGCCTGGTCCTCCTCGTCTCGGCTCTCACCGGAGCCGCCGCCCTGATCGTCCTCGGCGTCCTTTTCTGGCGCCGCCGGCAAGCCTCGCCGGAACAGCTTTATCGCGACGAATGCCTCGCCGCCAGCCTTCTCCCCGAAGATCGCCGCCAGGCCGAACACCTGCTCGCTTTCCGCCGCTGGTGTTGGCGCCGCCTCGAACTCCCCCTGTCACTCAGCGGCTCCGAGCTCGCCGCCGCGCTGGGTCGCCATCCCCGTCTACCCCAGCATCTCGCCGCCAATGCCGCGACCATCCTCGCCGGCCAGGAAGAGCAACGCTTCCTCCCCGCCGCCCAGGATTCCTCCCTCGCCGGACTCGACGCCCTTGTCGCCGCGCCGCTGCCGGAAAAGAAAAAGCCCTGAATCTTTGCCGCATGTCTTGCTTGTCGCCTTCAATCGGGTGCATACTTAATGTGGGGAGAGACTCCACCGGAGCCCCCCGAGCGAGATCGAACAAGGAGAGAGACCATGGATATCATCGTCGCCGCCCGCAACTTTCAAATTTCCGACAAAGTCAGAACCAGCGTCGCAGACAGCCTGTCCGCCCTTCGCGTCGGACACCCGAAATTGATCAAGGCGGATGTCGTCCTCACCGAACTTCCGGACAAGTCGATGAAGACCGAAATCATCCTCCACGGAGACAAGATCCACCTCGACGCCCACGCCGAAGGAGCCGATCTGCACAAGTCGCTCACCCTCGCCGTCGACCGCCTCGACCGCCAGTTGGAGAAGAAGATCGACAAGATCCATCATCAGCAACACGCCCGCCATCTCGGCGATGTCGAAGCCGAAAAGCTGAACCAGGACTGAGCCCCACCTGAGCTCCCTGCCCGCCCTGCCGCCGCCCGGCAGGGTTTTTCGTTTGACCTGGGTTCCGCAATCAGCGCAGGAATCCTTTGACCCCTTCAGGGTCGGAAATCTTGACTGCTTTTGACCCAGGGTGTCGCCGATGCGGCTCAACCCTGGGCTTAAATCTCCGACCCGCTTCGGGGTCGAGCAACAGTGAGCAAGAATGCCCCCTTGGTCCCAACTGTGTCCCAACTGTGTCCCAACTGTGTCCCAACTGTGTCCCAACTGTGTCCCAGTTTTTTTTCACTATCGCAGGCTTTCCCACTGAATCCGGGATAGATTGGTGCCCAAAATCAGGACTGCCTCCATGCTCCTCGCCGCGGCTCAGAACGACCAATTTCTTGAGATGACCTTCATCTTCGCCGGCTCGGCGGTGATGGCGGCGCTTTTTATCCTCATGCGCCAGCCCGTCATCCTCGCCTACATCATCCTCGGCATCATCCTCGGACCGATGTGCTTCAACCAGGTCTCATCGGATAATCTCCAGACCGTCTCGCATTTCGGCATCACCTTGCTGATGTTCCTTCTCGGCCTCGAATTGCCCCCCGCCAAAGTCAAAGGCATGGCCGGTAAATCCGCCGTCGTCACCCTCTTCACCAGCTTCGCCTTTTTTGCTGTTACGACGCTCTACATGGGCTTCACCGGCTCGAACTGGGTCGAAGCGGCGGTGGTCGGCCTCGCCCTGATGTTCTCCTCCACCGCGGTGGCGCTGAAGTTGATTCCGACCACCGACCTGCACCATCAGCGCCTCGGCGAGATCATGATCGGCGTCTTGCTCTTCCAGGACATCCTGGCGATCACCACCATCGTCGTCATGCAGGGCGCAGCTCATGGCGATGCCGGCGTCGTGTCGATCCTCATCTTGCTGCTCAAAATTATCGCTCTTGCCGGCGGCTCGCTGCTCGCCGTCCGCTACGGCCTCGGCTACTTGATGGAACGCTTCAGCGTCATCCACGAATACATCTTCATCGCCTACATCGCCTGGTGCCTGCTCGGCGCCAGCGTCGCCAACGCACTGGGCCTCTCCGCCGAGATGGGCGCCTTCGTCGCCGGCGTCTCGCTCGCCACCTCGCCCGCCACCCTGGTGGTTGCCGAACTCCTCAAGCCGGTGC
Source organism: Lentisphaera araneosa HTCC2155 (assembly GCA_945877655.1). Classification (GTDB taxonomy): domain Bacteria; phylum Verrucomicrobiota; class Lentisphaeria; order Lentisphaerales; family Lentisphaeraceae; genus CAMCSH01. The sequence continues at coordinate 5,764 of CAMCSH010000198.1, read as the reverse complement.
GGGAATTTTTCATGGTCATCTTCTTCTTCTGCGTCGGCGCCGCTTTCGACTTCAAATTCACCTGGATAAGCGCCGCCATCGCCGCCGGATTGGTGATTGTCCTGCAGATCGCCAAACCCCTGATCTTCGCCTTTGCCCTGCGCCGCGTCGGCGAGAAGCCCAAGGTCTCCCTGCAAGTCGGCAACCGCCTCGCCCAGGCCTCGGAATTCTCCATCATCCTCGGCTTCAGCGCCCTCAGCGCCAATTACATCTCGAAAAACGCCTTCGGCATCATCCAGATCTGCGTCATCGCTTCCTTCCTGATCTCCACCCTGATCGTCACCCGCCGCTATCACACCCCGATCTCCGACCCCAGCTCCAGCCAGCACGGCAAGGACGAGGCGTGAGTCTCGCTGACGATCAGCTCCACCTCCTCGCCGCCCTGCGCCGCGGCGCGGCCCCGCCCGGTCTGGATCCCGATGGCTTTGCCCTTGCTGGATTGCTCGTCGCCAAGCTCCGGGTCGAACGCCTGTGCCGCGGCTGCCCCGAAGCCGAAGCTGAATTACACCAGGACCCCACCGGCTTCCGCCGGAAATTCGACGCCTGGCACGCCGCCACTCCGATGCGCAGCTTCTTCCCCTCGGAAGAAGCCAGACTCTGGCGCGCTTCGACGCACTGCGTTTAATCGTGAACTCCAAGCTCCTTGTGCGCCGCTCGCAATACCTCTTGAGCCCGCATCAGCGACGGCACTAAAGCTGGCGGGATCGTCACTGGAGATCCATCGCACTCGTTTCGTTGCTTCCCCCGTTGTGTCCCAGCCGTGTCCCAGCCGTGTCCCAGCCGTGTCCCAACTGTCTCCCAATTGTGTCCCAGCTCCCAATCACCACAACCTCGCCCCATGCGCGCCCAGCGCCTGCGCCAGCTCGGACGCCGCGGCTTTCAGGTCGGGCAGCAAGGAGTCCGCCGCGGTCTTGCTGTCGGGCGGCAAGAGGCAGGGACAGCTGAGCGCCGCCCAGGCGGGAGTGCTAGGGTTCCAACGCACCGGCACGGAGAGGTCGGTGACGCCGTGGATGAGGCGACTGGGACGCAGGACATGGCCCGATGCCAGGCTGGCTTTGAGCTTTTTCTCGAAGTCGGAATGCTCTTTTTTCGACAAGCTCGCGAGAGCTTCGTCGCCAAGGGACTCGTCCCCGAAGGCGAGCAGGCAGAGGCCGGTGCTGCTGTCGCTGAGCTTGAGTCGGGCGCCGGGACGAACCATGGTGATCAGCTCGGCCGGGCTCTCGGCGCAGGCGACCACCAGGCCGCAGCCTTGATGCGGCAGGGTGAGGTGGCAGCTCTGACTGTGCGCATCAGCAAAACGCCGCATCAGGGGCAGAGCGAGGTCGAGCAGACGGCGCACCGGCGGATGGCGCAGCGACAGGTCGAGCATCTTGCCGGTGAGAGTGAAGCGCTCCGCCTCATCGCGACGCAGCCAGCCGGCATGTTCGAGGACGATCAGCATCCGGTACAATTCGCCTTGGGTCCGACCGAGACGCTGCGCCAATTCGGTCAGCGTCTGGGGACGCTCCGCCAAGGCCAGTTCGCTGAGGATCTCGAGACCCTTCTCCAGGGCCGGCGCTTTGTACTTGCTCTCTTTCTTGGCTTCAGACATGCTTAGCTCTCCTCAGTGTTTGGGCTCGCCCCAATTTGCGGGAGAAAATCGTTTTGGGAAGCCCTTGCGCTTTTTGTTGTGAAAAGTATTTTCACAAATGAAATCAACCGGAGGCAAACAATGCATTTGAGCACCTTGGACTTCATCATCATCATCGGCTATTTGGTCGGCATCACCCTTCTCGGCCTCTGGGTCGGACGGCGCAGCACCGACAGTTCCGAGGGCTACTTCCTCGCCGGTCGCGGCCTCGGCTGGGTGAGCATCGGCCTGGCCTTGTTTGCCACCAACATTTCGACGACGCAGATCATCGCCGCGGCCAGCGGCGCTTACAGCGGCCAGATCGGCGATCCTGGCAACTTCGAATGCATGGCGCCCTTCTGCCTGATCCTGCTCGGCCTGGTCTTTGCTCCTTTCTACTTCACCAGCAAGGTCGCCACCCTGCCGGAATTCCTCGAAAAGCGCTACAGCCCGGGGAGCCGCACCATCCTGGCGATTATGGCGGTCTTCGCCGCGCTCTTCATTCACATCGGCTTCTCCCTCTACGCCGGCGCGGCGGTGATGAAGGTTGTTACCGGCTTGCCGATTCCCACCGCCATCCTGATCGTTTCGGTGATCACCTTGCTCTACACCGTCTTCGGTGGTCTCAAGGGCGTCGTCGTCACCGAATCGGTGCAGACGGTCTTGCTGCTCTTTGGCTCCTTGGCGGTTCTGATCTACGGCATCATGGCATTGAATGATCAGGGCATCCATACACTCGCAGAAGTCCGCGCCGCCGCCAAACCAGAACAGATGTCGATGATCCGTACGGAGGGAGATTATTCCTGGTACGCCATGCTGCTGGGTTATCCCGTGCTCGGCATCTGGTACTGGTGTTCGGACCAAACCATCGTCCAGCGCGTCCTCGCCGCTCGTTCCCAGAAGGACGCCCAGAACGGCGCCATCTTCTGCGGCATCCTCAAGCTCCTGCCGCTCTTCTTGATGGTCATCCCGGGAGTCTTTGCCTACATCCTCTTCAAAGACAAGCTCGGCGACAACGCCAATGGAGCTCTGCCGCACATGATCCTCAACCTCCTGCCCGAAGGCCTGCGCGGCCTAGTCATCGCCGGCCTGCTCGCCGCCCTGATGAGCACCGTCGCCGGCGCTCTCAACTCGGTCGGCACCCTGGTCAGCGTCGACCTCGTCCAGCGCCTGCGCCCGCAGACCAAGGATCACACACTGGTGCGCATCGGCCAGTGGACCGCAGCTATCGGCATGTTAATCGCCATTGCTTGGTCGATGCAGGGCGACAAGTTCGAAAACATCTTCAAAGGCATCAACTCGATGATCGCAGTGATCTCGCCGCCGATCACCGCCGTCTTCCTCTGGGGCGTCTTGTGGAAACGCGGCACCGCCAAGGCCGCCCTCGCCACCTTCGTCATCGGCTACGCCTGCGCCGCCTTCGTCTTCTTCACTGACATCCCCGCGATTTCCGGCATGGTCATGGGCACTCAAATGGTCGAAGGCAAGGAAGTCGCGATCCAACTGGTCTCCGGCAAGTGGGGCATCGGCTTCATGATGCAGGCCTGGTGGCTCTTCGTCATCTGCTCCGTCGTTTTCTTCGCCATAAGTCTCGCCACCCCCGCCCCGGCGAAAGAAGTCACCGACAAGTATTGCTGGGACAAGCCCTGGACCGCCCTCCTCGGCCCCTTCCAAGGCGCCCTCGACCCCCGCCTGCTCTCCGCCATCCTCTTCGTCATTACCTGCGCCATCTACTGGGTCTTCCGCTGACGCGAATCCCTCTTGAAAGATCCTTCCGATCGTTCGGATCCGACTGATCCTATGCAAACTTGAAACCTGAAACCGCAAATGAAACTCTCCGGCTTGCTAAAACTCAAGCCCGGACAAACTCTGAGGCCCGTCATGAAACAACTCCTGCTCAGTTTCCTTATTCTCCTCGGCTTCAGCGGCGGCACATTCGCCGAGGACAAGAAGGAGACCGTTGAACTCTTCATCCTCGCCGGCCAGTCCAATGCCCAGGGATGGCAGGGCGACGCCGCCCAGTACCCTGCCGATCCCCAAGGCCTCGATGCCAAAATCCGCTTCTGGTGGGTCTTCCCCGGCAACAGCTCCTCCGAGGGGAAATGGACCACCATGAAGGCGCAGGGCGGCCGCTTCCCCGCCGGCCACTTCGGTCCGGAAGTCAGCCTCGCCCGCAAACTCCTCAAGGACGGCCACCAGAACGTCGCCGTCTTCAAATACTGCCAGGGTGCGACCAGTATCGCCAACAACTGGAAAGGCCCCGGCGAGAAGGGGCTCTACGACGACATGGCCAAGCAGCTCAAGGCCGCCATCGCCATTCTCGAAAAAGAAGGGCTTGATGTCAAGGTCCGCGGCTTCTTCTGGGTCCAGGGAGAAAGCGATGCGCAGACCCCGCAGATGGCCGTCGCTTATCACGCCCGGCTCAAAACCCTCGTCGACGCCCTGCGCCTCAAGGTGCTCAAGGAGCCCAAGCTGCCCTGCCTCCTCGGGGTCGACGAAAAACATGAGTGGGTGCAGAAAAACCCGCAGGTGATCGAAGCGCAGAAAAAACTCGCCCACGAGCTCCCCTGCGCCGTCTATTGCCCGTCCCTAAAAGACCTGCCCAAGGCCGACACCACTCACCTCACGCCCGAAAGCCTGGTCAAGCAAGGCGAAGTCCTCGTCGCTGCCTGGCAGAAGCTCACCACCCACGGAGCCCGCAAATGAAACTCCCCGCAGCCCTCGCCCTGCTCCTCGCCGCCGCCTCTTGTGCGGCGCCCGCCAAAGCCCCAGCGGTCTTCGGTCCCACCAACGCCGAAAAGGCTCCCGCCGGTGCCGCCTGCTACGCCTCGGTGATCGAGCTCAAACCGGAAAGCGAAGCCAAGTACCGCGAACTGCACGCCGCCGTCTGGCCGGAAGTTCTCGCCGCGATCAAAAAAGCCAACATCTCCGACTACCGGATCTACCGCGCTGAACTCGGCGGCAAGGCCTACCTCTTCTCCACCTTCACCTACACCGGCTCCGACTTCAAAGCCGATATGGATTCCATCGGCAAAGATCCCACCACCAAGCTCAAATGGTGGCCCCTCACCGACGCCTGCCAGACCCGACTCCCCGGCACTCCCGAAGGTCAACAGTGGACCGGCATCGAACAGCTGATGCGGATTCCCTGAAGGAACCGGGTTGAAAGGTTGAAAGGTTGAAAGGTTGAAAGGCAAACAACCAGACAGCCAAACGACCTAAGCTGACGCAGTGACTCAAGACTCAGTGACCGAGGTTCAGCCTCCCGCCTTTCAACCTTTCAACCTAGTTGAGCTCAACCATGCGCCTCTCCACCTACAAAGCCTTCATCACCGGCGGATCCGAAGGCATCGGCTTTGCGATCGCCGCGAAATTCCTTGCGGAAGGCGCACAAGTGGTGATCGCCGCCCACCAGCAGACGATCCTCGATGCGTCTGCCCGGGCCCTCGGCTGCCAGGGATTGCTGATGGATCTGAAAGACCTCGCCAGCGTCGAAAACGCCATTGCGCAAGCCGCAAAAATCATGGGCGGACTCGACATCGTGGTCAACAACGCCGCCCTCACCAGCCCGTCGAAACCAGTCGAGACCACCAGCCTCTATGAACTCGAGGCGATCCTCGACACCAATCTCCGCGGCAGCTTCTGGGTGATGCGCTGCGCCAAGCCGCACCTGCAAAGCGGACGCGGCGCCGTCCTCAACATCTCCTCGATGGCCGGGGTCACCGGTCAGCGCGACCACGCTGCCTACGCGATGAGCAAGGGCGGGCTCAACGCCCTCACCCTTGCCGCCGCCGCCGACTGGGGACCCGAACGCATCCGCGTCAACGCCCTCTGCCCCGCCGGCGTCGCCACCCCCGCCCTCAAACGCTGGGCCGCCGAACAACCCGACCCCGCCGGCATCGACGACTACCTCAAGCGCATCCACGCCCTCGGCTACTGCGCCGAACCGGAGGAGATCGCCAACGCCGCCCTCTTCCTCTGCTCTCCCGAAGCCTCCTTCGTCACCGGCCACATCATGCATGTCTCCGGTGGCTCGGAGATCGGGTATAAAGCCTGAGCAATTAAGAATTAAGAATTAAGAATTAAGAATTTAACAACAAACAACAATGCAAGACA
>CAMCSH010000197.1 GCA_945877655.1 Lentisphaera araneosa HTCC2155 | reverse complement strand
TCAAAAACAAACCCAGGGTCGAAGCGACCCTGGGCTACCATGTGCGACCCGCAAGGGGTCGAACGAATGAACAAGAGCCAAATTGGCTATCTTGGATACGAATGGGCCAAAACCCGATTAGTCGCCTCCTGCCGAACTCCTGCAGAATCTTGAGCTTCCCAGTTGTGTCCCAGTTGTGTCCCTGTTGTGTCCCAATTCAGCTAGCGTGGAAAGAAGACCAGGCCGCCCAGAAGGCAAGGATGGCGAAGACCGCAAAGAGGACGCCGGAGACCCGGTGCACCAGCTTCATCGAGATCCGTTTGATCAGCTTGACGCCGGCCCAGACGCCGAGGGCGGTGGTGGCCGCGAGACCAATAGTGCAACCGGCCCAGACCAGCCAGGGATTGTGATGCGGCGCGCAAGCGGCTGCGGCGATCTGAGTGCGATCGCCGAACTCGGACAGGAAAATCAAGACGAAGGCGGTGCCGAAGATCGAATGCCCGGGCTTCTCGACCACGTCCTCGTTCTCATCCTCCTCCCCCCCGGCGGAAAAACTCTTCCACGCGAAGAAGCTGAAAAGCAAGGCGCAGATCAAGGCGATCCAGCCCTGCGGCACGGCGCGGGTCGCCGCTTCGCCGAAAGCCACCGCCAAGCCGTTGAGAATGGCAAAGGCACAGGTGGCGCCGAAAAACACCGGCCAAGGACGATGGCGCGAGGCCAAGGTCATGGTCACCAATTGCGATTTATCGCCGAATTCCGCCAGAAAGACCAAGACCATCGGGCCGAGCAGATCCTGAATCGGCCAATTCATGCATCCATGCCTTTCATGTGGCTGAGCGCCGCTTCGCTGAGCTCCGAACGGCGTTTGTCGATGCCGATGGGAAACTGCGTGTGCAAACGGAAAAGCTGGAGGCGCGGCAGAAGCTGGTAAGGACAGTTGACGACCATGAAGTTGCGGCCGAGGCGAGAGGTTTCGGCATGCAGATCACGCAGCAGCAGGGCTGCAGCGGAATCAAGGCTGGCCAAGCCCGAGAGATCAACCACCAGGTGCGACCAGGAGCCGAGTTCGCCGATGGAACTCGGCGGCGCGGCCTCGCGCAATTCATCGCAATAAGCCAAGCCGAAAACAGGCGGGGGATTGAGCAAAATCTCGGTGCCATTGGTCTCAAACATGGGAGCCTCGGAAGCTGGTTTCTGCCAAGCTAACGCCCGAAGTCGATCTTGTCATTTACCTGGCGGATTGCGCTCCCGCCAGAGCTTCGGCGAAATCCCGAGGCTGCGGCGGAATTCCAAGGTGAAATAGCTGTGATCGCAGAAACCGCAAAGCTCCGCCGTCTCGCCGATGCTGCGGCCCGCCTGCAGCAGCTCGCACGCCTTCTCAAGCCGGAGATTTTTGATGTAGGTTTTCGGCGTGCTGCCGAAGTGGCCTTTGAACTTGCGCTCGAAACTGCTCAGCGACATGCCGCTCATCGCCGCCAGTTGCGGCACGCACAAGGGTGCGGTGAGATGGCTCCGGATGTGCTCCATGCAGCGGCCGAATTCGTTGAAATGCGCCAGCTTGCTCTGGGTCAAATGGGCATCCCGTGTCAATCCTTCGATGCCGATGATCTTGCCGCTGAGATTGCGCAAAGGCCCCTTCACCGTGGTGAACCATTGCAGACGCTCTTTGCCCGGCACCAGCTCAAGCTTGTCCTGCAGCGTGTCGCCGCTCTTCATCACCTGCCGGTCGTCTGCACCGTAACGATCCGCCAAATCGTGACGGAAAACCTCGTAGTCGCTGCGGCCGATCACCTCAGTCGCGGAACGCTGCAGATGCTCGAGAAACCGAGCGCTGGCACAGACAAAAATCCCGTCGCGATCCTTGGCAAAATAAAAGGTGTCCGGCTCCTTCAGCAGCAAAGACGACGGCAAGCCACACTGATTGCGGCGGTAGAAGTCCTGATCAAAGCTGTCCTGGTTCATTTGAGCCTCCTGTTCCACCCTTCAGATTCCGCTTCGCGCCATGAGTTCCTGTAAAGCCCATCCATATCCTAATAATTCCCAAGCTTGTCAATATATTAGAAAATCCGAATTCCTCATAGAATGAGAGAAAAATGTCATAGCTCCAAAATACCGGAAGGGCTATGTTGATAACAGCTCAACACGACAACCCATTACGGAGCCATTTACCATGAAACTCGGCCTTAATCTCCTCCTCTGGACCAGCCACGTCGGCGAAATGCACTACCCCCTGATCAGCCGCATCAAAGCCGCCGGATTCGACGGCGTTGAAGTCCCCATTCTCGCCGGCGACACCGCCCACTACCATCAGCTCGGCGCCTTCCTGCGCGACGAAGGCCTGGCCTGCACCGCCGTCACCATCATCCCCGACGAGGCCCGCAGCCCGGTCAGCCCCGAAGCCTCGCGCCGCCGCGCCGCCCTCGACTACCTGCGCCACATCTCCGACTGCTCCGCCGCAATGGGTGCCGAGCTGCTCCTCGGCCCTTATCACTCACCGCTGGGCGTCTTCACCGGTGTCGGTGCCACCGCCACCGAGAAACAGCACTGCGCCGAAGTCCACCGCGCCTTTGCGGAACACGCAAAAAACCAGAATATCGGCCTCGCGATGGAGTGGCTCAACCGCTTCGAAAGCTACTTCTGCACCACCATGGCCGAAGCCGCTGAATATGTGAAGCTGGTCGACCACCCCAACTTCTCATCAATGTTCGACACCTTCCACGCCAACATCGAAGAGAAAAATTCCGCCGCCGCCATCCGCGCCGCGCTGCCGCAGATCCGCCACTTCCACGTCTCCGAAAACGACCGCGGCACCCCCGGCAAAGGCCACATCGACTTCCTGCCGCAATTCCAGGCCCTGCGCGACGGCGGCTACGACCAGTGGCTGACCATCGAGGCCTTCGGCCGCGGCCTTCCCGACCTCGCCGCCGCCACCCGCGTCTGGCGCGACTTCTTCCCGGCTCCCGAGGAGGTCTATCTCGAGGGTGGCCCCTTGGTGCGCAAGCTCTGGGCGGAGGCCGCCGCGCCGCGGCTGCAATCCGTCTGACCAAACCAGGAGAAAAACATGAAGAACTGCATGATCGCCAGCCTCACCTTGGCCCTCGCCCTCAGCTCCCCCGCCGCCAAGCGCCCGATGGAAGTCCCCGAAGACTTCCCGAAATTCCTGCCGCCCGAGATGTTCTCCCTGCCCGATGGCCTTGAAATCAAGCTCTGGGCCAATTCGCCCCAGCTCGCCAACCCCACCAACATGGATGTCGATGCCAAAGGCCGCATCTGGGTCACTGAAGGCCGTAACTACCGCGGCATGAAGATGGCTCCAGACGGCGACCGCGTCGTCATCCTCGAAGACAGCGATGGCGACGGCGTCGCCGACAAGTCGCACACCTTTTACCAGGGCAAGGATCTCAACGCTCCCCTCGGCATCGCCGTCATCGGCAACGAGATCTACGTCTCGATGTCGCCCAGCCTGATCAAGTTTACCGACGTCGACGGCAACGGCGTCTTCGATCCCGCCGTCGACAAGAAGGAGGTCTTCCTCACCGGCTTCTCCGGCGAAAACCATGACCACACCCTGCACTCGGTCACCGCCGGTCCCGACGGCGAGCTCTACTTCAACACCGGCAACACCCATTACGACGTCAAAGGCAAAGACGGCCGCCGCTTCACCAGCAACGGCGAAGCTTGCGCCGACGGCTTCGTCTACCCGCAGGGAACCGCCTTCCGGGTCAAGGAGGACGGCAGCGGCCTGCAGGCGATCGGCTGCAACTTCCGCAACAGCTACGAGCAGTCGGTGACTTCCTTCGGCGAGGTCTTCATGAACGACAACGACGACACCCAGAGCTGCCGCACCTCGTGGATGATGGAGTACGCCGACTTCGGCTACTACACCAGCGACGCCCGCAACCACTGGCAGAGCGTCCGCCGTCCCGGCCAGCCCCTGCCACTAGCCCACTGGCGCCAGGCCGACCCCGGCATCTCGCCTGCCGGCGACATCTACGGCACCGGCTCGCCCACCGGCACCGCCTTCTACGAGAACGGTGCCCTGCCCGCCAAATTCAACGGCACCCTGCTCAGTTGCGAGGCGGCGCTCAACACCATCTTCGGCTACCAGCCCAAGGTCGCCAAGGCTGGCTTCGCCCTGCAACGCTACGACTTCCTCAGCTCCAACACCGGCAAGCAGATCGGCGGCTCCGATTTCACCGGCGCTAAAAACACCGCCAGCTCGCTCAAAACCTGGTTCCGCCCCTCCGACATCACTGTCGGACCCGACGGCGCCCTCTATGTCTCCGACTGGTACGACCCCCGTGTCGGCGGCCACCAGACTTGCGACTACCGCGGACTCGGCAATATCTACCGCATCGCCCCCAAGGGCTTCAGCGGCAAAGCGCCCGCTGTTGATCTGAGCAGCCTCGTCGGCATGGTCGAAGTCCTCAAAAACCCCTCGCCCAACGTCCGCGTCCTCGGCCTCAAGGCCCTCGTCGCCCAAGGTGACAAGGCGGTTGATCAGGTCAAGGCCTTGCTGCAGGAGGAAAACCCCTACTTCCGAGCTCGTGCCATCTGGGTCCTCAGCCGCCTCGGCGAAGCTGGCCAGAAGGAAGTCACAGCGCAGCTCGCCAATCCCGATCCCCAGATCCGCATCGTCGCCTTCCGCGCCCTCCGCCGCGCTGGCGTCCAAGTGCTGGAGAACGCCGCCCGCCTCGCCAAAGACGCTGATCCCGCCTGCCGTCGCGAAGTCGCCCTCGCCCTACGCGACCTGCCTTTCGAGGCCATCAAGGACATCCTTGTCGACCTCGCCAAGGGCTACGACGGAGCCGACCGCTACTACCTCGAAGCCTTCGGCAAGGCCTGCATGAAGAAGGAAGAGCAGGTCTATCCCTTGCTCAAAACCGCCCTCAAGCAAGAAGATCCCGAGTCGTGGAGCGACGCCTTCGCCGGCCTGACCTGGCGCCTGCATGCCGCCGCTGCCGTCGCCGATCTGCAGAAGCGCGCCCTCTCCCCCACGCTCGGACGCAGCGCTCGGGTGATGGCCCTCGACACCCTCGCCTTCGTCAACACCCGTGAGGCGGCTCAGGCCGTCCTCAGCATCGCCCAGACCGGCGCCGACGACATCTACAACCAGGCCCGTTTCTGGCTGCAAAACCGCAAGGGCAGCTACTGGAAAGGCTTCGGCATCGACGAAGGCTTCGCTGCACTGAAGCGCGAGGTCAAGGAAGAGCTGGTCGCCAGCGGTGCCTTCAAGCTCGCGGACATCAAGCTGTCGCCCCAGGCTGAAAAAGGCCGAGCCCTGTACATGGGCCGTGGCACCTGCTTCGTCTGCCACAAAATGGGCGATCAGGGCCGCGAAGTCGCCCCCGATCTCTCCTTCTGCGGCTCCAAGTTCAATGCCGCAGTGATCAAAGAGGCCATCACCGATCCCGACTCCGCCGTCGTCTTCGGCTACGAAACCACCGTGATCAAGACCAAGGACGGCAAGGAGTTCCAGGGCTTCCTCCTCTCTGACCACGACCCCATCGTCATCAAGGATCTTGCCGGCGTCGACCACAGCTTCCCCGCTGCCGACGTGGTCAAGCGCGAGACCAGCGCCAAGTCGCTGATGCCTTCCGCCAAAACCCTCAATCTTAACGACGAAGACCTGCAAGCCATCGCTGACTTCCTTCTCGAAGTCGCCGCCAAGGCGAAGAAGTGAGATGCAAGTTGAACCTGGATACCACAATTGAGGCTGGTCGCGCTTAGCTTGACTCCTAAGGAGTCGCGGATTTTAGCTCAGGGTTGAGCCGCATCGGCGACACCCTGGTTCAGAGAGAGTTATGAAGGTCGACCCCAACGGGGTCGAGGAGGCCCGAAGCCTAGTTCGGAATTTAGATTCAACCGTTGTCAATCCGCTCCCAAAAAACCACAAGGAAAAACTTCATGAAAACCCTGTTCTCCACCCTCGTTCTCGCGCTCAGCTTGAGCTGCATCTCTGCCGAAAAAGCCGCCGCCCCTGCGGCCAAGAGCGAATCCCTCTTCAATGGCAAGGACCTCAGCGGCTGGGACGGCAATCCCACCTTCTGGAAAGTTGAGGACGGCGCCATCACCGCCGAGTCCGGCGGCGCCAATCCCTGCCATAAGACCACCTTCCTGGTGCTCAAGGACCGCGTCGTCGCCGACTTCGACATCACCTTCAAGTTCCGATTCCTCTCCGACTGGGCCAACTCCGGCCTGCAGTTCCGCAGCAAGCTGGCCGATGCCAAGAGCTTTGACGTCACCGGCTACCAAGCCGACATGGAGATGGGCAAGGATTACACCGGCATCCTCTACGAACAAGGCGGCCGCGGCATCTTCGTCAATCGCGGCGACCGCAAAGAAGTCGACGCCGCCGGGCAAGCTAAGGTCACTGGCCATTTCGATGTCAGCAAGGTCGCCCAGCTCGAGAAAGGCCGCTGGTACACCTACCACGTCGTCGCCAAGGGCAGCCACTTGATCCAGGAGATCGACGGCGTCCGGACCATGGAATGCGTCGATGAGGACGCCAAACACCGCGCCGCCAGCGGCATCCTCGCCTTGCAGATCCACGGCGGCCCGGCGATGAAGGTGCAGTTCAAGGACATTCTCTTCACCGAGCTCAAGGCCGAAGCTGCCAAGCCCTGATTCCCTCCGGACCATCCTCCAACAGCCACCTTCGGGCGGCTGTTGGCTTGGCTCTAATTCAAGGATTTTGCGCAGTTCGTACAAATATCTGGCAAAATTATCCATGGGATTGAGCGGAACTGGAACTCGAAGCCGCGCTCAAATGTTGAGAAGCACAAAAAATACCCAACATGATGGAAGTCATCCATGAAACACCTAGCCCTCGCACTGCTCCTGCCGCTGGCTGCCTGCCGGGACACCACTCCCGCTAAGACTGAACTGACCCCGGCTGCCGCCGTGCCGGCCGTCGTCGAGGCTCTCGACTTCAACCGCGATGTCCGGCCGATCCTCTCCGACAAGTGTTTCTACTGCCACGGTCCGGATGCCAGCCACCGCAAGGCGGGCCTGCGTCTGGACGAAGCCGCCGGCGCCTACGCTCATCTCAAGGACAGCGATAGCGAATTCGCGGTCGTTCCCGGCAAGCCCGAGAGCAGCGAAGCTTGGTTGCGGATCTGCAGCGACGACGAGGACGAGATGATGCCGCCGCGCAAATCGAACAAATTCCTGACGGCGGCAGAAAAGGCGACACTCAAGCGCTGGATCGACGCCGGCGCCAAATACGAAGGCCATTGGGCCTTCCAGCCGGTGAAAGAAAAACTGCTGCCAGCGGTCCGCGACGAGGGCCGCTGCCACAATGACATCGACCGCTTCATCCAGGCGCGTCTGGAGAAGGAGGGCCTGCGGCCTTCCCCCGAAGCCGATCGCGTCACCCTGCTCCGTCGCCTCAGCCTCGATCTCATCGGCCTGCCGCCGAGCGCCGCCGAACTCAAGGCCTTTGTCGACGACCGGTCGCCGGACGCCTACGAGCGTCAGGTCGACCGCCTGCTCGCCAGCCCTGCCTACGGGGAGCACATGGCGATGGGCTGGATGGACGTTGCCCGCTATGCTGACACCGACGGCTTCCAGCACGACCGCACCCGCACCATGTGGCCCTGGCGCGACTGGGTGGTCAGCGCCTACAATCGCGACCTCCCTTACGACCAATTCGTTCGCTGGCAGCTCGCCGGCGACCTCCTCCCCGGAGCCACGCCCGAGCAGATCCTGGCCAGCGGCTTCAACCGCAACCACATGCTCAACAACGAGGGCGGCCGCGATGCCGCCAACAACCGGGTCGACTATGTCGTCGACCGCACCATCACCACTGGCACCGCCTTCCTCGGGCTGACTCTGGAATGCTGCCGCTGCCACGATCACAAATTCGACCCGCTCCCGACCAAAGATTTCTACCGCCTGTCCGCCTATTTCAACCAGGTCAATGAAGACGGGA
>CAMCSH010000196.1 GCA_945877655.1 Lentisphaera araneosa HTCC2155 | reverse complement strand
TGCATGAATGGCGCCTCGTTGCTCGGCTCACGGTTTTCGGTGGCACCGCTAGGGCAAGCAGGCGGCGAAAAAAATGGAGCGCGGCAGTCCGCGCAGCGACTGCGGCTGGAATGTCCGGGACAGCAAGGGAGAAGGGCGCGTCGTTTTCCAGAGAAATAGGATCGCTACTAGGGTGAACGCCGGACATTGAGGGGCCGCAGTCGCTGCGCGGACTGCCGCGCTCCAGAATCAAGAATGCCTCGACTGGATTGACAAGATTGACCTCATTGACGCTAGGTCAATGAGGTCAAGGAGATCAGATAGCAGCTACTTCAGCGTTGCCTCACTTCTTCTCCTTCAGAATCCTCAGCACGCGCAGCGATTCGGTGACTGACCAGGCTTGGGCGTCGCAGCCGCGGGCGCGGTGGGGGGCGGCGCCGTCGATGATTTCGGGGAGCTGGCCGAGGCAGCCGGAGTCGAGGAGGACGCGGACGCTGCCGAGAAGGGAGCGGGCGATGGCGCGGCCGCGGGGGCCTTCGGTGAGGGCGAGGGCTTCGCACCACGACGGGAAGGGCCAGGTCCAGGCGGTGCCGTTGTGATAGGCGGGTTTGCGACGGCTGTCTTCATCGCCTTCGTAGCGCGGCCAGAAGGGGGCGCGGGGGTCGTTGAGGAGCTGGCCTTGGTTGCCGTAGACCGGCAGGGCGAAGCGCACGGGCTGGTCGGCGAGGGTGCGAATGGCGCCGGGCACGAGAAGGCGCTCGCAGGCGGCGACGATGGCGCGGGCCTTGGGGTCGTCGGCGGGGACGAGGCCGAGGGTGATGGCGAAGAGCTGGTTGCAGCGCAGGGCGTCGTCGGCGCGGGCGAAGTCGGCGGGCTGGCGGCCCTGGGTGTGCAGGCAGTCGCTGAAATGGCCGAGATCGGCCTGCCAGTAGAGCTGCAGGACCGAGGCGCGCACCTTGTCGGCCAAGGGACGCCAGCGGCTGCTGTCGTCGCGCGAGGCGAGGGTGTCGAGAGTGGCGTACCAGAGGGCCTGGATCTCGATGGGATAGCCTTCGCGCGGGGTGGCGGCGGGGTGGTTGGTGTCCATCCAGGTGAAGTGCGAGGGCGAGTAGACGAGAGCGGTGGCGGAGTCGACGCGGATGCCGTTGGGGGTGCCGCTCAGGTAGTTGCCGGCGATGGAGCGGAGGACCTCGAGGAATTTGCGGCCGCCGCAATCTTCGCTGAAGATGGCGTCGGAGCCGGTGGCTTTGGCGTAGTCGCTGGCGGCGACGGCGAGCCAGAGGGGGGCGTCGGAGGTGTCGCGGTTGGAGGCGTCGTCGCCGCTGATCATGTTGGGCAGGGTACCGTCTTTTTCGAAGCGGGCGAACTGCAGGAGGATGGCGCGGACTTCGTCAAGCAGGCCGGCGGCGACGAGGCCGCGGCAGCAGATCAGGGTGTCGCGTCCCCAGTCGAGGAACCAGGGGTAGCCGGCGATGACGGTTTTCAGGTCGCCGCGTTTGACCACGTAAGCGGCGGTGGCGGCGCGGAGGACCGATTCGAGATCGTTCTTGGCGATCGGCGGCGGCGGCAGGATGCTGGCGGGATCGATGAGTGCCGGCTCGAAATCGGTGAGGGCCTGGCCGATGAGAGTGGCGTTTTCGCCGCCGAGGAAATCGAGGGCGAAGATGCCGGGGGAGTAGAGGTCGGACTGCGATGCCAGGCCGCGGCTGGCTTCTTGCGGCATGTGCAGGTTGTAGGCCCATTCGGGTTCACGGCGGAAGCTGCCGCGGTCGCAGGCGAGGCGGAGCTTGCGTCCCCGGGCGGGGGAGAAGAGGAAGTCGCGTTCGCCGGCGGCGATGGCTTCTTCCCAAGCGTATTCGAGGCCGTGGCCGCCCTTGGTTTCGTTATGGAAGTTGCGGTCTTCGATGTCTGGGCGGGCGAAGAGGGTGATTTCGGCGTCGTCGGCGAGGTCGGCCTCATCGCGGGCGGGGAGGCGATCGAAGCGCATGGCGGTGGCGTTTTTGCCGGGCAGCATCCAGGCTTGCAGGCGGACGCGGGCGAAGCGGCCGAGGCCGGCGGGGACGCGGAAGATCAGGTTGAGGCGACCGGCTTCTTCGGCGACCGATTCGGTGGCGGCCTGGCCGAGTTCGTAGACGTGGTGGCGGTGGGCGGCGTAGAGGCGGCAGCGGCGCCAGAAGATGTGGCGGTTCTCGGGGTGATCGGGCGACAGGTTGCAGGCGAGGAGGGCGTCGTAGCGGCTGACCAGGCTGCCCCAGGGGAGGGGGATGCGCATCATGCCGCCGCGGCCGTTGGTGCCGAGGACGGTGACCGGCGCGGCGTCTTTCAGAGTGCCGCGGAAGGGCTTGTCGCCGTCGGCGCAGAGGAGCAGTTCGGCTTCGTAGCGGGCGATCTGTTCGGGCTCGTAGTTCTCCAGTTGCAGGCGGGTGAATTCGAGCTGGCGGCGGGCGGGGAGGGGAGGGACGACGACGAAGTGCGAGCCGTCGCCGGCTTCGATTGATTCCCAGCGCCGGCCGAGGAGCTGGGCCCGGAAGCGGAAGGGCGAGGCGAGGAGGAGGCAGGCGCCGGGGGCCCAGGGGGTTTGGCGTTTCAGATCGCCGGGGAAGCTCCACTGGCAGAAGGCGAGCTGGTGCTGGCGCAGCCAGGTCGCTGGGGCGGCGGCGAGGCTGGCGCCTTCGGCATCGCAGTCGAGGCGTTTCAGGTCGACCCCTTCACCGTACAGGACGCGCATGGCGCTGAGGCGGGCTTCGGCGGCGCTGAGGGCGCCTTCGTTGCAGGCGTGGACGAGAGTGGAGCTGCCGAGGGCGAGGGCTTCGCCGGGGGCGAGGACGCCGCTGATTTCGCCATCTTCATCGAGGTCGAAATGGCGTTTGCCGAGCAGGTCGCTCAGGATGCCGGTGCTGGCGCCGAAGGATTCGCAGCGGAGGGAGAAATCCTGCGAGGCATTGCAGTCTAGGTTGATGATGACGAGCAGGGGGTGCAGGCCGGACTGGTCGCGGCGGAGCCAGGAGATGACTTGGCGCGACGGATTGTGGACTTCCTGCAGGGTCGAGCCATCGTGGAAGGCGGGGTGGCTGTGGAGGAGTTTGTTGAGGCGCGAGATATCGGCGACGAGGTTGCTGCGGGCGCCCCAGTTGAGGCCGGAGGCGCGGTGCACGGCGATGCGTTCGGCGGCGAGCCATTCGACCCCGGCGGTGAAGCCGAAAGCGCCGTTGTGGGAGAGCAGGGCGCAAAGACGGGTGCGCATCCGGGCCCAGGTCGGCGAGCGGGCGGCGAGGCGCGAGTTGTCGTGAGTTTCGGCGTAGTGGACCATCAGGCCGCGACAGGCGGACTGGGCGAGCGAGTAGCCCATGTACCAGGAGATCTGGTCCTTGTCGTAGTTCTGGAAGAGCTCGGAGTAGGCCCAGTTGAGGTTGGCGGCGTCGAGCAGGCGTTCGGTGGTGTCCCAGGGGCCGCCGAGGCCTTCGAGGAGGAAGATGGTGTCGGGGAAGCGCAGGCGGACCTTGGAGACGATGTATTCCCAGGCGGGGAAGGGAATCATGTAGCCGGCATCGCAGCGGAAGCCGTCGACGCCGCGTTCGCACCAGGTGAGGAAGACTTCGGCGAGGTATTGCCAGAGCTCGGTGCGCGAGTGATCGAGCTCGGTGAGGTCTTCCCAGGTGACGCCCCAGGCGCCGGGCTGGTGGATCGTGCCGTCGGCGTTGCGTTTGATCCATTCGGGATGGGTTTCATGCAGCTTGGCGGCCCAGCCGGTGTGGTTGATGGCGATGTCGAGGATGAGGCGGCCCTGGCGGGCGTGGACGGCGTCGACCAGCTCGAGGAATTGATCAAGGGGGGTGGCCTTGAGGTCGAACTCGGCGAGCTCGGGGTTGACCGCGGTGAAGTCGAGGGCGGCGTAGGGCGAGCCGAAGCGGCCCATGCGGGCGTAGGTGGTCGGGGTCGGGTTGATCGGCAGTAGATGGAGGATGTCGCAGCCGAGGGTGCCGAAGATGTGGTCGAGCTCGCCGATCAGGTCGCGGAATTTGCCCGAGGGCGGGATGCAGGTCCAGCCCTGGGTGTCGAGCGCCTTCAATCCCGTGACCTCGTCGTCGCCGGGGGTGGTGGCCAGTTCCTTGTTGGGGCCGAACTGGCGGACGAAGGCGCAGTAGATGGCGTTGCGGCTGCGGCAGGCGGAGGGTTCGACGTTGATGGCGATGTTGCCGCCTTCGCTCCACTGGATTTTTTCATCGGGGGCGAGGAAATAGGGCTTGAGTCCGAAGTGGCCGACTTCGAGGAGGGGCAGGCTGGCGCTGAAGATACCTGGCTCGATCTGTTCCATCTCGATATCGTGCCAGCCCGGATCGAGGCGGATCGACTTGTTTTCGATATGGCTGACGATGTCGGCGCGGCGCAGGTCGCCCTGGTTGGTATTGGTGCGCAGGAGGCAGCGTCCTGGAGCCGGCTGGTCGAGTTCGACCCGGACTTGGATGAAATCGCCGCAGTGTTTGAGGAGGCGGCTGCCGGTGGCGGGACTGACGCTGAGATGGGGAAGTGACATCCTGAACTCCGGGTGGGCTGGGTTGACTGCTCACAATAGCGCGGCGGCTAAGAGATTCGCAAGATGTGGAAGAGGAAATGGGGGCGATGTGACGCGGGTGAGAAGCCTTGGCTTTCGTGAGCTTCTCCATACTTTCTCCTCAATCAAGGAGTTCTTCACCATGGCCATCACCTATCCCGACCTCAGTCCCTAAGAAGAACTTGTGCGTCTTAAGGCAGCTTCTGAGCGCCTCATCGAGAGCTTCAATCTAAAAACCGCAGTTGAAAGGTTGAAAGGTTCAAAGGTTGAAAGGATTAGCTGCAACAGCAATAACTAATGACTATGAAGAAAAGCTTCGGCAGTCATCTTTGCCACACCTGAGCGATACTCTTAGATTCGTCTCTTGTTGCTGTTGTTCATATGCTTGCGTTTCAACCTTTCAACCTTTCAACCCGGTTCCATTCCTCTGCTGCGGTTTTTAGGTTCAAAGATCAGGTCCGCGGCGACGCTAACCATCGCGATTTTCTCATCAAGGCAGGAATGCTCAAAAAAGATTGCACTCCGGTTCGGCGCTTCCGGACCATGTTTTCGCCAGAGACCATTGAGCGCCTTCGCAAGGCATGATCGACTTTTCTCAGTAGTCGGACTTCATGATCTGCAGTAGTAGGCTGCATGGCACTTGCTTTGTTGCTTAACCCCAAGGGGGTTACAGCCCAAAGCCCAGGGTTGGCGCATCGCCTGCCCTGGGGAGATGAATTTGATTCCATACCCCAACGGGGTTTCATCGCGTTCCGTGCGCCGAGAAGCACGAGCGAGATGAAACCCCGTTGGGGTACGAGGATATTGGTAGGCCCCAGGGTAGCTCCTCGATGCTCGTCGCAACCCTGGTCTTTGAGCTGCAACCCCTTCGGGGTAAAGCAGAAGGAGCCAAGTTCTTCACGGCCGAGCCGTGCTGCGGGTCAGGAAGTCTGAATATCGGACTTCCTGATCTTCGGAATCATGTTGGTCACTACGGACTGTTCCCCTTTGGTGAGCGCAGCTCGCAGCTTGATTGCTGCACTGTCATCATCTCGCCAGGTCAGATCTGATTTAAAAAAAATCGACCTGTGCAAATCGACGTCACGATCAACAAACTAGGGAGTAAGGGAACAGGGGAGTAAGGGAGTGAGCTGCAGGGAGCTACTCCCTTACTCCCTCCTCCCTCACTCCCCAGTCGCCGAGGTATGCGGGGGCATACAAGATCAAACAGGAGTTGCACAGGTCGAAAAAAATCGCGCCCGCCGCAAAGCTTGCGGCGGACGCGAAAGGCGCTCAGTTCGGGATCAGACGAAGGTGCGCTTGCAGACCGTGCCGATCATGGTCTTGCGCTTGGTGGCGATGTTGATGGTGGCGTCTTTACAGGTCACCGGGACATACGCGAGGCCGATGCCTTTGTTGAGGATGGGCGACATGGTGCCGGAGGTGACATAGCCGATCTCGTTGCCGTCGGCATCGACGATCTTCTCGCCGTCGCGGGGGATGGGGCGATCTTCGACGGTGAAGCCGATGAGTTTGCGCTTGACGCCGTCGGCCTTGATCTTGACCAAGGCGTCCTTGCCGATGAAGGCGGGTTTGCTGAGATCGCAAACCCAGCCGAGGCCGGCTTCGAGGGCGTTGGTGGTGTCGTTGATTTCGTGGCCGTAGAGCGAGAAGCCTTTTTCGAGGCGCAGGGTGTCGCGCGAACCGAGGCCGCAGGGAGTGACGCCGGCGGCGACGAGGGCTTCGAGGAGGGCGGGGGCGGATTTGTTTTCGAGGATGATCTCGACGCCGGCTTCACCGGTGTAGCCGGTGCGGCAGATGAAGGTCAAAGCGCCCTGGTAGGTGAGTTCGGCGTGGCCGAAGGTGTCGAGCTTGCCGTAGACGCCGGGGAAGAACTGTTCGACGAACTCGGGAGCCTTGGGGCCTTGGAGGGCGAGCAGGCTGAATTCATCTGAGCGGTTGGTCAGGGTGCACTTGTAGCCTTTCATCTCCAGGTTGGCGTGGAACCAGGCGTAGTCCTTGTCGATGTTGGAGGCGTTGACGACGATGAAGATCGACTCTTTCGATTGGACGTAGACGATGATGTCGTCGACGAAGGTGCCGTTGTCGTAGAGCAGGCCGGAGTAGAGGCCGCGGCCGGGGCCGACCTTGTCGAGATTGTTGGTGATCATGTACTGGACGAAGTCATAGGCCTCGGGGCCTTTGATGAAGAACTGGCCCATGTGCGAGCAGTCGAAGACGCCGGCGGCTTCGCGCACGGCTTTGTGTTCGGTGATCATCGAGGCGTATTGGACCGGCAGGGCCCAGCCGGCGAAATCGACAATCCGACCGCCGAGTTTGACGTGGGTGTCGTGGAGCGCGGTTTTTTTCATGACTTGTTCCTTGGCAGCTTTATGGATAGGTGACACGAGCCTAGGCTACGCCGGAGGAACCCGCCGTCAAGGGCGGTAAATCTGATATGGGGGAACTGAAGACGGAGTGTTGAAAATGACGGGGCTTCCGGGTCGATCCAGAGCCAGGCGGACGCCTATCGATTAGTGACGGATTTTAACATGAAACTCGCGGGCTTATCGGTCGATCTTAGTCGCAGAACCAACCATGAGGTCAAGCATGAAATCCCAAGTCCTTTCCTTCTGTACGCTGGTGCTCGGCGCCACCTTTTTCAACTCCTGCAGCCAAGAGCCGGCGGGGATGGCGTCACGGGAGGTGAAAGCCGTCGCCAGCAAGCCGCCGCCAATTGATTACAACCGCGACATCCGGCCGATCCTGTCCGACCGCTGTCTCGGTTGCCATGGCCGCGAGGAGGCTCATCGCAAAGCCGAGCTGCGTCTCGACCGCGCCGACATCGCCACCGCCAAGCGTAAGGACGGCAGCTTCGCCATCGTCCCGGGCAAGCCGGAGGAGAGCGAGGCCTGGCGCCGCATCCTCACTGACGATGAAGAAGACATGATGCCGCCGAAAAAATCCGGCAAGCCTCGCCTTACCGAGGGCGAAAAAACGCTGATGAAACGCTGGATCGCCGAGGGTGCCGCCTATCAGGAACACTGGGCTTATGTTGCCCCGAAAAAGGCTCTGCCGCCCGGCCCCGGCAACGCCATCGACGCCTTTGTTCAAAGCCGCCTCAAACAAGCCGGGCTGGAGCTTTCTCCTGAAGCCGATCGCGCGACGCTTCTGCGCCGCCTCAGCCTCAGCCTCACCGGCCTGCCGCCGAGCACCGATGAGATCGCCGCGTTTTGCGCCGATCGCAATGTCGACGCCTTTGACAGGCAGGTCGATCGCCTCCTCGCCTCGCCACGTTATGGCGAACACTTTGCCAGCACCTGGCTCGACCTGGCCCGCTACGCCGACACCAACGGCTACCTGCACGACAGCCTGCACACCCCCTGGCCTTGGCGCGACTGGGTGATCAAGGCG
>CAMCSH010000195.1 GCA_945877655.1 Lentisphaera araneosa HTCC2155 | reverse complement strand
GGCAATCATCTGCCGCCCATGAGCGATGCTCTTAGAATCGTCTTTTGTTGCTGTTGTTCATGCGCTTGCGTTTCAACCTTTCAACCTTTCAACCCGGTTCCATTCCACTGCTGCGGTTTTTAGGTTGAAAGCTTGATAAGGATTAGCTGAAACAGCAATAACTAACGACAATGACGCAAAGGTTCTGCAGTCATCAGCGCCAACCTTGAGCGATGCCCTGAGATCCGTCTCTTATTGCTGTTGTTCATGTGCTTGCGTTTCAACCTTATAACCCGGTTCCATTCCTCTTTCCTCTGCTGCGGTTTTTAATTAAGGTTCACACAACCTCTTCCTTCGCCGCGGCCTACCGCCGCTGGGGGCGAATCGGAGCTGAAATGAAAAAGATCCGGCGATTGGCCGGATCTTTTTCGAGCGAGGTGCGAACTGGCTTCAGACGACAAGGCCGCGGAGGGTCTCGACGAAGTCCTTGATGCCGATCGGCTTGACGATCAGGGCGTCATGGGGGAAGTTCTTCAGTTCTTTGCGGGTCTGTTCATCGGCGTAGGCGGTGACGACGACGACACGGACCTTGGCGAAATCGGCGTTTGAGCGCATTTGCGAGATGAATTCAAAGCCGTTCATCTTCGGCATGTGAAGGTCGAGGAGGATGGCGTGCGGTTTCCACGAGCCGACGAGGAGGGCTGCTTCAATGCCGTTGGCGGCTTCCTTGACCTCGAAATTGCCGGCGATGCCGAGGCATTCGTGGGCGAAGCGGCGGAAGTTTTCGTCGTCGTCGACGAGGAGGATGCGGCGGCCTTCCTTGACCACTTCCACTTCGCTGTTTTCCAAGGCGCTTTCATCGAGGCTGAAGCCGTGTTTCTTGGCGAATTTCGTCAGGTCGCTGCGGCGGAAGCGGCGGTGGCCGCCCGGGGTGGTGGCGGGCTCGAGTTCGCCGCGTTCGACCCAGTTGATCAAGCTGGTGCGGGCGATGCCTAGAAGTCGTGCGGCTTCGTTGGTGGTGTAAACTTCACGAGACATGGGGAGCTCCGGGTTGGAAAGATGCGGCTGGATCAGTCGAAGATTTTGCGATAGGCGTGGCAATAAGGGGTGCTGCCTTTGCGATCGTAATAATCCTGATGGTAGGTTTCTGCTGGCCAGAACTTGTCGGCGCCGCGGACCTGGGTGGCGGGCTTCAATCCTTTGGCCTTGAGCTGCGCAATGAGTTTTTCGATGACTTGCTTTTGTTCTTCATTCTGGCAGAAGACGGCGGAGAGATATTGCGGGCCGATGTCGGGGCCTTGGCCGTTTTTCTGCTCGAAGTCATGGGTTTCAAAGAAGAATTTTGCGAGGGCTTCGTAGCTGGTCTTTTTCGGGTCGAATTCCATTTCGACAACTTCCAGATGACCGGTTTCGTGGCCGCAAACTTCTTTGTAGGTGGGATTTTCTTTGTGACCACCGGCATAGCCGCAGGTGGTGCTGACGACACCGGGGAATTTTTGCAGGAAGAATTCGGTGCCCCAGAAACAACCGGAGGCGAAGACTGCTTTCTGAGTGTCGAGGTTAATCCCCACCTGGGTGTCGCCGAGGGCGGCGGAGACGAATTTCATCGAGATCGAATTGACGCAGTGACGGGTGTTTTTAGCGGTGAAGCCTTCGCCGGTGAAGACATGGCCGAGGTGGCCGTCGCAGCGGGCGCAGGTGATTTCGGTCCGGGATCCATCGGCATCAGGGGTTTTTTTGACGGAGCCGGGGATTTCGGCGTCGAAGCTCGGCCAGCCGCAGTGAGAATCGAATTTGTCTTCGCTGCGGTAGAGCGGGGCGGAACAGCGGCGGCAGACGTAGTAGCCGGGAGCCTTGTGATTCCAGTATTCGCCGCTGCCGGCTCGTTCCGTGCCTTTGCCGACGATGACGCGTTCTTCTTCGGGAGTGAGCTTGTTCCATTCCGACGGTTTATTCATCGTGACTTCCTTGGCGCTGGGAGGAGGGGGCTGGGCGGGTGTGGGCTGGGCGGGTGCCGGCTTCTTGCAGCAGGCGACGGCAAGAAGGAGGCAGAGGAGAAGCAGGAATTGGTGTTTCATAGTCTTAGAGTTTCCTGTAGACGTCTTCGAGGCTGAGGCCTCGATCGATCATGAGAACTTGAAGGTGATAAAGAAGTTGCGAGATTTCCAGAGCGGCGTCGTCGCGGGTCTGAGCCTCGGCGGCGAGCATCACTTCTGCGGCTTCTTCGACGATTTTCTTGCAGATGAAGTGGGTGCCTTTCTGCAGTTCCTTGACGGTGCCGCTGTCGGGATTGCCCGCGGCAGCTTTGGCTTGCAGTTCAGCGAAGAGGCTTTCAAAATTCTTCATGTCTTCCTCAAGATTTTTTGCTTTTTAACGACAAGAATTTAAACCGAATTTGGCGAAATCAAGCGCAATGCCGATTTCGCCAATGTCAACGGATCTTCAAGGTGGCGAGACCGATGCCGGCAAGGATCAAGGCGATGATCCAGAAGCGCATCACGACCTGGGTTTCACGCCAGCCTTTTTTCTGGTAGTGGTGGTGGATCGGCGCCATCAGGAAGACCCGCCGGCCTTCGCCGAAACGCCGCTTGGTGAACTTGAAGTAGCTGGTTTGGATCAGGACCGAGGCGGCCTCCCAGACGAAGATGCCGCCGACGATCACCAGCAGGAGTTCCTGACGGACGATGACGGCAATCAGACCGATCGAGCCGCCGAGCGCAAGCGATCCGGTGTCGCCCATGAACATCGAGGCGGGGTGGCAGTTGTACCAGAGGAAACCGACGCAGGCGCCGATCATGGCGGCGGCGAAGACGCCGATTTCACCGCAACCGGGAACGAAGGGGATGCCGAGGTAGGCGGAGAATTTGCTGTTGCCGGAAAGATAGGCGATGAGCAGGAAGACGGCGGTGCAGATGACGGTGCAGCCGGTGGCCAGGCCATCAAGACCATCGGTCAGGTTGACGGCGTTTGCGGCGGCGGTGATCACCAGGGCGCCGAAGAAGACGATCATCCACAAGCTCATTGCCTTCAGCGCCGGATCCTTGATGAAGGGAACATGGAGCTCGGTCATGTTGTCGGCGACACCCGGGATGGCGCAAAGCGCGAGGCAGGCAAGGCTACCGGTCAAGGCTTCGACAGTGAGACGGAGACGACCGGAAATGCCGTCGCGGCCAGGATAGGCGACTTTGGCATAGTCATCCCAGAAACCCAGCAAGGCCATGATCACCATCACTGCCAGGGCGATCCAGACCAAGGGTTGATTCAAGGGGGCCCAGACCAAGGTGGCAGCCAAGGTCGCTAGGACGATCAGGATGCCGCCCATCGACGGCGTCTTGGCTTTCGCCGCATCGATCAGTTCTTGGGCGTTGGCCATGCCTTTGTAGCGATCACCGGCGACGGCGCGCAATTCTTTCAGCAAGCGAACGGTCATCGGTCCGAACAGGATCACCAGCAAAAAGGCAGTCAGGAAAGCGCCTCCCGAACGGAAGGTGAGGTATTTGAAGATCCGGAGCGGGCCGTGATCGTATTGGCTGAGCCAGTAAAGCATGGGGACGTCAAAGTTTAAAGTTTAAGGTTTGAAGGTTTAAGGTTGAGATTAAGGCTTCAAGTCAACGTGTTGGTGTGTCAACTTTAAACCTTAAACTTTAAACCTTAAACTACGTGGCTCAGATCTCTTCGAGGATCTTTTCCATGGTCATGCCGCGGGAGCCCTTGAGGAGGACCCAGTCGCCGCGACGGAGGATGGGGCGGATCGATTGACCGGCGAATTCGGCATCGACGAAGAACTCGGCGGGGAAGTCCTTGAAGGCGTCGCCGATCTCTTCGCCGACGAGGACGAAGTTGACCTTGCAGTCTTTCGGGAAAATCAGTTCGGCGGCGTGTTCAGCCAAGGCTTCGTGCAGTTCGGCGGTGCGGGCGCCGAGCTCCAGCATGTCGCCGAGGCAGAGGAAGACGCGCTTGGGCTTCTCTTTTCGGGCGCATTCGGCGACCCAGTCCAAGGCGGCGATGCTCGACTGCAGGTTGGCGTTGTAGGAGTCGTCGATCCAGGTGATGCCGTCCTTGTCGAGCACTTTCATGCGGTGGGCGGGAAGCTTCAGGTTGGCCATCAGGGTCGACAGCTTTTCCGGAGCCGGAGCGGCGCCGAGGAATTCCGCCGCGGCATAGGCTGCGGCGATGTTGCCGGCCTGGTGCAGGCCACCGAGACGCGAGGGGAAGTCGAGCAGTTTGTCTTTCGGCAGGTGGATGTTGACCTTGGTGCTGACCAGGGTCTGCGAGGGGCAGCTGACGCGGATGTCGGCATCTTCTTCGGGGCCGAAGGTGAGAACATTTTTGCCTTCGAGGGCGCCGGTGTTTTCCAGCAGTTCGACCGCGTTGCGGGCGATGATGGCGAGGCCGCCGGGCTTGAGGCAGCGGAGCATCTCGGCTTTTTCCGAGGCGTAGGCGGCGGGCGAGGCGAAGTTGCCGGCATGGGCGTCGCCGAGGCCGGTGAGGATGGCGACATCGGCCGGGCAGATCTGCGCGATCGGCTTGATCTCGCCCATGTGATTGGTGCCGAGTTCGAGCACGACGAACTTGGTTTCCGGGGTGACGCGGACGATGTTCTGCGGCACGCCGATCTGGTTGTTGGTGTTGTCCAAGGTGGCGACAACGGCTTTCGGCGCGGCGGCTTCGAGGATGGCGGCGAGGATCGCCTTGCAGGAAGTCTTGCCCGAGGAGCCGGTGATGGCGATGGTTTTGACGGTGGCCTGTTTACTCAACCAGATTCCTGCGATCGCTTGATAAGCGGCGACGCTGTCGTTGACGTGAAGGGCCGCGGGGCCTTCCGGAGGGTGGATGCCGTCGCGGGAGACGATGAGGAGGGAAGCGCCTTTGGCGGCGGCTTCGACAAGGTGATCATGACCGTCGAAACGTTCGCCTTTGATCGCCAGGAAGGCTTGGCCGGGGACCAGTGTACGGGTGTCGGTGGAGATGCCGCCGGTGAGTTCAAAGGGCTTCTTGGGGATGCGCAACCAGCGGCCGGCGGTGGCTTTCTGAATCTCGGCGAAGCTGAGGAATTGGCTCATCGTTTGGGTCTCCTGTGAAGTTGTTAGGGGAAAGGCAGGTCTGACCAAGGCGGCGGGCGCCCCGGTCTGACTGCCGATTCCGGCGATGTCTAGGGTGCAGCTTGCGGCGATCTTTACAAGTGCCAAGCCTTGGACGAAAGCGGGAATTTTGATATAGGAGCGGCTGCATCCCAGCTCGCGATGGCTGGTAAAAGAGCTGGGCAGGATTTATCCTCTGGGAACTGCCGAGTCCTTTCGCCGTCTCAATTTTTGCAAGGATCCGCCCCTCTCAAACCCGTGGGAACCCATTTCATGAAAACTTTCTTTTGTGCCTTGTCACTGATCACCGCCGCGACCCTGGCTCCCAGCACTTCGGCGCAGCTCAAGCCCGCTCCGGTTGATCCGGCGAAACAGACCTCGCAGGAATTCCTCAAGACCACCCGGGATCAACTGCTCGGCAACTGCTGGCTGAAACTCGGCGGACGAGCCAATTTCCGGGCTAAAGACGGCTCACGCCTCAAACTCGACCTCGGCCTGAGCGCCGAACTCAAGCCGCTCGAGCTCACCTTTCTTTCCACCTTGGATCAGGAGACGGTGAAGCTCCATCACGATTTCGGCCTGCGTAAAAAAACCGTCATCCTTGAGGAAGGCCGCTTGAAAACCGGCTCTAAATACGAGACCCTCAACATCCGGCCGGAAGACCTGTCGATGTCTTTCCTCTACTGGAACTTTCAGCAGGAGTATAAACGCGAAAGCCTGGGTCTGATCGCCTGCCGGGTTTTCCAGCTGGCCAACCCTGACAGTCTCGATGAATACGCCAAGGTCTGGATTTCGGAGAAATACCTCGGTCCGGTTCAGGTCGAGTGGTATCGCGGCTCGGACAAAGATCCCTTCCAATCTTTGAAATTTGAAGAGTTCACCGACGTCAACAAGGTGTGGGTGCCGACCATCATCACCATGGCCAACGCCAAGGGCGAGCTGCAGTTGAAGTTCGATAAGCTCGACGCCGCCTTCAGCAAAGAGAGCCCCGCTACGCTCTTCGAGAAAGCGAAGAAGTAATCGACGATCAGCGGCCGAGGCCGTAGGAGATCAGGTTGGCGAGGAGCCGGAAGGCAGCGCTGGTCTCGAGGCCGGGTACGGCATCGTCGCTGGCGCCGGCCAGGCCGGAGCTGAGATCGAGAGGGCAATAAACGACGGCGAAACGCTTGTTGACGCGGACGCCGAGGAGGAGCTCACGGGGCTTGCCGTCGACCCCGCCAGCAGCTTTGGTCAGCTGTGGCGGCTGGGAAAAGGGTTCGGCGAGGAGGGGGCTGTCGGCGGGGATCGCCTCGAGCTTGGCATCGGGGGTGATCTGGGGTAGAAGCTGGCGGAAGGAGCGGTCGAATTCATCGCAGCCGCAAGCTGATTCGGCGATCAGGAAACCGCCGTCGGCGATCCAGTTTTTCAGATTGCGGATCTCGGCCGGACTGAAGCTGAGGGCCTGATCGGAGCTAAGGAAAAGCACGGCGTGGCGGCGCAGGGACTCGGCATCGGCGAGATCGATGACGCTGGGCACCTTGACCGTCGGCACCTTGAGGGTTTTACGCATGAAACCGAGGAAGTTGGCGATGGCGGAGGGGTCGGGATCTTTGCCGCCTAAGCGGATCATCGGCAGGTCCATGCCGTCGTCGGCGGCGCCCAGGCTGCGGCTGAAATCCTCCTTGCCAGCCTCGGCAAGCGCGGCGGCCGGTTTGAGGACGGCGACCTGGGCCAGGCGCTCGACCAGGGGCTTCTGCTTCAACGCGAAGCGCGATAGGTTGGCAAGGCTGCACGACTGCACTTGGCTTAGGTCTTTTTTCTCCAAGGCGAGGGAGATGTCTTCAGTGCTGATGAAGATGCGTAGCGGTCGGCAGCGCGAGCTCAACATTTGCAGGGGCAGGCGGATCCCCTGGAGGTCGTAATACATCCGGCGCAGCTCATGGGCGGCGCTGATCTCGCCCATCCGGAGCCCGGGATAAAGGGTGCCGAGTTGCTCCAGGACGGAAGTCTGAAAAGCGGCGTCGTTGAGGCAGGGGGTGATCAGCAGGGTGCCGTCCTTGTCGAGGTGGGACTTGAGGACAGCGAGTTCCTTGTCGGACAGCTTCAAGGGTCCTTTGCCGGAGAGGATGAGCAGCGGCGCCCTCGCCAGGTTGCTGTCGCCGCTGTCCAGCGGGGCGCTGCACCAGTCGAGGGGGCTGGTGAAGAGGCGCGACATCTCCTGGGTGAGATTGCGGACATCGCGGCGGCGGAGGTTCCAGCTTTCCAGATCGCCGGCCTGGGCTTCGCCCCAGCGGATCTTGCAGGCGAAGACCGGGGTATTGCCCTTGCCGATGAAGAGCAGGCGGAAGGCATCGCTGAGCATCACCTGGCCGCGCAGGTCTTCATTCTGGGCGAAGTGGCTGATGCCGGCGCGGTACCAGTCGACCTTGCCGAGAATGCGGCGGTCGTGCAGGATGCCGACCCGTTCGATCGCGTAGGCGGTGTAGGAATCCATCAGGGCGGAGCGGTCCTTGAGGATGCTGCCCATGTAGTTGAGGCCGCGGCTGATGGCCGGGTCGGACTGGTAGCGGCCGATTTGCGTCGGGCCTTTCAGGATTTCGAGCGAGAGATCGGCTTCGACGCCGCAGATGGCCAGGCTGGCGAGGCCGGCAGCACTCATGCTTGGAGATGGGTTGCCGCGGCCGATGTAGCTCCAGCCGCCTTCAGTCCCTTGCACAGCCTTGAAATGATTGGCGCTGCGGGCGAAGACATCTTTCGGCACGACGACACCTGAGTCTTGGCCGGCTTTCAGGCCTAGGAGCGCGAACTGGGTGACCGAGTGGTCGCCTGAACCGGTGCCTTGATAGTTCCAAGTGCCGTCCTTGGCCTGATGCTCGATCAGCCATTTGGTCG